>JABDBV010000037.1 GCA_013288395.1 Gammaproteobacteria bacterium | reverse complement strand
GAACCTAGTGTATTCGATTCGCGATTCAGTTCTTGTAAAAGAAAGTCGAAGCGACGGCCCACTAAGCCACCTTGTTTTAACATGCGCCGGACTTCGTTAATGTGGGTTTCTGTACGCTCTATCTCTTCTGAGACATCAATTTTTTGCGCAAACATCACCATTTCTTGCTCCAAACGAGTGGGATCCAATTCGATTTTTGCATCTAGAAAACGTTTTAATAATCGGTCTTTTTGTTCAATCATGACATGGGGCAAGCGCGTTCGTACTTTGGCTAATTCCGTTTGCATCAATTCCATGCGTTGTAAAAAAAGCTGCTTTAGTTCTTCACCCTCACGCTTGCGGGCCTGCATTAAATCTTCCACGGTTTTATCGATTAAAAGAAAAACCTCATTCTCAAACGCCACAATGCTTGTTTCTTTTGTTTCTAAAACGCCGGGGAAACGCATGATATCCATTGGGGATATTTTTTCTGGCTCGCGCAACAGGTTAGCGACTTGTTCGCCTGCCACACACAATTCTTTGGCCAGCACTTTATTAATCGAAAATAGTGCACCGGTTTGGTTTTGGTTTGGCTGAAAGCGGATTGCACACTCGATTTTTCCGCGCTTGATATGCTCACGAATACGCTCTCGTATCGGCATTTCCAACACACGCAATACATCGGGTAAATGTAGGCTAATTTCTAGATAACGGTGATTAATGGAGCGCATTTCACACACCAAACTCCCCCACTCACCTTGATGTTGCGATCGCGCAAACGCTGTCATGCTGCTTATCATGTTTCATTACCCCTGTTCGGTTTTTCGTTGCTTTTGCCGTGTCTTTTGCGAATGCGTTAGTTGATTCGAAAAATCTTGTTCAATTTCAGTCGGATCAAAAAGAGCACGTTCCGCAGCTAGGTTTGTAGGTTTTTGTACGTCTGGTTTCACTGTTTTAGGCGTCGAATGCGAGGTGGGTTGAGTATCAAGATTCTCATTGGTTGCCACCGATGCAGGCATTTGCATAGCCGGTAAGGCCGTATAAAAATCAAAATGAATTTGCTCCGGTGTTGTTTCTTGATTTTTTGTCATTTGTTTTACTTTTTCAATACCCTGATGCAAATGTTGTTTGCGTTCGCTAAACCAATGCGTCACTGAAGTAAAAAAAGAAGTCGCAATAGAGAAACGTCCGGGTGATTTTTATGCTGATAAACAAAATACCCGATACCGCCGAAGACAAATACCAATAAAAGAACGACCGAGAGCCACCGTCCGCGCAAACGCCGAACGTTTCTTTTTCCAGACTTTCCTCTTTGTGTGAAATCACTACGCATAGTTACATACTTTCAGGGGCTGAGATGCCTAATAAGTTAAATCCATTTAATAATACTTGTCGAACCGCCATCACCAACGCCATTCTCGCATCACGCAAACCCACATCCTCCACAATAAATTGATGAGAATTATAGTAGGCGTGGAAATCAGCCGCTAAATCGCGCAAATAATGCGTAAGCTGATGTGGCTCATAATGCAGTGCCGCATTAATAATCATCTCTGGATAACGAGATAAGGTGTTCAACAGCTCCCGCTCTTGCGGTTCGGTTAGCAGGTCTAAGTGCTTCAGGCCATTCGCCTCATCAAATTGAAGTTGGCGTTCAGCTAATTGTTTAAACACACTGCAAATACGAGCATACGCGTATTGTATATAATAAACAGGATTTTCATTGGATTGAGCTTTAGCCAAGTCCAAATCAAAATCCATGTGTTGTTCAGATTTTCGCATCACATAAAAGTAACGCGCCACATCATTGCCGACTTCATTGCGCAATTCACGCAAAGTCACAAAATTGCCGCCGCGCGTGGACATTTGTGCTTGCACACCCCCGCGATATAGCGTCACAAACTGCACCAACATGTGAAGCAAACGCTCTGGGTTGATACCCAAGGCTTCAATAGCGGCTTTGATGCGGGCGGTATAGCCGTGATGATCGGAACCCATAATGGTAATTGCTAAATCATTACCGCGTTCAAATTTATCCAGGTGATAGGAAATATCATTCGTAAAATACGTGCGTATGCCATTCGCTCGCACCAACACGCGATCTTTTACATCGCCAAAACTAGTGGAACTAAACCAAAGCGCACCATCGCGCTCATAAACATGCCCACTTTCTTTTAGCTTCAGAAGCATCCGGTCTACCACATCCGTGGCAACCAACTGACGCTCAGAAAACCAATTATCGTAATGCACGCCAAATTCTTTCATATCATTGCGTATATCCACCATGATATTTTCTAAACTCAAATCAAAGATGATTTGATATTTATCGCCTAATAATTTCCTAGCGCGCTCTATCACAGCATCTATATAAATTTCTTTATCACCACCTTGAGGTTCATCTGGGGGTAAATCTGCAAATACTTGCTTTGCTGACACCCTAAAATGGTCTTGGTGCAAATCATGAATGGTCTTTGCAATATCTATCACATATTCGCCGCGATAAGCATTTGCTGGAAATTCGATGTTTTCTCCACAGAGTGCGAGATAGCGCAACCAAACACTGGCAGCGAGTATATCCATCTGTCGGCCCGCATCGTTCACATAATATTCTCTAAAGGTTTTAAAACCCACTTCATCTAATAAATTGCAGACCACTGTCCCATAGGCCGCATGACGACCATGCCCCACATGCAACGGGCCCGTTGGGTTAGATGATAAAAATTCGACGAGGACGCGTTTTTCTCTGCCTATTTTGCAGCGACCAAACTGTTCTTTTTGCGAGAGTATTTGGTTAACAACATCAGACATAGCGTTCGGCACCAGGAAGAAATTAATGAACCCAGGACCTGCGATTTCAACTTTTTGCAGCTTAGGCGAAGCAGGCAGCACCTGTAGAATACGCTCAGCTACTTCGCGCGGTTTCTTTTGCGCGCTTTTTGCCAAAATAAGGGCGATGTTAGAAGCAAAATCGCCATGTTGTTTATCTTTGGCCGCCTCCACTTGCACATAAGCAGGGATCTCGGATAACTCTCCCATCGCTTGCAATTGCTTTATGGCTTGCTGAACCAGGTTTTCTATATGTTGTTTCATTGCAGCACTCTATGCTTGATTACTTACTTTTTTTCTTCCGCTGTCTCTTCTACTTGCGTGACGTAACCACAAGTTGGTCGTGGACATACCCATTCTGTTCCGCGCTTTTTAGTTTTCTTAATCGTTAAGATTGGCCAAGCGCAGGTTGGGCAGGCTTGTGCAATGGGTTCATTCCAAAGCGCGTACTTGCAATCTGGGTAACGTGAACAGGAAAAAAATATTTTGCCGCGACGAGATTTACGCTGCAAAATTTTGCCTTGCTTACATTCAGGGCACTCTACACCCGTTTCTGCTGGCTTATTTAATGATTCGATGTGCTTGCACTTCGGATAACTACCACAGCCTATAAACTTGCCAAAGCGGCCGTGTTTAATTTTCAATGCACCGCCACAATCAGGACATTCGCGTCCTTCGACTATTTCATTATCTTCCTCAGCCGTCTCAGGATTTTCGGCTACTGCGCGCGTATAACTGCAATCAGGATAACCGGTGCAACCAATAAAGCGATCGCGTTTACCTAAACGTATGGATAGCGGCTTACCGCATTCAGGGCATTTTTCATCAATCAATTCTTGGGTCACGTCTTTACGTTTAACTGTTTCAAGAATAGTATCGACTTGGCTCTTGAAGGGGTCCCAAAATTCTTCCAGCAAAGGCACCCATTCTTTTTCACCTCTGGATATTTCATCCAACTCATCTTCTAACTTGGCAGTGAAGTTATAATCGACATAGCGCGAAAAATATTGGGTCAAAAACTTACTGACGACACGACCGATGTCTGTCGGCTTGAAGCGCTTATTATCAAGTACAACGTATTCGCGTGTTTGCAAGGTGGATACAATAGCTGCATAGGTTGAAGGACGGCCAATGCCATGCTCTTCCAATGCTTTAATAAGTGTTGCCTCAGAATAACGTGGCGGCGGCTCAGTGAAGTGTTGATTGCATGCCAAATCGGTGAGTGTCACTATATCCCCTTCTTTCAGCTGCGGGAGTAGTGTTTCATCTGCTAATTCATCTGGTTTATCGTCCGATCCTTCTTGATACACCAACATATAACCAGGATCCGTCACCACCGAGCCCGTTGCACGGAAATGATGAAGATCACTGCCTGCAATCATATCTAATGTCATTGTATCGATCGTGGCTGAAATCATTTGTGATGCCACGGTACGTTTCCAGATTAAATCATATAATTTGAATTGTTCTGGCGATAAAAATGGTTTCACTAAATCAGGTGTATGAAGAACAGACGTGGGCCGTATGGCTTCATGCGCTTCTTGGGCGTTTTTTGCTTTGGTTTTATATAACCGCGGTTCTTCCGGCACATTGTTTTTGCCATAGCGCTCATCTATAAAACGTCGGAGTTCAGTCACGGCGTCTTGCGCTAAATTGACAGAATCTGTACGCATATAAGTGATCAAACCAGTGAAACCAATATCTAGTTCCACACCTTCATAGAGTTGTTGAGCAATACGCATCGCGCGCTGTACAGCAAAGCCTAATTTGCGCGCGGCTTCTTGCTGCATGGTCGAAGTAATAAAGGGCGCGGCGGGATTGCGTTTACGCTGCTTTTTTTCCACTTTAGCAACTACTAATTTGCCTTTAGCCACTTTCACGAGTTCTGCTTTAACAATCTCCGCGCGCTCTTGGTTGGTAATGGAAAATTGTTCTAACTTCTCGCCGTTGAAGACAGCCAATTTTGCGCTAAATGCTTTCTTTTCCGCTTCTACTGCTGCTTCCAAATCCCAATATTCTTGAGAAATGAATTTTTCAATCTCTAATTCCCGCTCCACAATCATGCATAATGCGGGACTTTGCACACGGCCCGCTGACAATCCGTAGCGAATTTTTTTCCATAATAAAGGGGATAAATTAAAACCAACCAAATAATCCAAGGCGCGTCTTGCTTGCTGCGCATTGACTAAATCCATGGAAATCTCGCGAGGGGATGCAACAGCTGCCAGAATCGCTGATTTTGTAATTTCGTGAAAGACCACACGGTGGACTGGTTTTTTACCCAGTGCTTTTTTCTCTTTTAAAATAGAATAAATATGCCAAGAAATGGCCTCCCCTTCACGATCAGGATCGGTAGCGAGATAGAGCGCATCGGCTTTCTTCATCGCCGCAACGATTGCGGTTACGTGTTTCTCATTTTTTGCTATTAACTCATAGCGCATTTTAAAATCATGCTTTGGGTCAACCGCGCCCTCTTTAGGCAATAAATCACGCACGTGGCCATAAGATGCAATGATATGAAAATCACTACCTAAATATTTTTTTATAGTCTTTGCTTTCGCAGGCGACTCTACAATCACAAGATGTTGTGTCATGGAAACAAGCATTCCTTAATTGGTAAGTATTTTATATAATGATGAAACTTAGTGAAGTACATCTATCGAATCCGATAAAACCATATCTTGTAACAAAGAAAGTGCTGCCTTTTTATCAGGTTGATTAAATAACGCAATCAAAACGACCCATTTAATGCGGCCTAGGTCTACTTCACGATGATCCAACGCCATCAACCGATCGATCACCACTTCACGTGTGGTCGGGTCTAATATACATAATTGCTCTAGGTAGAGTAGAAAACCTTTGCCTTCAACGCTTATACGTTCGCACTCTTCATTTGTATAGCTACGCATGGAGTGAGGGGTTGCTTGCGGGCCAGTATAAGCCGTTTCTTGTGCACGATTTAACCCATCCAGCCAATCGAGCGCGCGGCCAATTTCCCCTCGGCTAAAGCCCACTTGCTCTAGTTCGCTCACAATCGTATCCTCATCCACACACAAGGCTACGCTGTTTTCCATATAATTTTCAAATAGATACATTAATATTTCAAACATCGTCTCGGCTTGCCACCTTATTCAATTGGGAACTGCGCGCACATAACCACCTGAGACAGTATGTATGTGGCCAAGCAGCTCTAATCTTAAAAGAATGGAGGAAACTTCTCCCGCAGTCAATCCGCTCTGCAAGATAATCCTATCTAACGATGTAACAGCATAATCAATTTGTTCCAATAAAGGGTGCAAGACGGCAGGTGTTGCCTCTGCCTGCACGCGCTTATTTTTATTGAGGTTAGGTAGAGATACTTGCAATTCTTCCAACACATCTGCTGCTTTTTCTACTAACTTTGCCCCTTGTTTAATGAGATGGTGACAGCCGCGTGCGAGTGGATGATGTATAGAACCAGGAATCGCAAATACTTCTCGGCCTTGCTCAAGCGCATGTCTGGCCGTAATGAGTGAACCGCTTTTCAATGCCGCCTCCACCACCAAGACACCTTGACTCAAGCCACCAATGATCCGGTTGCGTCGCGGGAAATGCTGCGCTTTGGCAAGTGTCTCCAACGGAAATTCAGACACCAACGCACCGCCTTGATTGATCATTTCTTCAGCAAGCATCCGGTGCGATGCGGGGTACATGTGTTTTAAGCCTGTACCCAACACACCGATGGTTTTACCTTTTGCGGCCAACGCACCCCGATGACTAGCTGCATCCACCCCTAAGGCTAGACCACTGGTGATAACAAATCCGGCTTCTGCAAGATAACGGGCAAATTGCTCCGCATTCGTGATGCCAAATGGTGTCGCATTGCGTGATCCTACAATGGCTAACTGGATGTGAGACAAAAGAGACGCATCTCCGCGCACGTAAAGCACTAATGGTGGATCAGAAATTTCTTTTAACAGGGGAGGATAATGGCTATCGTTGCTGCAGAGGATATGATGCTGTGTGTTATCTGCCCAAGCCAATTCTTGCTCAACCGCCCGCCAATTGGGATCGCGGAGGGCTTGTTGGTGCTTTTGGGAAATGCCCGCCGCTTGCCACTCTTCTGTTGATGCATTGAATAATGTTTCTATAGTTGAAAAATGCAAAAGCCATCGGAACACTGTCCGCGGTCCAACTTCTGGCATAAAGAGCGTTGCTAGCCAGTATGGCAAATGGTTCTGCATACCGTTACCTGTAAATTTTACATATGCTTCTGGGGGTTACTTAAAAAACCTTTATTGTCCAACGAAAAACCAACTTTTAATCCTTCTCGATGATGAGAATCTGATTGTTGTGAACCGTGCAATGATCCGGCGGCATATTGAAAACGCAGGTGATGATGCATAGTCGGCGATTGAAAATCAGCAGCAGGAGTGGCAGTTTGTTCTTTTGCTTTTGGTATATCTTCTCTAGATGCGCTCATATCGTCTCCCGAAAAGTTAAAGCCGCATCTTATTTCTTATGTAATAGCTTTTCAATCAAATCCATCAACTGAGCGCTAATATTTGATCCGGTTGCCGCATCCAATTCCCGAATGCACGTAGGGCTTGTTACATTTATTTCGGTTAAATAATCGCCAATCACATCTAGACCAACAAAATATAATCCGCGTTCACGCAATACGGGGCCCACTTGCTTGCAAATAAAACGATCACGTTCTGTTAATGGTTGCGCAACACCTTTCGCTCCTACCGCTAAATTTCCGCGCCAATCATTTCCTTGTGGAATACGCGCTAAGGCATGGTTAAGCGGTTCACCATTCACCATAATAATTCGTTTATCACCGTTTTTGATTTCAGGAATAAATTGTTGCGCCATCATGTATTGATGACCACCGCGGGTTAACACATCAAAAATGGCATTCGCATTCACTTCGTCATTTTTCACTCTAAACACCATCGCACCACCCATGCTGTTTAAAGGTTTGCAAATGATGTCGCCAAATTTATTTTTAAACGCGTGCAGTTTTTCTATAGATTGGGTCACCAGGGTTGGTGGCATGCATTCTGGAAAAAGTGTAGCAAATAATTTTTCATTACAATCGCGCAACGATTGCGGCTTGTTGACGACCAACACGCCTAAACGTTCCGCCTGTTCTAATAGATAAGTGGTATAGATATATTCTTCGTTAACGGGCGGGTCTTTACGCATCAACATAACATCAAGCTCTGCTAACGGGATACGCAAACTGTCTTGAAATTTAAACCACTGATCTGGGTTATGCGCAACCAACAAAGGACATGCATCACCATAAGGCACGCCGTCTTCTAAAAATAAATTCTGTTGCTCAAAATAATAAAGTTCCCATTCACGCTTCTCTGCTTCCAGCAGCATCGCAAGTGTACTGTCTTTTTTATAATGAATAGACCCAATCGGATCCATCACCACACCTAGACGGATTGTCATTTTTTCACCTGATCATGAATTTCACGGGCAGCTGCGAGCATGCTTAATTGTGCAATAATACCATAAAGATAAAAACGAGCATCGCACGGCTCATTACAACTTTGTTGGAAAGGAAGTGGTTCAAACTGCATGCCGGGTGCATTTAAATTTTCATCGGTACCACGTTCTTTGTGCACGCGATAAAAACCACCCACCACGCACTCACCCCACAAATACACGACGGGTTCCGCTACTGCTTGTTCCTCGCCAAATGTCTCAAATGTATAAACACCTTCTTGAATAATGACTTGGCGCACAGGCTGGCCGCCTTTAATGGTCGCCATGCGTGTACGTTGTTTTCGATTCAACGTTCTCAACTCATCTACATTACGAACGGTCATCACCGCCATGCCATAAGTTCCCGCATCTGCTTTAATAATTAAAAAAGGTTGTTGTGCAATATGGTATTCATCATATTTCTTTTTAATTTCTACAAATAAGCGCTCTGCATTACTAATCAAACATTCCAAGCCTTCTTGCTGCATAAAATCGATTTGACCGCACTTTCTAAACAAAGGTGCAATCAACCACGGGTCAATTCTCATTTTTTTCGCGAACTCAGTCGTCACTTCTGCGTAATATTGAAAATGTTCTGATTTAAGCCGCTGACTCCAACCTAATTCCGCAGGCGGCATTAAAGGATGGGCTAAATTTTGCAAAATATCGGGGATACCGTCTGAAAGATCATTATTTAATAATGCGATATCCGGTTTAAAACCGTCGACTTTGAGCCAATCATTTTCTCGTTGCAATGGCGCAACGGTCACTGTGTGACCTGATGGCAAATCAATGGTCTGCTGTGACTTTATTTCATCGCTGATGATACCAAAGCGCACCTCAAAGCCCGCCATTTCCAGCGTTTTTTGTAGCAAGCGCACATTTTCCCAATAATATAAATTGCGTGTGTGGCTTTCAGGAATGATCAGAATTTTTTTCGCGTTTGGCGCAGCGTTTAATAATGTTTTTTTTGCGGCTTCCGCTGATAGTGACAAAAAATCAGGATTCAAATTATTAAAACCGGCAGGAAATAAATTCATATCGATGGGTGCTAACTTAAAGCCCGCATTGCGTAAATCCACTGAACCATACACAGGTGGCGCAGTACGCTGCCACTCCGTTTGAAACCATTTCTTAATATCTTCACAGTGAGCAAGGAAATGCTGCTCAAGCGTTTGCAGCGGCTCGACCTGAGTCGTATTAAGTTGCGGTACCGGTCGCGAGTCTAACAGCATAATCATCCTCTTAATTTAAGTTATCTCATCAACACTGTGCTTTTTTGTCACACCCTTCAGCGTAAAAAAGCGAGATCCTTGATAAAAATTCCGTTGCACTGACTTCGCCAATAATCCGGCGTGCATTCACTTCTCTACCATCACTGCTAAAGAACAACATGGTTGGTGGGGCAATCACATTAAAGTAATTTAATAGTGCTTGATCATTTCGGTTATTAGCAGAAAGATCCACCCGCAACACCACAAAGCCCGCTAACGCTTTTTTGACATTTGGCTGGCTAAATACTTTGTGATCCATCGACACACACGATTCACACCAATCCGCATAAAAATCGATAATAACGGGTAAGTGTGATGTATTCGCAACAGCAATGCGCTCATTCGCATCAGCAATACTCGCCACAGTCATCAAACCATTATTTGCAGAAACAGGCGCGTTGCCATGCCATATAGGCAACACACTTAACATAACAAACACACCCAACACGCCTACCACGCCACCGAGACCTCGAAGAATGATATGGCGCTTAAATAAGAGTGGCAGATAACCCGCCATAAAAAAAGCGACACCCAGCAATAGCACAGCCCAAAGCAAGCTAATTGCGGTAGCTGAGACTACGCGTGACAATAACCAAATCGCCATGCCGAGCATCACAAATCCAAAACTCTTTTTAATTGCCTCCATCCACGGTCCACTTTTAGGCAAGTATTTTCCAGCAGACATGCCCACTAACAATAATGGCAAGCCCATCCCTACACCCAAAGCAAATAAGGCGCTAGCACCAAATAATTGGTTACCGGTTTCTGCAATATAGAGCAACACCCCTACTAAGGGTGCCGTGACACAAGGCGATACAATTAACGTGGAGAGTATGCCCATAGCAAACGCGCCTGCATAGGTTCCGCTTTGTTGTTTGTGATTCAAATGCGCAATAGCATTATGCAACTGTCTTGGTAACCGCAAATAATAAACGCCAAACAAAGAGAGCGCGAGCAAAACAAACAAAATACAAACGACACTAATGACCCAAACATTTTGCAACCACACTTGCAATGAATGCCCCATGGATGCAACGAGCAATCCTGCTAATGCATAAGCAAGTGACATGCCGAATATATAGGCTGATGTTAAAAACAATGCTTTCTTTGTGGATACGGGTTCTTTGTGGCCGATAATCACACTCGTTAAAATTGGAACCACTGGTAAAATGCAGGGTGTAAATGCAAGCAGCAAACCTAAGCCCACAAACATCAACAACACCAAACTCATACTGCTAGCTTTTAAAAATAATGTAATTCCGTGTTGATTGGTCAACAGAGACTGCATACTCATCGACGGTTGCTGATCGATTACGACTCGCTGAGACAAATTCAGTATCATTACTTTATGTACGGGCGGATAACAAAACCCGCCGTCTGAACAACCTTGATAATCCACTTGTAATTGCACTGATTGGACGTTGGTTTGCAAGAACAAAGGTATGCTGATATTGCCAGAATAGACTTCATAACGACCATGCTTCTCATCATGTTTAAATTCACTCTTGGGAAATTGCAAGCTGATCTTTGTCGTTGGCGTGACTTCAAAATGAAATTTATTTTTGTAAAGATAGTAACCCGGCGCAATTTTCCAATGCGTCTCAACTTGTTGGGTTCCATTGATAGTGACAGAAAATTGAAATGCTTTATCTGTGGGTAATGGTGTGACAGCAAAAGCAGCATTCGCGACTAAAAGCAAACAAGCACCCACGCCTATACAGCGCAAGACCCGTTGTACTATGCTTTTTTTCATCCCACTCACCTGCATACATCACCTTTTTTATCTGTTAGGTTTTGCATGATACGGCTTACTGAGTTCATGCACCGCATCGACAACAATCGCAACATGCTCTGGCGGCACATCTGGTGTAATACCATGTCCTAAATTAAATACATGTCCTGACCCTGATCCAAACGATTCAAGCACACGGGCCACTTCGTTTTGAATCGCCAAAGGCGAGTCCAGCAAACGCGCTGGATTCATATTTCCTTGTAATGAGAGGTGGGACCCTACTCTCGCTCGCGCTTCTTTTAATGAAATTTCCCAATCCACTCCCAGGGTATCGCAACCTGAATCCATCATTGTTTCAAGCCACCGATGACCGCCCTTAGTGAATAAAATCACGGGGATCTTATTATCATTATAGTGCCGTTTGAGGCCGGCAAAGATTTTTTTCACGTAAGCCAATGAAAATATTTCATAATTGGGGGTATCCAGCATGCCGCCCCAGGTATCGAACAGCATAACGACTTCGGCGCCTGCCTCAATCTGAGCATTCAAATGCGCGCAAACGGATTGTGCCAATATATCCAATAAGTTATGCAGCAATTGCGGTTCTTTTTCGCGCATGGTTTGGATCAAGGGAAAGCCTGGCGTTGCTTTTCCCTCAATCATATAGGCCGCAAGCGTCCAGGGACTGCCGCAAAAACCAATCAGTGGAACACTATTGTCTAATTCATGCCGCACTAGGCGGATAGCATCATAGACATAGCTTAATTTTTCTAAATCAGGCACTACAATCTTTTTTATATCTGCTGCTCGTTGCAGCGGTCGAGCAAACTGAGGCCCCTTTCCTTCTACAAATTCCAAGCCCAAACCCATTGCATCTGGAATGGTGAGAATATCGGAAAAAATAATAGCGGCATCCAATGCATAACGACGCAGTGGTTGCATGGTTACTTCACAGGCAAGCTCTGGCGTTTTGCATAAAGTAGTAAAACTCCCTGCTTTTTCCCGCGTTGCGCGATATTCGGGCAAATAGCGGCCAGCTTGCCGCATAATCCAAATGGGCGTCGCATCGACAGGTTCACGCCAGATTGCTTTTAATAGGCGGTTATTTTTAAGTTGAGACATGTGTAAGCAGCCCTTTGAAAGGAGGGCAAATGATAAAGGAAAAGGCGGGGTTTGTCCTGGATTTCCTGTTATTTTTTGTATCCTCTAGCTTTCAAGAGCGATGATCTTTTAAGCGGCGTTAGCCCAATTTTTAACTCGCATCCAACTGCAGATGCAAATTTAACGATAGTTAATAATGATGGAAAATTTCTAATGTCCTCGTTCGCTTCTAGCCGAGAAATAGCAGGTTTTTTAGTGTGCATGATTTCGGCGACATCGTCTTGTGTCATATGTCGTTTCACTCTCGCCTTTTTTAATTGCATGCAAAGATCAATTTGCAACTTAGTGGCCTCATATATAGCGCGTGCTTCTGGATTAGCCAACACTTCATTTCGAATTTCATCATCTCGATGTACAGGTTTATATGTCATGTTTTTTTACCTCTTTCATACGTTTTATGCCAAGCCCCAATTCCTTTTTTGGCGTTACGTCCGTTTTTTTAATAAAGACATGCAATATAACAATTGTGTTTCTGGAAATTGTGCAAAAAAGGCCTCTTGCAATTCCCGCATGTCCTTTTGCACGTATCTCAAACAAGCCCTTACCCATCGCTCTTGTAAATGGCAGACCAAGATCCGGTCCATATTCCAGCATTTTATCCATGATAGCTTCAAACTTGGCTTTAATAGAGATATGCAGGTCATGAAGATCATCTTTAACAGACTGACTAATAATAATGAATCTTCCATTTCATGACGCAGCGCCAATACAATACGTTATCTTTCATGCAAGGTTAACATATTTGTTAACCTATTGCAAGGACATATGAACAGTTTTTTCTTATTAACATATTGTCGCTTATGTGCGACAATTAATTATGCGTAAAAGTGGCCATAAGAATATAAATATTAAAACTACCATCTGGAAAGTCACCATATAATATAATAACTGGATCGATGGCATTAAAGATCGTATCACTCGTGCGCGTATTAGAAGGCGGCTTGATAGACTGGAGCAAGGTCATTACGGAGACTACAAACCATTAGGTGATGGAGTCAATGAATTAAAATTTCATTTTGGTTCTGGATACCGTATCTATTTTTACGTATTCATCTGGTTTGCGATTTATCTACCTGTTCATTCACTATTTTCTGAAATTGAAAGGGCTTTGCTATCAGCGGATACGCATCAAAAGCGCCAAACGCATTCAATGACACGGTGCCAAAGTTCAACAATTGGCCGATGATGCTTTGATCGATATTGACTTGAGAAATCGCTGCCAAGCGGACTTCGTTGGAGTGCCGGGTGAAAAAGCCTTCACGCATCATGACGCGTCTATTCGTCACCACAAATTCCGAGGTGATATATTCCAGGAAAGCATGTGCCCAAAATATAAAAGCGACCACCCACGGTGTCCATACCAGCTTGTATAATATAGGGTTTTCTAGCATATAGGCAGAAGCATAGCCTGAGAAAATGGTCCACGCTAAGGGCCAAAGGAAAAGAATGATATGTTTACGGGTACGGAACATAATTTGTTCGCCTGGTAGCAAGTTTTTGTCTATATAACTCATGCATTATTCCTTTTGTAATTAAGTTATAATATGCGTTATTACCCTTGAACGTAAACGTTACAGCATGAATATTTTTTTAACAATGCGGCTACCACAGCGAACAATGGTCGGCATTAGCGGTGCACTCGCACTCACCGCCTGCTTTCTCATCGTGTATTCGCTTTGGCGTTGGCATAGTGATTGGGTTATTGCGTACAAAACACCCATGGCACCGCCTGCCTTAAATGCAACCGATGGAACAGCGATGATGATAGCAGCGATCCCGGATGATCATCTATTCGGTAAAGCATTTTCAAACAATGGCGAAGTGCCAATCAGTGATTTACAGTTGCGCGTCACGGGTATAGTCAAAACAATGAATGAAGATAATAGTACGGATTCAAAAGCGTTTATCTCCATTTCCGGACAACCCAGCAAAGTTTATCAAGCGGGGGACAGTTTGCCTTATGGTGTAAAAGTGTATGAAATCACTCCGGATGCTGTCATTCTTGAAAATGGTGGTCGATTGGAAAAATTAACATTGCCGCGGGAAAAGCTGCAATTCCAACCGCGTTCTGAGGAGGCAATATAAATGCGTAGACTCCTCTTCGTTAGCATTCTCTCACTCTTGCTGAGTGCTTGTGCGACCTCGCATAAGCCATCATCACCGCCCGTCAAACCCAAACTCAACATTGCTGATACATCTTATTTAGAACAAGGCAAACGTGACTTTCAAGAAGGGTTTTATAAGCGCGCCATGCAAGAGTTATTACCCATTGCGGTTGATGGCAACGCTGAAGCGCAGTATGCAGTTGGGTATATGTATTATTATGGGTATGGTGTGACACAAGACACCAACGTGGGTTTTTTCTGGATCCAACGATCTGCCGGACAACGGTATGTTCCTGCCATACAAGCGATGCGT
>JABDBV010000036.1:3332-15248 GCA_013288395.1 Gammaproteobacteria bacterium | reverse complement strand
GCAGGTATTTATGCGCATTGGATAGCTGAAAAAGAAGCGGGAAGAAAATTATTGGTGCCGATGGTTGATGAAGCAACCAAGGCATTAGAAGTTGCGTTAAAAGAAATTATTTACCGTCGGGATGAGGAATAATCTTTATGCCCTTACGCGGACTGGAAGAACAACATGAGTTAGCGCCACAGCTATTGCTGCGTGATACGCGCACGTTTGGCATGAAGGTCGTTGATTTTTTCAAAGACCCTGTTAACAGCGCTATACTAATGGCTGCGTTTGCCACTTCTGTATTTGTCTTTCCAGGGATAAGCGATTTTATCCTGCTAATCGGTCTTTGCACCTTTCTTTATGCGTTTACAAGACGCGCTACGCTTCCTTTCCGCATGCCACAGCGTTCGCATAAATTAGATTTCAACGATCCATTGCCAGGTTCCACCAAACCACGCAAAGCGCGCGGTATTAGCTTCTTTGGAAACCGCAAATCCAATAATGATGAATTGTGGTTTAACAATGAGGACATGCGTACGCACGTTTTAATTTTCGGCTCAACCGGTAGTGGTAAAACAGAAGCCTTAGTATCACTCGCCTTTAACGCGTTAACACAAGCCAGTGGTTTTCTTTACGTGGATGGAAAAGGCGATACTTCTTTATTCGCAAAAGTATTTGCCATGTGTAGATTAATGGGGCGTGAAGATGATTTGCTGTTAATAAACTTCATGACAGGTGCGCGCGATATTGTGGGCGCACAAGAAAAACGCTTATCAAATACGATGAATCCGTTTTCTAATGGCTCATCCAGCATGTTAACCGAATTAGTGGTGAGCTTGATGGATTCTGGCACACAATCTGCAGACGGCGACATGTGGAAAGGCCGCGCCATCGTATTCGTGGGCGCGTTAATGAAAGTATTGGTGTACATGCGGGATCAAGGCAAAGTTTTACTGGATGCAAACTCGGTTCGTAATTATTTCGAGTTGCCACGTCTTGAAGCCATTGCAATGGATAAAATGTTTCCGCGCGATAATCAAGAGCCCGTCTCGTTGGTGGATGCGCCCGATGTCGTGTTGGAACCCATTTCAAACTACCTGATCAACTTGCCAGGTTACGACCGTTCTAAAAAAGGCAAACAAAGTTCTCAAGTGTTAGAACAGCATGGATTTATCACCATGCAATTAACTCGCGTGTTTGGATCGCTTGCGGATACCTATGGCCATATTATTCGTACGAACTTGGCAGAAGTGGATTTAAAAGATGTGGTTTTAAACCGCCGCATATTAGTGGTATTGCTTCCTGCTTTAGAAAAATCACCCGATGAATTATCTGGATTAGGCAAAGTCATTATCGCATCGCTCAAGGCGATGATGGCCTCAGGATTAGGTGACAGCGTAGAAGGGACGTATCGTGAAGTGATCACACGAAAGCCAACCAACTCACCCACACCGTATATGTGCGTGTTAGACGAATATGGCTATTACGCGGTGAAAGGCTTTGCTGTCGTGCCAGCACAAGCGCGTTCACTAGGGTTTTCTGTTATTTTTGCCGGCCAAGATTTACCCGCTTTCCAAAAAGCATCAAAAGAAGAAGCAGCGTCTATCGGCGCTAACACAAACATTAAAATTTGTATGAAACTCGAAGACCCGCTAGAAACCTGGGAATTTTTCCATAAAACAGCAGGTGAATCTTATGTAACCAAAGTGGACTCTTTCCAAACCACGGCGGGTAGCTTATTAAATAACTACCTAGACAGCCGCAGCGCGTCTTCTGAAAAACGTCAGCGTATTGATTTACTAGATTTAAAAGAGCAGCGCGAAGGGGAAGCGCACATTTTTTTCAAATCCAAAATTATTCGCGCAAACATGTTTTTCGTTAATCCGCCGCCTGTTGCTAAGTTGCGTCTCAATCAATTTTTAAAAGTAGAGCCGCCTATCACCCGCACACTTATCGATTTAGAAAATCGCTTAGCACACTTTCACGAAGCCATTACTAAAGACGAGCCCTTAACGGTACAGCAAGAAGAAGGTGAAGAAATTCAAATCGTAGCCGATTCCATTGCCTCAATGCAGGATGCCAACCCAATTGAGCGCTCATTATCCGCTTTAATGGCTTTCCATAACCGGCATGAAGCGAGTGAAGGGGTGGGTGAAGGGATAGAAAAGGGCGCAGAGGAAACAGCCATTGAACAGGACGGCGAGCAACCGATAGAGCAGCAACCTGTAGCAGAGGAAAATGATCGATTAAATATTTTCACAAAAGTGTCATTGGGCGAGCCTGTCAAAGCGATGGTGGGCGGCGCTTCCTTTAATGCATTTAGTGCGCCGCTGATTAGTAGCGGCATGGCAAAAGATAAAATCGAATTATTAGAACGTTTACTAGGCCGTTCCGCCTCACAAGCAAACATGATGACCAAAGAAATTATTAAAGACATGGCGATCGCAACAGACTATCCGCCACCCGTAGAGGGGCTGCTTTTGCCTAGCGAGGAAGTAGTAGCTATTGCAAATGAGTTATGTGATTATGTGAAATCACTCAAAACAAAAGCTCAGGATGTGTAAGACGTGTCAGTGAAAAAACACGCTCTCATTATTTCAACGCTCATTCTGTTTGGGCCTCTTTTTTTAGGATGTGCCTCCTCCGATGTTTCGCGACAAGCCGCTTCTAATATGGATATGGGCGTGCAAAACGTTAACAATATGGCGAATAATGCTTCTGATAGTAGCATTACCGAAACCTATCAAAACTCTAGCCAAGCAACAAAAGGTGCAGTGATTGGAGGTGCGGCGGGTGCTCTTCTCGGCGCTGCGTCGACCAGTGTGGGTGTGTTGCCAGGATTGGCGGGAGGAATTATTTTAGGCGCGAGCTATGGCGCTTATTTTGATTCGACGACCACTCTGCAAGATAGACTCATAAACCGAGGCGTCAATATTATTGTGCTCGGGGATCAAGTGCTCATTGTTATTCCTTCTTCACGGCTTTTCCAAGCTATGTCATCGGAAGTCAAAACCCAGGCTTATTCCACATTGAATTTAGTTTCGGAATATATCAATGGCGTCACCAAAGTGACGGTAAAAGTAGCGGCTTATACCAATGATACCGGTTCTAAACGTGTAGATCTTGCCTTATCTCAAGAACAGGCTGAGCGCGTAGCCAAAGCCTTGATGATGAACGGCGTGAATGCACGCGTTCTTTATGCAGTGGGTTACGGCGGTACGCATTTAGTAGAAAAAAACTCCCTTGATTGGGATGATAGCGATAATTACCGAATCGAAATTACAATGGAAAAAATAGATGCTTAAAAGGAGGGTGGATGCTAGGACGAAAACATGAAATTGCCCAACTGCAAAGCGATTTTTATAGGAACCAATTCCGCAAAACCCTACGGTGGTTGATGGTGGCGTTACTTATCATGTTTGCACTTATTGGCATTATTTTTTATTTTATTTTGGCCTCACCTCCTCAATCTTATTATGGTAATACAACGGATGGAAAAATTTTACCGATGCCGGGAGTGAAGAGTGGTTGATAGCGTACAAAAACAATTTGAAAAATATGCGCCGCGCGAAAACAGCTTTTATCGCGATCACTACCACCATGTACTCTTGGGACTATTAGTCGTCATCTTTTTGCTCCTTATCACGCTTGGCGTTGTGCTTTATCAAACCATGCACCGTCCATTGCCTGAGTATCGCGCAGAGCAAGCCGATGGTCAGAAAATGCTGCTTACACCCTATCAAGAGCCGAACTTGCTGCCTGATACTATTCTAAGATGGGCCAGTAAGGCAGCAGTAGTGGCTTATACCTTTGATTTCGCTAATTACCAAAACCAAATTAATGCCGCGCGTCCTTACTTTACAGAAGCGGGATGGAAAGATTATTTGCAGTCCGTAAGCGGTCTTATCGATACCATTGTGCAAAACAAGGTGATTATAAACGGCGTGGTTACCGGCACACCAGTGATCTCAAATCAAGGGCCGCTTCCTGGTAGAGGCTATGTATGGCGCATCCAGATTCCTTTTTTGGTAACGTATCAAGTAGGTGGGCCACCCGTTAAGCGGAATTATTATGTAGTGATTACCATTGTGCGCGTGCCTACAAACGTGAATCCTCAAGGGATTGGTATCGATCAATTTGTAATGGTATAAGCCATGAATTCTAACGATGCATTAGTATTAATTTTTTCCAGGAATGCTTTTTATAAGCGTCTCCATTATTTGGCGTTAGCAGCGTTAGGGATGATGGTCCTCACCATCGGCATTTTAATTTGGGTGCTTATTTATGTGGCGAAAATGCAGCCTTTACCCCTTTATTTTGCGACAGACAATGTAGGTCGTTTGGTACATATCTCACCGGTAGGACGACCAAACATGACAAACGAAGAGATAACGCAATGGGTCGCTGATGCAGTGCAAGCAGCTTATTCCTACGATTATTTGAATTACCGCGCGCAATTACAAAATGCGCAAAAATACTTTACCGGTTACGGATGGTCTAAATATCTAAAAGCCTTAGAAGCATCGAATAACTTGGATGGTGTGAAGGAAAGAAGGTGGATTGGTCTCGCCAAAGTGGTTGAGTCGCCAAAGATACTTGAACAGGGTGTCTTGAGTACAGGCGAGTATGCCTGGAAATTTCAAGTGTACATCTTAGCCACTTATCTACGTCCACCAGCTTATGATCAAGCCACTATGCGTGTGGACCCATTAATATTAACGGTGCTGGTTGAAAGACAACCTGTTTTGCAAAGTTTTAAAGGCTTAGGGATAGCGCAAATCGTAGCAGAGTTTGCGTCTAAACCAATAGAACAGCCAGAACAAGCGCCTGTGTCACAATAAACTGATCAATAGAGTGAGGAAGCATGGAAGAAACAGAATTACACCAGATCAGACTGCAAGATGATTTTTATAGAGATAGCTTTAATAAAGTCGTGTTGATTATTATAAGCGTTGTTGTCGGCATAATTTTTTTGGTAACCATGGCGTTATATATCTACCTCCATAAACCCGCCCCAAAATATTTCCAGGTGGGCGAGGAATGGCGAATACTGACCCCTGTACCAGTGGACAAACCATACCTAGAGAACTCTGAATTATTACAATGGGTTAGTAATGCAGCCGCTAAAATATTTACCTATGATTTTAATCGATACAATGCACAGCTAAACCTTGCCAAGCCTTACTTTACTGACGATGGCTGGCAAAATTTTTTGAATCAATTGAATATCTATGCGAACTATAATAAGGTTCAATCAGATAAGATGTTTGTTTATGGCGTTCCTTCTGGAGCGCCCATTATATTAAATGACTCGTCATCAGGTAGTTTGTCATCTGGTAGATATGCGTGGTTGGTGCAAATACCAGTCGATATCAATTATGCTTATGCTGGTAACACACAAACATCACCACAAACGTTGACACTGCAGTTGTTGGTAGTAAGGGTTCCAACGTTAAACAATTTGGATGGAGTGGCCATCGACAATGTGGAGGTAGAGAAGAATACCGAAAGCAAATAGGATAGAAAGCAGCGGATACCGCTAACCTTAAACGGATAATGCAAATGGCCAATAAAGTAACATCTTCATTCCTGAACATGGCGGCAGCGATGTTGGCTGCCGTTTTTGTTGCGCCTTGTGCTTTTGCCGATGCAGCATTACCTCCTGAATTAATAAATTTACCTCAAACAAGTTCCACAGAGACAGCACCAACGGCTACCCCTAATGCAGCTAGCCAAACGGTTACGACGACAACAAAGACAACGACCGAGCAGCCATCTTCCACCGATCCTTTTCAACAATGGTTGCAAAGTAATGGGGGAGCACAACCTTCTTCCTCAGTCATGCCAGTACCTCCCGCGCCTCTTTTAAAATCGCCTCTTAGCTATGAGCAAAGCAAACAAACCATGTTGGACACCGTGCCAGAATCGCCACCACCGTCTGACGATGCAGTCACTGCTTTTGATGCCATGATGCAACAGAACATGCCTTTATCACCGCAACAAGTGGTGAAACTGCGACAACAAATTGATACTGCCCAACGTGCGGCTTCTATTACGCCAGTTATTCCGCCAAAGCCAGTATCAACTACCATTATGGTTAATTTGGCGCCTGGTACCACACCCCCAGCTATTCGGTTGGCGCAAGGGTATGTGACCTCATTGGTTTTTGTGGATTCAACAGGATCACCCTGGCCTATTTCACAATTTGATATTGGTAATCCCAAAACAGTAACCCTGCAATGGGATGGAAAGAGCAATATTATCTTGATTCAGGCTATCTCCCCTTACAGCAGCGGCGATATGGTGGTGCGTTTGGTTGGATTACCAACACCCATCACATTAGAAATAGTATCGGGTCAGCGCGTTGTAGATTATCGCGTCGATCTTCATGTGTCTGGGATCGGCCCAAATACCAAAGAATTACCAATCGGATCGTCATTGCCAAACAATACAAACCAATTATTGTTGGGCGTGCTGGATGGTGTGGCGCCTGCAGGTAGCAAGTTATTGACGGTGCATGGTGCGGATGCACAAGCTTGGATAGTCGGACAGACCATTTATCTGCGCACACGATTGACGTTATTGTCGCCTGGCTGGATAGGTAAAATGGTGAGCCCGGATGGCATGCAAGCGTATGAGTTACCACGGACCTCATCAGTGTTGGTGTCACGCTATGGGGAACCAGTTGAACTAAAGGTCGAGGGATTCTGATGGCCCAAGGTGATCAGAAATTTTCTTTTGCTAAAATGAACTTTTTTAACCGCTTGGATGCGCGTGCACGTGTATTCTTTTTATTGGGCGGCATTATCGGTATTATTTTTCTTGTTTATATGGGAACAAAATTATTGTCAGGCCCAAGTAGTGCCACGGGTAGTTCCCATGTTGCAAATGCACCCGCAGGCTTAAAATTAGTACCAGGTGGTGAACAATCAGCTGCTTACAATAAAGTGGTAGAAGAGGCAAATCTACAACGAGCTAAAACAGCACAACTAACAGGCGCCACAGCGGTTCCAACCTTGCAGGGTTCTGGGCAGCCGTTTATCCAGGGTAATCAATGTATCATTTGTAGCGAACAATCAACGCAAGTGAGTGATCAGCTTGATGCATGGGTGAAGCAGGGAAAGGTCACACCCGATGTTGTTAAATATTTAGAAGATCTCGCCAATCAAAATGTTCCTGAAATAGCTTATGCTGCAGAGTTAAATAATTTAGTCAAGCAAGTTAAATTAACGCCTGAGCAAGCCCGCTTATTGCTTGAGCAATATCAAAAACAACATGCGAATGCATTATTAAAAGAAAGCGCAAAATCAATGGATGATCTAATAAAATCGGGCGCGTTACCCATTGAAACAGCGAACCAACTATTACAAGCGCAAAAAAATAAAGTATCGCCTAGCGAATATTCAGGTATGCTGCAACAACTTGCACGTGACGGAAAATTTTCTCCACAAGTAGCGCAACAATTACTGACTCAGTATACCCAACAACATGCAAAAGAAGTGACGGCAGACAGTATCGCATTTCTGCATCAAATGGCGCGCGGGGGTGAAATTACAACAGATATAGAAAAAGAGCTCGTCGATTTAGAAAACCGTATGGTGCCGCTTGATGTGTTTTCATCTACCTTACAAAATTATTTAGCTAAAGGGAAAATAGCGCCTATTGTGGCTAAAAAAATTGAAGATGAATTTAAAGCGCAAAAAGCAGCGATCGGGCCCATGACCACGATTCACGATATGGTGACAGCATCAGAAGCGGCCGCCTATAAAGAAATTAGCGAGTTATTACAAGCTGGGAAAATATCACAAGAAGTGGCGACCATATTAAAAAGCATGATCCAAAAAAGAGTATCAATGGATGAGTTCGCCAAAACGGTGAATACACTCGTTGAGCAAAACAAACTAACGCATGAAATTGCCGTACTCAAAGTGGCTGATTACCGAGATCTGCTTGGGAAATTAGAAGTAGAACAAAGTTTGGGTGGTTTACAAGCAAACAATGCCACGGCAGCACAATATGCGGAACAATTAAAACGCTTGGTCCAAGAAGGCGTAATCATGCCGGAGCAAGCAGCTTCATTGATGCAAGAATATCAAGCGGCTGTTTCAAAAGCACCTGTCGCGACCGCTGCAAATGTGCAAGCAGAAACTGCGCAATTTGCCGCATTACAACAGCGTATTCAACAAGGTGGAGGGGCTGCGGCACAACCTGTTGCAACAGCCTCCCAATTTACAGCGGCACAAACGCAAGTGACACAGCAGAGTTTGCAAGCGCAGCAAGAACATATACAAGCGTTGATGGGCGGCATGAATGATCAAGCGCAATCGCTCATTTCTTCTTGGCAACCCATTCCGATGGAACATAAAGCAGGCACACCCGAAAAACCAGCGTCCTCTGGCGCTGCTGCTGGTGGCGCGCAAAGCACTACCTCCGCATCGTCAACTTCCACTACAACGATTGCAAACGCACGGCCAGTATTAAAGGCTGGCACCATTGTATTTGCTGTGCTTGATACAGAAGCAAACAGTGATTATCCAGACAGTCCGATTATGGCCACCGTCGTTGATGGAAAATATAAAGGGGCCAAACTGATGGGTAAATTAGTCACAACCAAGGGTGTGTCTGGTCAGATGGATAGAATTACACTCAACTTTACGATCATGAACACAGATGAATGGGAGCGCTCAAAAACAGTATCCGCCTATGGTGTAGACCCCGATACTGCACGCACAGTCTTGGCTTCCAGTGTAAATTATCATTATATACAACGATTTGGAGCAATTATGGCGACCTCCTTCTTGCAGGGGTATGCAACCTCCATTACGAATGCGGGTTCCGCCACTACGGGTATTTTTGGAACCAGTACGACACATCCTTCCTTAAGCCCAAGCAACAAAATTGCAGTGGGTCTTGGTCAGGTGGGTACGGCACTAGGAAGCGTCACTCAGAACTACGTCAACATACCGCCTACAGTAAAAGTGGATTCCGGTGTCGGACTAGGTATATTATTTATGTCTGATGTAACATAATGATTTTATACAGCGGTTTTCGCTGTATGGGCTTTACATGTGCGCTGCATATAATCAAGCGCTGCACTATACTTAATAAAGTATAGTAATGAATGACACAGGGATTGTTGAAAGAGGCTAATAAAGATGCTGAACGATCACGATGATAAGCATGATGATCATGAGGGAAGTGAGTATCACTTTTCTGATGAAGATATTAGCTATGAAACAGAATCGGAGCAGCCGAAAGCTTCCCATACCGGCAGCTCGCAAGAAAATTTAGGTAATCGCTTAGCTAAGTCAAAACGCATGATAATCAGTGTAGGCGTGTTTTTTGTCTTAGTGTTTGTTGTTTATAAAATGGTAGCACCTAGCTCATCTGTTGCACCTGCTGATATTAATGCACCAATGGCAGCAGCGGCACCAGCAAAACCAAACACACCCGCAATGCCACAAATGCCTCAACCAACACCGCAAACAGAAACGGCTGTTGTGCAAGCACCTGCGCCACAAATGGCACCCGCGCCAGTACAAACAGCGCAAGCCGTGTCACCGCCACCATCCGCGCAAGCACAAATGCCACAAAATCAGTTTCCATCCCAACCCGTGGCAATGGCAGCGCCGCAACAAGCACCTCAACCGATGATGGCGCCCATGCAGCCCAATCGGCAGTCGAATGGCCAACCCAATCAAGTTTCGAATCAAGCAATGGCACCGGCACCCACTCAAGCAATGATGATGGCACCGACACAACCGCCTCAGCAACAGCTTCAACAGCCAAATACTCAAGCGATGGTGAGCATGCCCCCCGTGATGGCTGTACAACCGCCAGGAAGCAACGCAGCACCACCAACGATCATGCCTGGCAATATCAATCAACCCATGTCCTCAACGCCTACGGTGACCATCGTGCAAGCGCCTGAGGTAGAATCGAAAATTGCTAGCATGGAAGCGACGAACGAAAAACTGATGAACCAATTGCAAACAGACTATGCGCAAAAACTAAATGACTATTCGGTCCAAAACAAAGCACTGCAAGACCAAGTACAAACTTTAAATTCACGCATTGCTGGCATGGAAACGCAGCTTAATCATTTGTTACAGGCACTGACGCGTCAAGGTCAGCCCTCTTCAAACAATAACCCAATGCCAGGCAGACACTTCCCACCCACAGGCCCTGAAACTAAAATCGCATTTAGCGTTCAAGCGATTATCCCTGGCCGTGCTTGGTTGCGATCAGAAAATGGCGAAGCAGTGACGGTTGCAGAAGGTGACATCATCAAAGATTTAGGCCGGGTCACTAAAATTGATCCTTATGATGGTGTGGTAGAAGTTAATACCGGCACAAAAGTCGTTTCTTTATCGTACGGCAATGGCGGAGAATCGTAATCGAGGTGACCACCATGTTACTAATACATTTACAGCGTGGTGCCTTAAAAATAGGGCAATTTTTTTATTATTTGTTGCTTAGTTTTGTCGTGGCGGGTGTTCTTTCATTTTCTTTCCCTGCTTATGCAGATTATTCTGTAGCCGGTGGTCCTGGAGTTTCTAATACTCAGAATCAGACTTCGGTGCCACCAGCAGAGACATCACTCATTGTATCGCCTACTGGAACCGCTCTATCTGCTGCGGACATGATTACCCATATTGCTTCGCAAATTCCTAATTTAATGCGTTTGGTTACCGCTCTTGCTTATGTGCTGGGAATGGGTTTTATTTTTCATGGGGTGTTAGCTCTGAAACATTACGGCGAACAGCGCACCATGATGTCTGGCCAGCCGCATTTAAAAGGCCCGCTGATTTATATTACGGTCGGCACATTGCTTCTTTATTTGCCCACTTCCGTGCAAGTGGGCGTCAGCACTTTTTGGACTGAACCTAACCCTTACGGTTATTTGCAGCAACAAGACCAATGGTCACAATTTTTAAATAATTGCTATATGGTCGTGCAATTATTTGGCATTATCGCTTTTATTCGCGGCTTGGTTATCTTGACGCATTTAGGAGGTCATGGCGGTCAGCCGGGAACATTGGCCAAAGGGATGACGCATATAATTGGTGGTATTCTCTGCATCAACATTTATCAATTTGTACAAGTGATTATGATAACATTGGGAATACAATCGGTGTTTAGCGGTTCATGAGCGAGTAGTTTTAACTTTTAAGGAGGCAACAATGAAAAAAACGATTTTATGGGCGCTAGCATTCGCGAGCTTTGCAGTGGGAACAGCAGCATTGGCCGCGGCTTCAACTTCAGGCATAGGCGGAACAGCAGCAACGGTCACCGCAAACTTAGCGAATATTGCAAAATTAATTACAGCCGCATCGTATGTGGCAGGTATGGCTTTTGCGGTTGGCGCGATCGTGAAATTTAAAGCTCATAAAGATAACCCAGCCCAAGTTCCTCTTGGCGGCCCTATCGTGATGTTGTTTGTTGGTGCGGCACTGATCTTTATTCCTTCCGTATACAAAGTGTCTGGTTCAACATTGTTTGGTTCAGGTGGTACGGTAGGTGGTGTTTCCGGCGTCACATCGTTTGGCATGAAATCGCAGTAAGCGGTACGCTGTTTAAAGGAATGCTATGCATGCACTTCAACTGGCAGTGAATTTAACAGGCTGGCGGATTTTTACTAGACGTAAAGAAGACAAAGCCTTCCTGCCAGTAGAAAAGCGTGTTCTTGAACGCGATGTCTACACTTGCCAATTCTGTGCTTTTCAAGCCCAAGAATACCAAGAAGTTATCAACCTAGATGGTAATTATTTAAATAATAAATCAAGCAACATGATGACCGCATGTTGTTTTTGCTCCCAGTGTTTATTTATACAAGCAGTTGGCTTAGATGAGATGAGTGGTGGTCAACTGATTTACTTGCCAGTGGTGGATACATCAAACCTGAAATCTCACTGGAGCTAGGACGCACTTCGC
>JABDBV010000036.1:0-3322 GCA_013288395.1 Gammaproteobacteria bacterium | reverse complement strand
CCAGAAGTGAGCCAGGGGGATTTGAATAGCTTTTGTCATGTTCTTTTTTGTGCGCTGGGAAATAACACCAGTTATCAGGAAACAGCACAATCGATTTATCGCAGTTTGAAATTTCGCAGCCAAATTGTTGAGAATAAATACGGTGCTGGCACTAGCAACCCCAGTGCTTTTGGGCAGATGATGATTGAATATCAAACCCATGAGCCGGAAAAAAAATTGGATATTTTAAAAGAAGTGCGTTTGCTTCCCTCCTATGTGAAGTTTAAAGTGCAACTGGATGCGTGGGCGGCAGCGGCATTGAAAGAGTTAGAAGAAGAGGCAGCAAGAACGACTGGGTCCTAGTACATAACAAGGATAAAGGGATGGGAGACCGTACTTTCATTGATCCATTGCTAGACGGCATTGATTCTATTTTGGCTTGGTTTAGCACGGAGCTTAAACAAACCACTGAATCCTATTGTGATTTGGAAACAGTGGATGACGCCCACACGTTGGTGGCGCGCGATGGTTCGCTTCTTTCCGTCATCCGGGTTTATGGGGTGACAAAATTAATTGGGCAAGAAGAGTTTGACACTATTCATCAGGGTATGACGCAAAGTTTACAGGCGACACTGAAGCGGTCTGGCCATGTGGTGCAAGTTTATTTTAGTTATGATCGAGACGCGGTACGGCCAGAAATTGAAGATATACTCTCACCGGCAAGAGCAACGGCAAAACGCCTTAATTTAGATTTGGAAGATTTATTTTCTGAGCGGATTAATTATATTTCCAAATATTGCGCGCATGAAGAATTATATTTTGTGTTGTGGACGCGCCCTTATTCGTTAACAGGCGAACAAGTTAAGCGCGCAGCTAGCGATAAATTAAATTTTATACGTGAAAATAAAATTCCTCCGTTTAAAAACGGACAAAACCTCATTGCAGCCATTCCCGATTTGCGCGAAGCGCATGCGTCATTTGTCCGATCGGTGGTGACAGATTTTAATGCGTTGAATTTGTATTGTGGGTTGTTGGAAGTACATAACGCTGTGCACGCGATGCGCTATTGTGCTGACCCTGATTTTACCTCCACCGATTGGCGTCCTGTGTTGCCAGGTGACAAAATTCCCATACGCGAAGTGCGTCCTAGCTCCAGTGAGATTTCAGGTTTGATGTATCCACCACTGGCGCGTCAAATATTTCCACGTGATGCTGTGACATTGGATTTACGTACAGTACGTGTGGGTGATCGCATTTATTCGCCACTTTTTATTGATCTCTTCCCTCAAGAATTAAAATCATTTATTGCTTTGTTTGCGCGTACCCTGCCAACACGGGTGCCTTGGCGCATTTCATTTTTAATTGAAAGCGGTGGAACGGCGGCATTAGGTTTTAAAGGTGTGATGGCTGCTATCTTAAGTTTTACCTCAGCCCAGAATGGGTTAATTAGCGATGCTGTTAATCAATTGAGAAAAATTGAAGTTAATACCGATGATGCCGTGGTGAAGTTGCAAGTCAGTTTGGCGACATGGGCGCCGGAGGGTAGTGTGCGCACGCTGCGTACGCGTATGGCTGAACTTGCCAAAGCGGTGGAAGGATGGGGCAGCTGCGAAGTGTCTGAAGTATCGGGAGACCCTTTTGCTGGCGTTGTATCCAGTATGCTTGGTTATTCGGCAAATAGTATTGCAACCATGTCCGTTGCACCACTCTCAGATGTTGTTTATATGCTGCCATTTACGCGTCCGGCTTCCGCCTGGGAATATGGCGCGATGTTATTGCGCTCGCCTGATGGGAAGCCCTGGCCATACCAGCCTGGTTCTGCTATGCAAACTACCTGGATTGATCTGATGTATGCGCGGCCTGGTTCAGGTAAATCGGTTTTATCAAACGCCATTAATCTTGCACTCTGTTTATCGGGCGGCATTATGCGCTTGCCGCGCATCGCCATTATTGATATTGGTCCTTCGAGTAGCGGATTAATTTCGCTACTAAAAGAAGCGTTGCCGCCTGAGCAACGGCATTATGTGGCGTATCATCGTTTACGCATGACGCCAGATTATTCCATTAATCCCTTTGATACGCAGTTAGGCTGCCGTTTCCCTTCGCCACAAGAGCGTGGCTTTTTAGTTAATTTTATTACCTTGCTGGCTACACCATTGGGGGCGGAACGTCCTTATGATGGTATATCTGATATGGCAGGGTTGATTGTAGATGAAATGTATAAGTATTTATCGGATGAAAGTAAGGCACATCCTTATACCCAAGGTATTGAGCACTTGGTGGATGATATTTTGCATGAAATTGGTTTTGTTTTTGATGAACACACAACGTGGTGGGAAGTGACAGATGCGTTATTTTTAGCGAACTTCCATCATGAAGCGATGTTGGCGCAACGTTATGCCATGCCGCTGCTTGCAGATGCCGCAGCCATTTGCCGCACACAAGTTATCGAAGATTTATATGGCCAAGTGCGCGCGCCTACCGGTGAGCCGTTGATACAAGCCTTTGGTCGCATGATTTCCAGTGCTGTGCGTGAATATCCCATCCTATCGAATATCACGAAATTTGATATTGGCGATGCGCGTATTGTGACCTTAGACTTGGATGAAGTAGCAAAAAGCGGCGGGGATGCATCAGAACGTCAAACAGCGGTTATGTATATGCTGGCGCGTTATGCGTTGGCCAGACATTATTATTTGACAGAAGATGCAGTGAGTGATGTGCCTGAATCATACCGTGATTATCATCGCACACGCATTTCAGAAATCCGTGAAGATGCAAAGCGTATTGTGTACGATGAATTTCATCGCACATCTAAAGCACGTGCTGTGCGCGATCAAGTGATTTTAGATATGCGCGAAGGCCGAAAATGGAATGTGCAAATTGCCTTAATTTCGCAATCATTAGATGATTTTGATCCCGTCATGGTGGAATTTGGTACGTCCATTTTTATTATGGACGCAGGTCCCGAGCAAGCTATTAAACGTTCAACAGAAATATTCGGTTTATCAGAAACGGCTCGTGTCGCGCTCAAAACGCGTGTACACGGACCGCGTGAAGGTGGCGCTACCTTCTTGGCGCAATTTTCAACAAAAAACGGGATAAATACGCAGTTATTAACGAATACACTTGGGCCCATTGAATTATGGGCATTTAGCACCACCGCTGAAGATGCGCGTTTGCGTAATAAGTTATATGTAAAATTAGGCCCCAAAGAAGCGCGCCGTGTGCTCGCCAATTTGTTTGGTTCAGGATCCGTCAAGAGCTTGATTGAAGCAAGGCTTGCGACGCTCAAAGAGCAGCAAGGCGTGATTGAAGAAGGTTCCATGTTAAGTATTGGTGA
>JABDBV010000035.1 GCA_013288395.1 Gammaproteobacteria bacterium | reverse complement strand
AAAATGCTGCACAGAATTAATTTTTTTAATTATGGATAGAGAGAAACCTATGAATAGAACTGATCTTATTGATTTTATATCGGCAAATGCAGACTTAACCAAAGCTGCCGCCGCCCGCGCTTTAGATGCCTATGAAGACGGCATCAGAAAGTCCTTACAAAAAGGTGATCCAGTTGTATTAGTCAACTTTGGGACCTATACCGTTAAACAGCGCGCAGCCCGCGAAGGACGCAATCCATCCACCGGTGAGAAAATCACCATCAAAGCAGCAAAAGTTGTTGGTTTCAAAGCAGGCAAAGCATTGAAGGATGCTGTAAAAGAAGAAGCTCAATCATAGCTTTGGAAGTTAATTGATGCTGGGTGCTTAGCTCAGCTGGGAGAGCGTCGCCCTTACAAGGCGAAGGTCGCGGGTTCGATCCCCTCAGCACCCACGATTTAACAGTGACGCAAAAGAGTTTAGGTAGGAGTGGTAGTTCAGTTGGTTAGAATACCGGCCTGTCACGCCGGGGGTCGCGGGTTCGAGTCCCGTCCACTCCGTACTATTTGAAAGAGAGCGCATTAGAATGCTTCAATCCATACGTGAGCGCACACAAGGTTGGATAGCAGGGATCATTATTTCGATAGTCATCTTGACCTTTGCTCTATGGGGTATTCACAGCTATTTTGAAGGCGGCGCAAGCAATAATGCCGTTGCGAAAGTGAATGGCATCGCTATCACTAAAAACCAATTGGCGGGTTCGTATGAGCGTTTACGCCGACAAGCGCAAACACAAATTGGCTCAGTTAAGGTAGCCAACGATGAAACTGCTTTAAAAGACCGGGCTTTGCAGGCACTGATTGATATAGAAGTACTGAAGCAATCATCCCTTTCTCAACATTTTTTTATATCAAACAACCAAGTCGATAATTACCTGCAAAACATGCCGGAGTTTCAGGTGGATGGGCAGTTTTCGCTCGACCGCTTTCAAGAATTGTTATCATCCTCGTTGTTAACGACCAGTGAGTTTCTTGATATCATCAAAACCACCTTACTGATCGATCAGCCTAAATTAGGCATTATTTTTACTTCGTTTGTATTGCCTGATGAGGTGGATTATACCATTGCGTTGGTTAATCAAGAGCGGGATATTGAATTTATTAACCTGCCTTTTCAATCAACGCTCACGAATGCAATTGTGATTGCGCCAGATAAAATCAATACCTATTACGAACAGCATAAAAATGATTTTATGACACCGGAGCAAGTCAGCGTGGAGTATGTGCAACTGACGCTTGCAGGTTTGTCTGCCAAGATCAACCCCACTGATACGATGCTAAAGAATTTTTATAATGAAAATATTAACTCTTATACGCAACCGATGGAGTGGAAGTTAACAGATATTCTTATTCCTGTTGCTGCTAATGCATCCCCCGAGGATATTGCAAAAGCACAGCAACAAGCGGAGGCGGCATTAAAAGCAATTAATAAAGGCGAGGCCTTTAACAGCGTTGCAAAGCCTTATGCCCATTTATTGACGAACAGCAATTGGATGTCATTGAACCAAGTGCCTGCTGAGTTGCAAAAAAGCGTGTCCGACTTAGTGAAAGTAGGGCAAGTATCAGGGCTGATTAAAAGTGCTAAAGGCTTTGTGATTGTGAAGGTGCTGGATGTCAAAGAGCCAAAAATGCAAGTCTTTGAAGAAGTAAAAGATAAAGTGAAAGAAACGTATGTGCGTCAACATGCCGATGAGAAATTTGCTCAATTACGCGATCAGCTTGCGGATATTACCTATGAACACCCTGACTCCCTAAAACTTGCAGCTACCACATTAGATTTACCCATACAAACAAGCGAGTTATTTGTTAAAGATAAAAACGGCACAGGCATGGCGCAATATAAAAAAGTACGTGATACTGCCTTTAGCGATGATGTGCTGAATTTGCAAAACAATAGTGATGTGATACAGATAAATCCGGAAAGCGTGATGGTGTTGCGAGTTAAAGCGCATACCCCATCATCCTTGTTACCGCTTAAAAATATTTCTAAGCAAATTGAAGATAAATTAAAAGCGCAGGAAGCGGAGGCGTTGATAGCAAAAACGGCAGAAAATTTTGTATCTAAACTTAAAGCAGGCGCAAACCCTGCACAGTTGGCGGCTACTTCTCATTATTCGTGGACTAAGACCGGCTACATAGGCCGTTATGCGACGAAAGTAGATTCTGCTATTTTGGATACTGCCTTCCGTCTTCCTAACCCTGCATTACAAAAAATACCGGCTGTGTATGGGTTAACACGCGTGCCGAACGGCTATGCGATTGTTGCTGTTAAGTCTGTGAAAGCGGGTGTTGTTGCTGATGCGAAGCAATACACTGTTTTTGCAGAGCAAGTGCAATATAGTGAAGGCTTGTTGGAGTATATGCTCTATAAGCTGAGCCAGATGAATAATGCCAAGGTTTCTGTTGGTGAGTAATGGTGTAGTCTGATAGGCATATTGTGTCGTCATTGCGCCCTCACCCCAACCCTCTCCCGCAACCACCGATTGTGGTTTTCCCAAACTCCTGAGGGCGGGAGAGGGGGACGTTGAAACCACCTTTTGTGTTTTTCTCAGCAGAGATATTCTCACTTTTTCATTCTCGAAAGTTAGGAAAAACACAAAAGGTGGTTTCAACGTCCCCCTCTCCCGCCCTCAGGGGTTTGGGAAAACCACAATCGGTGGTTGCGGGAGAGGGTTGGGGTGAGGGCGCAATGACGACACAATATGGATGCCCAGGAATTATTTAAGTTTGGGTATGGCTGTTGCTGCCATTGCCGCGTAATTTTTCAAAATTTTGTTGTTTTTGTTCTGCATTATTCCTTCAAAAAACCACGCACCGAGCATACTTGCTGTCCCTGCGACCGATGTTCGTGAGTGCAAGCGTGTGGGCACTCTTCCACCGCCCGTGTCTATATAATGAAAAAAACGTTGCCTAGACTGAGACTCACAAGACGCATGATAAAAATCTTGTCCATCAAATAATTTTAGCGATTCCGCGCGAGCACTTATTTCTCTGATTCCTACTTCAACGTTATTAAGCCCTTCGCAAAATATCTTCGCAGTTTCAGGAGTTAGAACTCTTTGTGCAAAACCAATCACGCGAAAACAAAATATATCCGACAGTTCATAATCTCGAAATAAACGTTGAAATAAATCGAAGTTATCGCGATACGCATTGTAGAGAGCAAGTAGAAATAGCTCTGGATCAATGTAATCATCCAACTTCACTGCGTTTTTTGGTAGTAGTATGTTAATCAAAGATGAAAATGCCAACTCTGTTTTCTCACTTAATGCTACATTCATGGGAATACGACCGATGCCAGGTTTACCATGCGGGAAAGTTTCTTCCTTGAGCGCATCAATCAATGATTGCGCATAGTTGGCATATTCTCGAGGGATAACAATTTTATCTATATAATTTGCATTTTTTTGTGTTTCATAGGAGACCCAAGCAGATAGGGCTTCTGCTTTCGCTTTTATTACATCTTCAGTCTGCTCGAGCTCATCGTAATAAGGTAGTAACAGCTCGATCATCTTAATTTGTTTACGCTTCACTGCCATCGTAAGCGCAGCTTCCGCATAAAATTTTTGCCAAGTGAGCTTGCTCTCAATTACAAGATTTTTATCTGGTTGTCCTAATATTAATTCAGGTTCGGCCGCTAAACATTTTTTTACCGTCTCACCATCATTATCCATTACTGCTTGTAAAAAGATGGCAAAGCTAACGCGTTCTGCAATCTCTGCAGCGGCCTGTATTTGACTAGGCGCATCGGATGAAATTGAAAAAATGTCGGTAGAAAAAAAGCCATTGGTTTTCAAATAATCTGTCTGGGATTTTTTGAGTGTATCAAACGCCATGTCGTTTAATTTAGGAATGTGTCTGGTGATCGTCATATCTGCCTCGTTTTGATGGAAGATTATTATGTTGTTTTATGGCTGTGTATTTTATACACATAATAGGCAGGTGACAAGTAGATTTTATAGATTACAAATCGCGTCGTTATTGCCGTCATTGCACCGTCATTGCGCCGTCATTGCATCGTCATTGCGAGGAGCCCGTAGGGCGACGAAGCAACCCAGCCTCGGTTTCTGGGTTGCTTCGTCGCCCTACGGGCTCCTCGCAATGACGGTGCAATGACGGTGCAATGACGGTGCAATGACGGTGCAATGACGGTGCAATGACGGTGCAATGACGGCGCAATGACGGCGCAATGACGGCGCAACTTTTTTTATTCACTCCTTCGGTAACAGTTAATATGGATCAACGCGGACCGCGTCAAAAATTCGAGCATTTAAGATTTACTTAATCTTTGCTTGCTATTCTGCGAGCTGCTGCTTAGTCTTAGCGCAAATCACAGAAGGTGTTATAAATAGGGAGTGATACTGATGTTGCAAAGGCCTGCGATAAATATTCGACCACGAAGGAATAGCGCTCCAATCCCAAAAAATTTGTCAAGTTCCACCGAGCCACCCAATTCCAAAAATTGGTCAAGTTCCTCCGATGAGGAATCCAGTACTGAATCGGATGCCAGTGCTTCCCATAAAAAAACTCCTTTTTTCCTTCATGTCAGTAAGAGTGATGATGTCTTTGATGAGGTTCCAATTTGTAACGAGGTCGATGTCGTTATTGTAGGTGGTGGGCCTATCGGGTTAGCGCATGCATTTGGTTTGAAAAAATTAAATCCATCGCTTAATGTGGTGTTGCTTGAGAAAAGTATAGAGCATAAACGCAAACGTACTTTGTTGATGTGTCGAGAACAATTACGCAGTTTTATGCGCGCCACCAATGCAGAGAGTGAGCAAGATTTAAAAGATTTATTAGGCCGCCTTAAAGCTGATCCCCGTATTCAAATGGACGAATTGACGAGGATTTTTAATAAATTGGCCAAAGCTAAAGGTGTGGATATTCAAACTAAAGAATTAAATACCGTCCAAGAGAATGATGCGTTATTACATTTGCTTCCTAAATATAAACCACGGTTAATTATTTTTGCAGATGGTGCTCGCAGCAGGATTGGTCGTCGTATGTTTGATAAAGGCAATCAAATCAAACATGAGTTTGATTATATATTGCGATTTAAATATGAAATTGATGGAGAAGTGAAAACCCAATATGACCGTTTCATTGATGAAATAGATTTATCGCTAGATGGTATTGTTGCAAGCGAACACATTGGGGAGTATAGAAACGGCTGCACACCGGTTACTCTTCAATTAATGGTCACAAAAAAAGAGTTTTTAAGTTTACGCATCGATGCTTTTCGTAAACTGTTAAACAATAACTCAAGTGACGAAAGTGATGAAGATTTTAAGGCTCCACTGAGAGAGCTTCAATTATCCGAAAGACTAGAAGGTTTTTTTTCTGCTTATATTGCGCATAGAGTGGGATTCGCAGCGCACAGTGAGGTAATGAATCGCATTCAAGTGAATGCGAAAAAAGCTTACGCAATGCATGCTAAAAATATTTATGGTATTTGGCAGCAGACAGATAAAGATAATTCTACTAATGAATGGCCAGTCTTGCTAGTGGGTGATGCGGCATTAAATTTGTCATATTTTAAGGGGTTCAATGCGGGTCTTGAGGCAGCAACTCAGTTAATGTCATTGTTGGCACCTTCCATTAAATCGTCCTCTAACATTAGATCGCCACTGAGAGCCTATCGGGACTGGTTTTTAGACGAATTTTTGCCTACAAACGTTATGTCAGTGGCGAAGTCCAGCAACGTTATCAGGATGGATGAAAACCGTGATGCCCCGCTTTATCCACATCGTTCTCATGAGTTAGTTCAGTTTGCAGAATTGGATTATGTACCGATTACTTATACGATAAAAAAAATAGCTAAGCTATTTGCGGATTTTGTTAAACCGTATAAATCAGCTTTTCAGGTAGGACGGGATTTTAGCCAGCCTTTTATTGGTCTTGCCAATATAGTGATGGGTCTCACCAAAATAGTGGTAGGCATTTTTACCTTAAATTTTATGCTTCCAGTGGATGGATTGTTTAGAATTTTGCGCGGGTTACTAGAAGTGGCGACGACACCACTTGCTTGGTTGATGAAGCCTATTTTCAGGCTTATTGCAACCGGTGTACATGAAACGCCAAGCATTGAAAATGGGGATGGCATGCGTCGATTGGCGGAACTGGGTTTTGAAAGGTTAAATGATGCTGAACATAATACACGACTTTCCACTCAAGAAATTCAGGAATTATTAGCAGTGTGTCATGATCTACACCGTAAATTTGATAAAGGGTATCAGCGCGCTCAAAAAACGGAGATTCCCGTGAAGGAACGTACCTTATATAATTCATTGAGTGATAAAAACAATCCTCGGTTGGAGGGTGTTCAAGAAATTAGGCGGTACTTTTCACTTTTTGCTAAAGATGTGCGGGAAACAGATAAAAAGCATGGGTCGAAGAGAGCACTGCAGATGTCATCACCGCGATCAGAAACGCCTAGACTAGAAACACCAAGAGCAGCAACACCAAGAACACCCAGAGCGGCATCATTAAGAAGGACGATTGGAACCCACTCATAAGACAGGCTTGGGGTGTTGCAGTTATCCTAGTACTTCACCTCAATTTCCACAACTTCTGCCTGTTGCTGAAGGATGGCGATCAATGTATCTGTTGGTTTCACCAGCCACGTTCTTCCCAATTTAATATTGGCTTGAATATTGTCTTTAATATATCGCAATACAATCGGGCAATTGCCACCTAAATGGTTTTGTAATAAGCGCATCAATTGATTGGCATCCCAGGTATGGGAGGCGGATAAGCTGATATGCAGCGATTTAGCGAAACGTTCACGCGCATGATCAATGGTGCAGAGGTCTCGACATACAATGCGTGGGCTATTGCTGAATTCATCTAAACTCACCTCACCCTCGACAATGATCATTTGATCTTCAACGAGCAATGGACGGTATGTTTGGAAGCATTCGGAAAAACAAACTACTTCAATGGTCGCTGTTCCATCATCCAAGGTGAAGATAGCAATGCGGTCACCACGCTTTGTTTGACGGGTGCGGATATTGGTGATGATGCCTGCGGCACGAGCCGTTTTGTGCTGACTTGGGTGTAGTTCCGCAATGCGGCAAGTAGTGAAATGCGATAATTCATTGAGATAACGGTTGAGTGGATGGCCCGTGAGATAAAAACCGAGCGTTTCTTTTTCGCCTTGTAATTGAATTTCCTCACTCCATGGGTCTACATTGACATAATGAGGTGCGTCGGTGTGAATATCCATTCCCAATAAATCTTGTTGGCCCCTTTGTTTGTTTTGCAAAGTTTGTTCGGCTTGTTGCAATGCATTACTGAGGGAAGCCATGAGGGTAGCGCGATGCGTTTCTAAGCTGTCAAAGCTACCTGATTTAATGAGAGCCTCAATAACGCGACGATTCATTTTGTGCATGTCGGCGCGATGACAAAAATCAAATAAATCTTTATAAGGACCATTTTTTTCACGTTCAGCGATGATGTTTTCAATGGCTCCTTCACCAGCCCCTTTGATGGCACCCAGACCCGATAAAATATTTTTTTCATCGATCATCTTAAAAAAATAATGACTCTTATTAACATCAGGTGGTGAGATGTGCAATTTCATTGCTTCGCATTCATCACGGAAGATAATAATTTTTTCAGTTTTATCCATATCGGAAGAGAGAACCGCTGCCATGAATGCAGCAGGGTGGTGGGCTTTGAGCCAGGCGGTTTGATAAGCAATTAATGCATACGATGCAGAGTGTGATTTGTTGAAGCCGTAGCCGGCGAATTTTTCCATTAAATCAAAAATGCCGCTGGCGGTTTCTGCTTTCACGCCGCGATTTTCTGCGCCTTTACAAAATATTTTGCGTTGCTTTGCCATTTCTTCCGGTTTTTTCTTACCCATTGCGCGCCGTAAAATGTCAGCAGCCCCTAAGGTGTAACCAGCTAATACCTGCGCGATTTGCATCACTTGTTCTTGATATAGAATGACGCCGTAGGTGGGTCGCAACACGGGTTCTAAATCTGGATGTGGATAAATGACGCGCGAACGTCCGTGTTTACGATTGATAAAATCATCCACCATGCCAGATTGCAAGGGACCTGGGCGAAAGAGTGCGACTAAGGCAATTAAATCTTCGAAACAATCAGGTTGTAAGCGCTTAATCAGATCGCGCATACCGTGAGACTCCAACTGGAACACGGCGGTTGATTTGCAAGCTTTTAGTAATTGATAAGTGAGTGGATCGTTTAACGGGATCAGGGAAATATCAATGGGTGCTTCTTGTTGCAGCTGTTTGCTATGATTGATGACGCGCAATGCACGATCAATGATTGTCAGCGTTTTTAAGCCTAAAAAGTCGAATTTTACCAGACCGACTGCTTCTACATCGTCTTTATCAAATTGCGTGACAGGATGTGTTGCTTCATTAGGTTCGCAATAGAGTGGAACAAAATCGGTGAGTTTTCCTGGGGCGATAACGATGCCACCTGCGTGTTTGCCTACGTTACGCGTCGTGCCTTCTAGTTTACGCGCAAGATCGATCAGTGTGCGAACTTCTTCTTCTTGTTTATAGCGCTCGCGCAATAATTGTTCTTGCTCCATGGCTTTATCAAGCGTGATGCCTAACTCAAATGGAATTAATTTTGCGATTTTGTCTACAAAGCCATAACCCAAGGCCAGTACGCGTCCAACGTCTCGTACGACGGCTTTTGCTGCCATGGTGCCGTAGGTGATGATTTGCGACACGCTGTCATGTCCGTGTCGCTGCATGACATATTCAATGACGCGATCACGGCCTTCCATGCAAAAGTCGATATCGAAATCAGGCATGGAGACGCGTTCGGGATTTAAGAAGCGTTCAAACAACAAATCAAATGCGAGTGGATCAAGATCAGTAATTTTGAGCGCATACGCAACCAATGAACCAGGGCCGGATCCACGGCCAGGGCCGACAGGAATACCATTGTCTTTTGACCATTTGGTGAAGTCGGCGACAATTAAGAAGTAACCGGCAAACCCCATTTTATTAATGACGTCAAGTTCACGAGCCAAGCGTTGATCGTATGGAGTGCGGTCGGTGTTCAAAAAGGTGAAGCGATCATTTAGCCCCACTTTTGCAACTTCACACAAATAGCTTTCTGTGGTGTAGCCTTCTGGCACATCAAAATGGGGTAAGCGATTGATGCCCAGTTCAAAGTTGAGGTTGCAGCGTTTTGCAATTTCAACGGTATTGGTTAGCGCTTCAGGAATGTCTGCGAATAAGCGTTTCATTTCTTCCTGGGTGCGCAAGTATTGTTGCTCTGTGTAAATGCGCGGACGGTGCGGGTCATTGAGTGTCACGCCTTGTTGAATGCAGACACGCGCTTCATGTGCTTCAAAATCATCGCGTTCAAGAAAGCGAACGTCATTGGTGGCAACAACGGGCACGCGATATTTTTCCGCTAATTGAAGTGCGGAAAAAACATATTCTTTTTCTTGGGCTTTACCGGTGCGGCTGATTTCAATATAGAAATTCGTTGGAAAGAGGGATTGCCAATATTTCAAGCAAGCGGTTGCTTCTGCTTTATCGTTTGATAAGAGGGCTTTGCCTATATCACCTTCTTCTGCACCTGATAAGGCAATGAGACCGCTAGCGTGTGAGGCAAGCCACGATTGATTGATTAAGGGTGTGCCATTACTTTGGCCTTCTAAATAACTCTTTGAGATCAGTTGCAAAAGATGTAGATAGCCTTGTTTATTTTGGCAAAGCAAGGTGAGCCTAAATGCTTCTTTGGGGTTTTTATCTTTGACCACTTGTACATCGACACCAATGATGGGTTTGATTCCTGCAAGTATGGCGGCTTGATAAAATTTGACAGTGGCATACATATTACTGATGTCAGTGATCGCAACGGCAGGCATGCGAAAGTCTGCTGCTTTTTCCATGAGGGATGCGATCTGCACGATGCCATCGCTTAAGGAGTATTCAGTATGTAACCGCAGATGTATGAACGTGGTTTCCATGTAGGTTGGAAGTCCTGTGTTTTTGTGTGTTAAAAGATAATGCCATATTAAAGCGAAAATTAGTGATCTTATCTACTTGTCTATGTTTGACACTATTTGGCCATTCTGGTTTAATTCAATACAGATAACGCCTCGGATGCTCTTCCCCTAGCTAGAAATGCGCCAATTATGTATGATATCCCCTTTTTCGTTACCAAAAAGGTTAGTGGTAAATGAATATTAATTTTCTCGATTTTGAGCAGCCTATTGCTGAGTTAGAAGCGAAGATTCAAGAGCTACGCTTGGTGGGAACGGATGCAGATATCAATCTGAGTGAAGAAATTTCGCGCTTAGAGAAAAAATGTAATTTGTTAATTAAAGATACATTTGGCAAGCTGACCCCCTGGCAGGTGACACAATTAGCGCGGCATCCCCAGCGTCCCCATACCATCGATTATATTTCTCGTATTTTTACTGAATTTGATGAACTCTCTGGAGACCGTATGTTGTCTTCAGGCGTCTCGATTATCGCGGGGACTGCCCGTTTAGAGGGCACACCGGTGATGGTGATCGGCCATGAAAAAGGCCGGAAGACCAATGAAAAAATCGAACGAAATTTTGGTATGCCTAATCCTGAAGATTATCGCAAAGCCTTGCGATTAATGAAAATGGCGGAAAAATTTAATTTACCGATTATCACGTTTATTGACACACCAGGCGCTTATCCTGGCATTGGTGCTGAAGAGCGTAATCAAAGTGAAGCCATTGCTCGTAATCTATTTGTGATGTCACGTCTTAATACCCCCATTATTTGTACGGTGATTGGTGAGGGCGGTTCGGGTGGTGCATTGGCAATTGGGGTGGGTGACCGTGTGATGATGCTGCAATATTCTATTTATTCGGTGATTTCACCAGAAGGTTGTGCGTCCATTCTTTGGAAGAGTGCCGAAAAAGCATCATTAGCGGCAGATGCAATGAATTTGACGGCAGATAAAATTATTCAACTTAATTTGGTCGATGAGATTATCCCAGAACCATTGGGCGGTGCGCATCGGGATGTGGATGCAATGGCACAATCCATTAAAAAAGAATTGCTGCAACAATTGGCGGCATTGCAGGCAAAACCTATTTCTACGCTGGTTGAAGATCGTTACAAACGTATTATGGCCTATGGGCTGGGTGAATAATGCTGCTCGCTGTTGCAAAAGATTTTTGTATGCAGCAGGGGCTGGATAAAACATTTCATATTGCATACAGCGGCGGGATGGATTCGCACGTTTTACTAGCGGTTTTCAGCGAACTGAGATTACATCTCCCCATTCAATTACGCGCCATTCACATCAACCACGGGCTCAGTACACACGCCTCTGATTGGGCAGTGCATTGCGCACGCATTTGTGAGGCTTATCAGGTTCCTTTTTCAGCGCATCTCATTCAGATCGATTTGGCAGAGGATAGCAGTTTAGAAGAAGCGGCACGCGTTAAACGTTATGCAGTGTTTGCAGACTGCATGGATGTGAATGATGTGCTAGTCACTGCCCACCATGTAGATGATCAAGCAGAAACGGTATTGATACAGCTTTTGCGAGGGGCGGGAACCAAGGGACTTGCCGCGATGCCTGTTGTGAAGCCCTTTGCTCGCGGAGCGCACGGCAGGCCTTTTTTGTCTGTTCCTCGCGCTACATTGCGAGAATATGCGCTTAGTCTAGGGTTGCAGTGGATTGAAGATGAATCAAATGCAAATACCAATCTAACGCGCAATTTTATTCGGCATGTAATTTTTCCTCGCTTAACTTCCCGCTGGCCAACGGCTGCGGGGATGATTGCGCGCAGTGGTGCACACTGCGCCGAATCTCAAAGCTTACTTGAAGAATATGTAGCAGATGATTGTAAGCATGCGGAAGGTTCGCGCGCGCACACGCTATCGGTGCGAGCATTATCACGATTATCAGCGCAAAGACAACGCTTAGTGTTACGGGCGTGGATACATCAGCATGGGTATTGTTTGCCTAATACCAGAAAAATGCTGGCTATTCAGAATGATGTGTTAACAGCGGCATGGGATCGACTGCCCGTAGTGAGGTGGAAGGAAACAGAGTTACGGCGGTATAGAGATGATTTGTATCTACTTCCTCCCTTGGACGTGTTTGCTATGAATGAGCCACTGTTATGGGATTTAAAGCAACCCTTGGAGTTAGAGCATAGAACGTTAGAGGCAAGCTTAGTGAAGGGAAGTGGGTTCACATCACAACTTCAGCAAGTCACTGTACAGTTTCGTCGTGGCGGTGAAACGGCGGAATTTGCAAAGCGTGGCCGGCATACTTTGAAGAATTTGTTTCTAGAGTGGGATGTATTGCCGTGGGAACGCAACCGTGTTCCGTTATTGTTTGATGATGGACGGCTGATTGCGGTGGTGGGGTATTTTTTGCATGAGGATTATGCAGTGGAGGTGGGGGAGTTGGGGTGGGAGGTGGTGTAGCCTGGACACGATTTTTGTGTCCAGGATGGTGCATATAGCGAAGCCACTACCCTGGACACAAAAATCGTGTCCAGGCTACACCCCGTGCGTTATCGAATGTCATCCTTACTTCTTACAACACCCACACACACAGCCTGAGCACAGGTATTTGATCAACGCACCAAATCCTAATATCGGCAAGGAGACATCAAAAAAATCACGGAAATAGATGAGTTTGATGAGTTGATCGCTATTATTAAATTTTAGAGCGCAGAAACCGATTATGACGGCAATTAAAATAATTAACGTTATGAAAATCCGCATATACATGCACTGGTCTCCTATCGAGAAAGGTCGAGCTTTCATGCCCGCATCGTTTAAAACTAGAACAGCCTAAAAGGATATGATGCAGGAGTCAAGGTGCTTGATGAGGTGCATTGTTCCATTGCAGCGCTGGGCTGATTTTGCTAAAGTTCTTACAAGATTTTCCCTTATTCTTTAAATAGAAAACACATCACTATGACTCGATATATTTTCATTACTGGCGGCGTCGTTTCTTCCTTGGGTAAGGGCGTTGCGTCTGGCTCATTAGCAGCTATTCTTGAAGCCCGTGGATTGACCGTAAACCTGATGAAGCTCGATCCTTACATTAACGTCGATCCTGGCACCATGAACCCGTTTCAGCATGGGGAAGTGTTTGTGACCGAGGATGGCGCAGAAACCGACCTTGATTTGGGCCATTATGAGCGCTTTGCGCGTATCAAGATGTCTAAAGCCAATAACTTCACGACCGGCCGCGTTTATGCGAATGTGATTCGCAAAGAACGCAAAGGCGATTACTTGGGCGGTACGGTGCAAGTCATTCCCCATATTACCGATGAAATTAAACATCAAATCATCAAAGGGGCTGGTAAGGTGGATGTGGCTTTAATTGAGATTGGTGGCACCGTGGGCGATATTGAGTCGCTGCCGTTTTTGGAAGCAATTCGACAAATGCGTGTTGAATTGGGCCGCCAAAAAACTTTATTTATTCATCTGACTTTATTGCCATTCATTTCTACTGCCGGTGAAATTAAAACCAAACCTACGCAACATTCCGTGAAAGAAATGCGTTCCATTGGTATTCAACCAGATATTTTATTATGCCGTTGTGATCGGCCCATTCCTGACAGTGCGCGCTCGAAGATTGCTTTATTTACGAACGTTGAGAAAGAGGCGGTGATTCCATTGTTGGATGTGGATTTTATTTATCAATTGCCAATGGAGTTGCATAAACAAGGCTTAGATAAGATTGTAGTGGAACATCTGGGCATTGAAGCGAAACCTGCAGATCTCAGTGAGTGGGAACGCGTGGTGGATGCTTATCGTCATCCTGATGCCACCGTCACCATTGGGATGGTCGGCAAATATGTGGATTTGACCGAATCGTATAAATCATTGTCTGAAGCATTGAGGCATGCGGGCATCCAAACGCGCACTCATGTGGATATTGTATACATCGATTCCGAAGAATTAGAACGACAAGGTGCAGAAGCATTGTTGTCACGCATGGATGCTATTTTGGTTCCAGGTGGATTTGGTAAACGCGGTGTGGAAGGAAAAATATTGGCGGTGCAGTATGCGCGTGAAAATAATATTCCGTATTTTGGTATTTGTTTAGGCATGCAAATCGCTATTATTGAATATGCGCGTCATCTCGCTGGTATGAATAAAGCTAACAGTAGTGAATTTGATCCGGCAACACCTTATCCAGTGGTGGCGTTAGTCACTGAGTGGACTGGGCAAACGGGTGAGAAAGAGCAGCGCAGTGATAAATCCGATGTGGGTGGGACTATGCGTTTAGGCGGCCAGTCTTGTTTCTTGGAAAAAGATTCGTTGGCGCGGAAATTATATGGCAAGGAAGTGGTGGTGGAGCGACATCGTCACCGTTACGAAGTGAATAACACTTTATTGCCTGCTATTGAAAAGGCGGGTCTGAAAGTGTCTGGACGTTCACAAGATAATTTAGTGGAGTTGGTTGAGTTGCCAAACCATCCTTGGTTTATAGGCTGCCAATTTCATCCAGAATTTACTTCCACACCGCGTGATGGCCATCCCTTGTTTACTCATTTTATACGCGCGGCTAAAGCGAATAATGAAAAAAAAACAAAATTAAGTGAGGTTGCGAACCAATGAAATTATGCGGTTTTAATGTAGGCATTGATCAACCTTTCTTTTTAATTGCAGGCCCTTGTGTGATTGAGAGCGAGCAATTGGCCATTGATACGGCGGGTGAATTAAAAGCAATAACGGATGCACTCAATATTCCGTTTATTTATAAATCCTCGTTTGATAAAGCGAATCGCACTTCTGTTAACAGTTTCAGAGGGTTGGGATTGGAAAAGGGATTGCAGATTTTAGCTGCAGTTAAAAAACAAGTGGGAGTGCCGGTACTTACTGATGTGCATGAAGACACGCCGATTGAAGAAGTAGCGAAAGTGGTGGATGTGATGCAAACGCCTGCATTTTTATGCCGTCAAACGAATTATATACAGACGGTAGCGAAGCAAGGTATTCCAGTCAATATTAAAAAAGGACAATTTCTTTCACCATGGGAAATGAAGAATGTGGTGGAGAAAGCGCGTGAAACAGGGAACCAACTTATTATGGTGTGCGAGCGTGGTGCCTCCTTTGGTTATAATAATTTAGTATCTGATATGCGCTCACTCGCTGTGATGCGTGATACGGGTTGTCCGGTTGTATTTGATGCAACGCATTCTGTGCAATTGCCAGGAGCGGCTGGTACTAGTTCAAGCGGTCAGCGTCAATTTGTTCCTGTGCTCGCGCGTGCCGCAATGGCGGCGGGTGTTGCTGGACTTTTTATGGAAACGCATCCTAACCCGGATAAAGCGCCCTCTGATGGGGCTAATATGTGGC
>JABDBV010000034.1 GCA_013288395.1 Gammaproteobacteria bacterium | reverse complement strand
CTTTGTATCAGGTGATACGGCAGCATCGTTGACTAATACCGGTAGTGCCTATAATAGTGCACATGTTTTAGCAGCAACGACGGTTACGACGAGTGGTATAGCGGTAAGCAGTATCACCGGTAGCAATTCAAGTGCGGCGACAGATTACAGTGTGAATGCAAGTGCACCTATATCAGCAACTATTACGCCAGCTTCATTATCCGCAAACATATCAAACACGGGAGTAACAAAAGTCTTTGATGCAACAACAGCGGCACCAGTAGGTTTCACACCTACTTATTCATTCACAGGCTTAGTATCTGGTGATACCTCTGCCACTCTTTCAAATACTGGTTATGCATATAATAGCGCGCATGTGGCTAGCGCAACGAAAGTGACAGTGAGTGGTCTTGCTTTAACCGGCATTACAGGCAGCAATAGCAGCTTAACCAGTGACTATAGCTATAGTCCAAGCAGCTTGGATGTATTAGCAACGATTACACCTAAAACATTAGCAGCAAGCTTAACCAATACGAGTGTTACCAAAGTTTATGATGGTACAACGAGTGCACCAGTAGGATTTACGCCAACATATAGCGTGTCTGGCTTTGTATCAGGTGATACAGCAGCATCGCTGACTAACACCGGCAGTGCTTATAATAGTGCGCATGTTTTAGCAGCAAACACAGTTACAACGAGTGGTCTAGCAGTAAGCAGCATCACTGGCAGTAATTCAAGTGCGGCGACAGATTACAGTGTGAATGCAACCGCAGGTATATCAGCAACGATTACAACTAAAGCCTTAGCGGCAACGATAGCGAATATTGGTGTGACTAAAGTCTATGATGCAACAACAGCGGCACCAGTAGGCTTTACTCCAACATATAACTTTACTGGCTTAGTGGCGGGTGATACAACAGCAACCTTATCAAATACGGGCAGTGCATATAATAGCGCGCATGTGGTTAGTGCAACGAAAGTGACAGTGAGTGGTCTTGCTTTAACAGGTATTACAGGCAGCAATAGCAGCTTAACCAGTGATTATAGCTATAGTCCAAGCAGCTTGGATGTATTAGCAACGATTACTCCTAAAACATTAGCTGCCAGCTTAACCAATACGGGTGTCACCAAGGTTTATGATGGTACAACAACAGCACCTGTAGGCTTTACACCTACATACAATGTAACAGGCTTTGTATCAGGTGATACAGCAGCATCGTTGACTAACACCGGTAGTGCTTATAATAGTGCGCATGTTTTAGCAGCAAACACAGTTACAACGAGTGGTCTAGCAGTAAGCAGCATCACTGGCAGTAATTCAAGTGCGGCGACAGATTACAGTGTGAATGCAACCGCAGGTATATCAGCAACGATTACAACTAAAGCCTTAGCGGCAACGATAGCGAATATTGGTGTGACTAAAGTCTATGATGCAACAACAGCGGCACCAGTAGGCTTTACTCCAACATATAACTTTACTGGCTTAGTGGCTGGTGATACATCAGCCACTTTATCTAACACAGGCAGTGCTTACAATAGTGCGCATGTGGCTAGCGCAACGAAAGTGACAGTGAGTGGTCTTGCTCTAACTGGCATTACAGGCAGCAATAGCAGCTTAACCAGTGATTATAGCTATAGTCCAAGCAGCTTGGATGTATTAGCAACGATTACTCCTAAAGCATTAGCTGCAAGCTTAACGAATATGGGTGTCACCAAAGTTTATGATGGTGCGACAAGCGCTCCAGCTGGCTTTACACCTATATACAATGTAACAGGCTTTGTATCAGGTGATACGGCAGCATCGTTGACTAATACCGGTAGTGCTTATAATAGTGCACACGTTTTAGCAGCAAACACAGTTACAACGAGTGGTCTAGCAATAAGCAGCATCACCGGTAGTAATTCAAGTGCTGCAACTGATTACAGCGTCAATGCAACCGCTAATATATCTGCAACAATTACTACTAAAGCGTTAACTGCAAGCATAACCAATACGGGTGTTACCAAGGTTTATGATGGTACAATAGCGGCACCGGCAGGTTTTACACCTACATACAATGTAACAGGCTTTATATCAGGCGATACAGCAGCATCACTGACAAATACTGGTAGTGTCTATAATAGTGCGCATGTTTTAGCAGCAACGACTGTTACTACGAGTGGTATAGCAGTAAGCAGCATCACCGGTAGTAATTCAAGTGCAGCAACTGATTACAGTGTGAATGTTAATGCAACTGTATCAGCAACTATTACACCAGCTTCATTATCCGCAAGCTTAACCAACAGTGGTGTAACCAAAGCTTACGATGGTACAACGAGCGCACCTGCTGGCTTTACACCTACCTATAGCTTTGCTGGATTAGTATCAGGCGATACCTCAGCCGCAATCACAAATACTGGCATTGTTTATAACAATGCACATGTAGTAAATGCAACGCAGGTAACTGTCAGTGGTCTTGCATTGGTAAGCATCACCGGCAGCAATAGCAGCTTAACCAGTGACTATAGCTTCACACCAACTAGCTTAAATGTATCTGCAACGATTACGCCTAAAGGATTAACTGCAAGCTTAACCAATACGGGTGTCACCAAAGTTTATGATGCTACAACGAATGCGCCTGTAGGCTTTGCGCCAACTTATAACGTTACGGGATTCGTATCAGGTGATACGGCTGCCACATTGACAAACACAGGCAGCGCTTATAATAGTTCACAAGTCTTGGCTGCCAACCAAGTAACAGTCAGCGGTATAGCGCTTAATAGCGTTAGCGGCAGTAATGGAAGTTTAGTTAGCGATTATCACTACACACCTACTAGTCTCAGTGTCGCAGCCAGCATTACACAAAAAGCATTAACTGTTACTAACGTCACAGCGAATGATAAAGTCTATAATGCATCCACTGCTGCTACCTTAAATACCAGCTCTGCCAACTTATCTGGTGTAATAATAGGTGATACGGTATCCGTCAGCTCAGGAACGGGTATATTTGCTAATCAAAATGTAGGCAATAATATTCCTGTAACAGCTTCCGGATTTGTATTAAGCGGATCAAGCTCTAACAATTATTCTGTCTTACAACCATCTGGCTTAGCGGCTAATATTACACCAGCCACCTTAACCACCAGCTTAGTGGGAAACATATCCAAAGTGTATGATCAATCAACCTCTGCTGCGATTGCGAATAATAATTATCAATTATCAGGCGTCTATAGCGGCGATACGGTTAATTTGAATAATCCAAGCACAGGCGCTTATGCAAGTATGAATGTAGGATCAGGCATACAAATTTCTGCCAATGGATTAGCAATTAGCGGTTCTTCAGCAGGCAATTATCAATTGGCAGCCAATACAGTTAGCGGTAATGTTGGTAGCATTACAGCGGCATCTGTTAGTGTCTCCGGTGCCAGCGCGAATAATAAAAACTATGATGGCAATACCTCCGCCACATTGAACTTTAGTTCCACCACATTATCTGGTGTTTATTCAGGTGATAACGTTAGTCTTAATACTTCAAGCTATACTGCAAATTTTGCTAATGCAAACCCAGGAACAAACATTAGCGTCGCAGTAAGTTATTTAGGCTTAAGTGGCTCTTCTGCAAGTAACTATCAAGCAGTATTGCCTACTGGATTAACAGCCAGTATTTTAGGCGAAATTCCACAGACACCCTCACCCGTACCGCCAACACCGCCGGTACCGCCATCTCCTTCCGTGAGCGCTACATATCAAGTAATCTATTTATTCTCACAAGAATATTTTATGAATACGATGACCTATGGAAATGGCGGAGATATCATTGATACACCCAAAAAAGTTCAACAAAATGATACTTATTCAGGCTTGTTTGCTGGGACAGGTAATATTAGCGCTTCGCCGAAGGGTGTCGGTAGCGCCTATGTTTGCGCGAGTATCTCTCCATTAGTGAATATTTGTGCCCATCAGTAAACATATGGCGGCTAATCACCAACAGTGACTATTTTCATAGAATTCGTTCTACCATGCACCCCAATTAAATCACCTTTAGTAATAATAACGAGGTCGCCTTTTCTAAGAATATCGCGCTCACTCAGTGCGGAAATAGCAGATTGATTGAGAACACGGCGATCAATATGGGTCGCATCGAATGGAATAGGGTACACATCACGATATAAAGTCATGCGTCGCAATGTAGTGTCATAACGGCTTAAGCCATAAATAGGAATATTAGAATTAATACGAGACATCAGTAGCGGTGTCGTGCCAGATTCCGTCAGTGCAATGATAGCTTTGATGTCTAAGTGATTGGCAGTAAACATCGTCGCCCCAGCAATGGCTTCATCCACATATTTAAGTTGCTGGCCATTTGAATGATTATTCGCTTTGATGTGGCTATGTTTCTCAGCACTCAAACAAATACGATCCATCGCAGCAACCGCTTTATCAGGATACAAACCAACCGCTGTTTCACCAGATAACATGACGGCATCTGTACCATCGAGTACTGCATTTGCAATGTCTGATACTTCCGCACGGGTAGGGATGGTGTTCAAAATCATGGATTCAAGCATCTGCGTCGCTGTAATAACAGGTTTATTATAAATGCGAGATACGATAATAATCTTTTTTTGCGCGGCAGGTAATTCTGCATCGCCAATTTCTACCCCTAAATCACCGCGCGCAATCATAATGGCATCGGATGCTTGAATAATACCTTCTAGATTATCAATAGCCTCCGAGCGCTCAATTTTTGCGATGATGCCCGCATTACCGCCCGCTGCTTTTACCAACACACGTGCTTCTTTAATATCATCCGCATGTCGGGGAAAAGACACGGCAATGTAGTCCGCTTCAAAGCGAACTGCATCTTTAATATGTTCATGATCTTTTTCTGTGAGTGCCGCAGCTGATAAGCCGCCACCTAAACGATTAATACCTTTGTTATTGGATAATTCACCGCCCACCACCACTAGACAATGAATTTTAGTAGGTTCAACACGCGTGACAGTAAAAACAAGTCGGCCATCATCAAGCAGTAATGTGTCGTTGATGCGCACATCTTGCGGAAGAGATTTGTAACCAAGTGATACGCTATGTTCATCACCCTCATTTTCATCCATTGCGGTATCCAGCGTAAAAGGCTGTCCTTCTTTCAACAGAATTTTTTTATTTTTAAATCGACCAATACGTATCTTTGGACCTTGCAAATCCACTAATAGCGCAACAGTAATGTGATGCCGCGCAGCAATGTCACGCACCATTTTTATACGTTTCTCATGCACGTTGATTTCACCATGCGAAAAATTAGCACGAAAAACCACCGCACCTGCCAGAATGACACGTTCAAGCATATCTGGATTGTCGAGAGAGGGGCCAAGAGTGACTACAATTTTGGTGCGGCGTAGCTGGTTCATGCAGAATGAGTTCCTAGTTTAAAGTATGATCCCCGCGAAGCGAGGATCTATAAATGATAATGATTGAACGAGGAACGTAGCTACCACTACGACACTTTTTCTTGTTTTACAGTAGCGCGTTCTTCTAATGCTGCAATCACAGGCAATTTTTTACCTTCTAGTACGTTAAGAAACGCACCGCCACCCGTTGAGATATAGTCAATTTTGCTTTCAAGGTGGTATTTTTCTATGGCTGCCAGTGTATCACCACCGCCCGCCACTTTAAACGCTTTGCTTTCAGCAATCGCTTTGGCGATGGCTTGTGTGCCATTAGAAAATTCTTCAATTTCGAAGGCGCCGATGGGGCCATTCCACAAAATGGTTTTGGCTTTTTTGATGATACTAACAAAAAGCTTGATCGTATCAGGCCCCATGTCGAAGATTTTTTCTTTATCATCAATTTGGGAGACGAGTCGCACATACGATTCAGAGTCTTCAGATAGCCGTTCCGCTACCACCACATCGATGGGTAAGGGAACTTCCGCTTTGCGTTGTTTTGCTTCAATCGTTAATCGTTCTGCTTCATCCAGTAAATCAGGTTCATATAACGATTTACCCACCGTATAACCTTCAGCGGCTAAAAAGGTATTGGCAATACCGCCGCCAATGATTAGCGCATCCACTTTTTTAACCAAGGAGTTAAGCAGCGATAACTTAGTAGAAACCTTGGAGCCGCCGACGATAGCGACTACTGGATGAGCAGGATTTTCCATGATTTTACTCAAGGCTTCTAATTCAGAAAGCAATAACGGGCCCGCACAAGCTTGTTTTGCATATTTGATCGCGCCGCAAGTGGACGATTCAGCCCGATGCGAGGTGGCGAATGCATCCATGACAAAAATGTCACAGAGCGATGCAATTTTTTTGGCAAGTTCTACGTTGTTATCTGTTTCGCCATGTTGAAAGCGCACATTTTCTAACAACACCACTTGAGATTCACCCATATTCACCCCGTCTATCCAATGCTGAATAAGCGGAACATCCATTTTTAATAATTTGGATAATCGTTGTGCTACCGGCGCGAGAGAAAAGGCTTCATCGTAACCCGAGGTTGCTGGGCGGCCTAAGTGAGACATGAGCATCACTTTGCCATTTTTTTTGAGCGCCTCCTTAATGGTGGGCAATGCTGCGCGGATGCGCAAATCGCTGGTGATCACACCGTGTTTGAGGGGGACGTTAAAATCTTCTCGAATTAAGATCCGCTTTCCTTTCAGATCAAAATCAGACATGGTTGAGATAGGCATTCACAAAGCTCCTTAAGAAAACAAAAAACGACGGTAGTCTGCTGAATTTATTGCATAACCGCTTGAAACACAATACTGTAAATTACTTATGCAGAAAATATTAAAACAATTTTTAGCGCTGGAGTCAGGGAGCGGCATCCTTCTGCTTCTGATGGCAACACTCGGGATGGTTTGGGCAAATTCACCACTTGGGGTTATCTATCAGCAGTTTACGCGTACGTTCCAGCTATTTATCAACGAAGGCTTGATGGCTATTTTTTTTCTAGTAGTCGGCCTTGAGCTGAAACGGAATTTTTTTAGTGGCCCCTTATCCCATTTTGCAAAGATCTTATTACCAACGGCAGCAGCGGTGGGCGGCATGCTGGTTCCGGTTCTTATTTATTATGTTATCAATGCGAACAACGATAACACGCTGAAGGGCTGGGCAACGCCTGTCGCTACCGATATCGCCTTTGCGCTGGGGGTATTGTCACTATTAGGCCGCCGGATTCCGGTACAGTTGAAAGTGTTTTTGTTGGCATTAGCGATTATTGATGATATCGGTGCGATCATTATTATTGCTCTTTTTTTCACCCAGTCCTTATCTTATTTAATGCTATTTCAAGCGGCATTGTTGCTGGTGGTGCTCTATTTACTTAATCGCTATCCAGTACGCTCACTTCTTCCCTATTTATTTATAGGCGTTTTATTATGGGTGTGCTTGTATCATTCAGGCGTGCATCCCACTATTGCAGGCGTACTGCTCGCGTTTGCCATTCCAGTCGAGGATCATCAAGGCCAATCGCCATCCAGTCAATTAGAAAGCTTTTTACATCCGTGGGTCGCCTATTTCATCATTCCGCTCTTTGCGCTGTCGAATGCCGGGTTTTCATTTGCAGGGATGTCGTTCAGTACATTATTTAATGGCCTGGTGCTGGGCATCGCTCTCGGCTTATTTATAGGCAAACAAGTAGGCGTATTCGGTTTTACCTGGTTATTCGTCAAATCAGGCCTCGCAAAGCTACCTGAAGGGGCCACCTGGTTGTCAATTTATGGCGTAGCACTGCTCGGCGGAATCGGTTTTACTATGAGTCTCTTTCTTGGTACGCTCTCTTTTCAACAAGAAGCGGCTGTCTATTTATCAGAAATGCGGCTTGGTGTCATAATAGGCTCAGTTTTGTCCGGTTTAGTGGGTGCGATGGTATTGATAATAGCAACTGAGGAGAGATCGCATTGAAAAATGATTATCCATTGAAGCAAGTCAGTTTTACCCAGCGTACGCTGGGCTGGCTCATCCATGCGTTTACAGCGAGTGGTGCTTGTGTTGCTTTACTCTCGCTGCTGGCTATTTATGAATACAACTTATTACTAGCGCTTTGGTTGATGGGTGCTGCTATCGTCATTGATGCGGTAGATGGCATCTTTGCTCGTAAAGTTAAAATCAAGGAAGCTGTGCCAGAGATTAATGGTGAGTTACTAGATAATATCGTTGATTTTGTAAATTACACTATTGTTCCTTGTTTCTTTTTGTTGGTAACCAATTTGTTGCCGACCCATTGGCGCGTGTTTTGTGTCATGATTATTACTTTTTCCTCTGCTTATCAATTCACACAAGTAGATGCCAAAACCTCCGATCACTTTTTTAAAGGCTTTCCCAGTTATTGGAATATTGCCGTGTTTTATTTGTTTTTCTGGCAAATGAGTAATATCACCAACATGGCGATATTACTGATATTGGCTGTGCTGAGTTTCGTTCCCATTAAATATATTTATCCCTCACGAATGGATTACCTCACGAATAATAAATTGCTTCGTTTAGGCATGGTGTTAATGACACTCTGCTGGGGAGCGGCGACATCGGGTCTGTTGTGGATATATCCCGCGTCTAATCATTTTCTAGTGGCAGTATCCATTGGTTACTTACTGCTTTATATCGGCATCAGTTTATACCGTACCTGGGTGCCATTAACGTCCACGGCGTTTGCAGCCAGATGATGCAGCGTATATTAGTGACAGGCGGAGCTGGTTTTATTGGTTCGCATACAGTGGATTTGTTACTTCAACAAGGTGCGGATGTCGTTGTCCTAGATAATCTTTCCTCAGGTAAGTTAAACAATGTTAATTTGCGCCATCCCAACCTTGAATTCATCGAAGGCGATATACTAGAGTTACCTTTTGTAGAAGAATTAATTGCAAGCTGTGATGCAGTCTTGCATCTTGCAGCGATCACTTCTGTCCCTGTTTCTATTGAAGATCCCATTTATTCATTTCAAATAAACACACAAGGGGTCTTGCATATGCTGGAAGGCATACGCAAAGCAAGACGTCCAATCCGATTCGTTTATGCATCCAGTGCGGCAGTGTATGGAAATACCACTGAATTACCTTGCCGTGATGATAGAGTCATTCAGACAGCGGCTGTTTCGCCTTATGCTTTACAAAAAACGCCAAGCGGAAGAGTATGCAAAATTATATGCAGATTTACACAGCGTAACGAGTCTCGCCTTGCGTTATTTTAATGTGTACGGCGAGCGTCAAGATCCCGCTTCACCTTATTCCGGTGTTATCAGCCGTTTTCTAGAGGCTTATAAAAATTCAACCGCATTAACTATTTTCGGCGATGGATTGCAGTCACGTGATTTTATCAATGTAAAAGATGTGGCTGCAGCAAATGTGCTGGCACTAAAAAGTAAAGAAACCGGCGCGCTCAATATTGCAACTGGTGTACCAGAATCGTTGTTAGATATGATCAAATACTTGGAACAAGCAGGAGATAAGCCCGCCCAATTAGTTTATGCCCCTGCCCGCGCTGGCGACATTCGCGCATCTTATGCAGCGGTAGATGGTGCAGCAACGCAGTTAAATTTCCGTCACACCATTGGCTTAAAAGAAGGAATGGCCCAGCTAGTAGGGTAATTGCTGCATAATGTTTCAAATTTTTGTTGTTTTTGCTCGATATGATTTTTCCAACTCTCAAGGGCCCACCCTACCTCGAGCAACGATTCCAATCGTAAGCGCGCAAACCCAAATATTCCACATAAAAATTCGACGCCTAAACCAAGATGAGCCTCCCGGCTTGAGCGGTAAAATGCTTCGCTACTTTTCAACTTGAACGCCACTGCCGGTGCGCTTATTACTTTCTCTTTTTCAAACGCAGTGACTATATCATTAATGCCTTCACAGAAAATCTCCGCGGTTTCTGGTATGGAAACACTTTGTGTTAAACCTATCAGTCGAATACATAATGCAGCGTGCTGATTCCAATTATAATTGAAGGTTTGAAAATCATTTCGGTAAGCTTTATAGATAGCAAGCAGAAGTAATTCTACATCAATATGTTCATTTAACTTCACTGCCTTTTTTGGTACCAACAGGTTAAGCAAGAATGAGAGTGTCAACTCTGTTTTTTCACATAGTGCTACATTCAGTGGAACACCGTCATCATTGACGCCATTCGGAAACGTTTCTTCTTTGAATGCATCAATCAATGATTGCGCATAGGCAGTATATTCTTGCGGAATAACAATTTCATCCTCACCTTTTACGTTTTTTTGTATTTCATAGAAGACAAAAGCAGACAAGGCTTCCGTCCTCGATTTTATAACATCCTCAGTTTGCGGAAGTTTATCGTAATAGGATAGTAGCAGTTCGACTATTTTAATTTGTCTGCGTTTTACAGCCATCATCAATGCATTTTCAGCATAAAATTTTTGCCAAGTCAGTTTGCTTTCGATCACCAGATTTTTATCTGGCCGTCCTAATATTAATTCAGGTTCAGCCGCTAAACATTTTTTTACTGTTCTTAGATCATTATCCATTACTGCTTGCAAAAATATGGCAAACGTAACGCGTTCAGCTATGTCTGTAGCTGCCTGCACTTGACTAAGCGTATCGGATGAAATAGAAAAAATGTCGGCAGAAAAGAAGCCATGTTTTTTCAAGTAATCTGACTGGGATTTTTTGAGTACATCAAATGTTCTGTCTGTTAATTTAGAAACCTGTCTGTTAACCGCCATATTTATTCCGTTCTGATGGATGATTTATAACTGTACCTGGTATTTAATGTTGGTTTTTTATTGATAATACCACTTTCCCTCGTGCCTTCCCTGACTCCAATAGCCTGTGCGCATCACTAATCTGTTCAAGAGTGAACTGATGCGGGTCAATCAGAGGTTTCAGTTTTCCTTGGTTAACAATCTCGGCGACTTTTGAAAGTATTTCCCCATGTTCTTCACGTCCAATGCCGGTCAAAATCGGCAGCAGCATGAACACGACATGCAAACTCAGCCCTTTATTATGCATGGGTGTTAAATCATGCGTAGATCGAGCAACCGTAGTGACGACACAGCCATTCATCGCTGCGGCAAAAAGCGATCGATCTAAGTTACTACCTCCAATAGTATCAAATACAACATCAAACCCCTTACCTTGGGTAAGACGTGCCACATATTTTTCTACCTCTTCTTCTTTAGCATTAATTATTTCATCAGCACCCAATGATTTAGCTAAAGAAAAATCTTCATTTTTAAGCACGGTCGCATAAACATTCGCGCCGCACCATTTTGCTAATTGTACGGCAATATGCCCAACCCCACCCACGCCCCCATGGATTAAAATATTTTTATTGGCAGTTAATTTTGCTTTTTTGAACAAAGCTTCCCAAGCAGTAATCGTCACTAAGGGTAAGGCTGCCGCTTCTGCCATGGACAAGGATGTTGGTTTTTTAGCGATTAATTTACTATCTGCTAGCATAAATTCCGCAAGTGCACCAGGTGTACCCCTAAGACCACCCGCGCAACCATAAACTTCATCACCTATCTTAACGTTTTGCACATCAGGCGCCACGGCAGTAATCACACCAGCCACATCGCCATTTAAAACGGCCGGAAATTCAGGAGAAAGGGCGGGGACTGCGCCGCTACGAATTTTGCAGTCAATTTGATTAATGCTAGTCGCTGCGACTTTTATTAATACCTGCCCAGGCTTTAGTGTAGGCAGAGGAACATCCATTAACTCGAATACCGATGGATCACCAAATTGTTTAATCACTTGCGCTTTCATCATGCCCGCTTTCCCTTTATAAACCGCAACATTATCTTAATTAAGTTGTAGCCCGGATGAAATGTTTTTTATTTCCGGGGTTATTTCAATAAATTTATTGTTTTTGCATAACATGGCATTCCCAAAGACAAGAACGATATGCCTGTTGACCGCCACAATCTACCTCGTTTTCGTCACATTAGGATATCGAACACCCCGATGGCTTATGATCCGTAGAATGTTGGTTTGGTTGTTGCTGAAATTGTCGAACAATGTTCTGAAATTTCACCATTTTATTTTGAAATATTTTTTCTAAAAGGAGAATGCCGCCTAGTCCCCGCCCATCCAGCGTGCGGCACCCGCCAAACGCTCCACAAAAAAAATCAGCACCCAATCCAAGACGTGCATCACGATCAGTCCGATAAAATGCTTCGCCATCTTTCAACTTGAATGCCGCCGCCTGTGTGTTTATTTCCTTCTCATTTCCTTTTTCTAACGCAGTGACAACATACTCAAAACCTTCGCAGAAAAGCTCCGCGGTTTCTGGTATGGAAGCACTCTGTGTTAAACCCATTGCTCGAATACAAAATATATCGAGTTTATCCCAATTTAAACCGAAGCTTGGAAAGTTATTACTGTAAGCTTTGTAGATAGCAAGCAGCAGTAATTCTACATCAATATGCTCATCTAACTTCACAGCATTTTTTGGCACCAATATGTTTAGCAAGGACGAGAGTGTCAATTCGGTTTGCTTACTTAATACGACATTCACGGGAATATCGTTTTCGCCAGGTACACCATTCGGAAACGTTTCTTCTATGAATACATTAATCAATGATTGCGCATAGGCAGCATATTCTTCTGGAATAATAATTTCATCTACACCTGCTGCGTTTTTTTGTATTTCATAAGAAGCCCAAGTAGATAAGGCTTCTGCTTTCGATTTTAGAACATCCTCAGTCTGCGGAAGTTTATCGTAATAAGGCAGCAACAATTCAACCATTTTAATTTGTTTACGCTTCACTGCCATCGTCAGCGCCGGTTCTGCATAAAATTTCTGCCAAGTGCGCTTGCTCTCAACCACCAGATTTTTATCTGGTTGTCCCGTTATTAAGTCGGGTTCCGCTTCTAAACATTTTTTTACCATTGCTACATCATTATCAATCACTGCTTGCAGAAAGATGGCAAACGTCACACGATTTGCTATATCGATAGCTGCCTGTGCTTGACTGGGCGCATCGGATGAAATCGAAAAAATATCAGCAGAAAAAAAGCCATTTGTCTTCAAATAATCCGTCTGGGATTTTTTGAGTACATCGTAGGCCCTGTCGCTTAATTTAGATAATCTATAAGGGTGCCTGTTGACCGCCATACCTGCCTCGTTTTGATGGATGATTATTATGTCATTTTATGACTGTATAGTTTATATACAATCTAGGCAGGATGCAAGCAAATTTTATAGCAATAACAAGCTGAGTCTGTCAATAACCCATCAAATCAGTTATTATGCCCAACGTTTTACCCCCAAACCGGAGAAAAACTGTGCTTAAAAAGACCGGCACCGATGATCAAGCTTGCACCCAGCGACTCTATGAGGTCACACAAGCTGATTTGCCGCTTTCATGCCCACCCCGGGATAAACGGGTGTGGGATGCGCACCCAAGAGTTTATTTGCCCATTGAAGAAACAGGCGCGGTAATATGTCCTTATTGCAGCGCTAAATATATATTAAAAGATATGACATCGACGAAATGAAGCCTAAAAAAATCCTAATTATCGGTCCCGCTTGGGTAGGGGACATGGTCATGGCGCAAAGCTTATTAAAGCTTTTGAAGCATCGTGATCCAAACGTTATCATTGATGTATTAGCGTCCGCTTGGACATTTTCATTACTCTCACGTATGCCTGAAGTATCCGAAGCCATTGAAATGCCTTTTACCCATGGCGAACTCAAATTGCGTGCGCGCTATCAATTCGCTAAAACACTGCGTGCGCGCCACTATAATCAAGCAATTGTGCTGCCAAACTCATTTAAAGCAGCGCTGATTCCGTGGTTTGCCAAGATTCCATTGCGCACAGGCTGGCTTGGTGAGTGCCGATACGGCGTGTTAAATGATAGCAGACGACTTGATCAGAAACGTTATCCACTCATGATCAATCAATACATGGCATTGGGATTACCAGCAGATGCGCCATTGCCACAACAAACTTTTTTTCCTCGATTTGATATCACAGCGGAGTCGCAAGCAGCCGTACTTGCTAAACACAAACCACTCTGGCGTGGACGGCCAGTATTAGCATTATGCGCAGGCGCTGAATTTGGCCCTTCCAAACGCTGGCCAGAAGAATATTACGCAGACATCGCCAACAAAAAAATTACAGAAGGATGGGATATTTGGTTGTTTGGTTCACCTAAAGATCGTCCCGTCACTGAAAAAATTATGTCATTGACTGAAAACCGTTGTGAAAATATTTCTGGTCGTACAGAACTCGCTGAAACCATCGTGTTGTTGTCGCTAGTATCAGGCGTGGTAACGAATGATTCTGGTTTGATGCATATTGCAGCCGCACTCGATAAACCGCTGGTGGCCGTATATGGTTCCACGAGTCCCGCTTTTACACCGCCCTTATCACCGGATGCAATAGTGATGAAATTAAATTTAGAATGTCAGCCCTGTTTTCAACGCACGTGTCCTTTGAAACATCATCGTTGTATGCGAGATATACTCCCAGAGCAGGTGATGGCCAATATGACCGGATGGGGTGCTTAATATGCGTGTACTGTTACTTAAAACTTCTTCCATGGGCGATATTATCCACACACTGCCTGCCTTGACGGATGCAGGCAATGCGCTGCAGAACATTCGTTTTGATTGGGTGGTTGAAAATAGTTTTGCTGAAATTCCACCTTGGCACCCATTAGTCGATCGCGTTATTCCCGTTGCGTTGCGCCGTTGGCGCAAAGGTATTTTATCAAGCGACACACGCACAGGGTTGCGACAACTAAAAAAAACTTTCAACGAGCAACACTACGATCTGATACTGGATGCGCAAGGCTTAGTAAAAAGCGCTTTTCTTGCCTTCTTAGCAAAAGGGACGCGTGTTGGTTTGGATTGGGGTTCTGCGCGTGAGTCACTTGCATCCATCGCATATCAGAAAAAATGCACGGTTAATTTTTATCAACATGCCATTTTGCGCATGCGCCAATTGTTTAGTCAGGCATTAAACTACAAGCTACCAGAAACAGCGCCTGTGTTTGGGCTAACCATGCCACCGCCATCATCATCACTGAATGAAAAATATTTAGTTTTTCTACACGGAACAACATGGGACACCAAACAATGGCCTGAATCCTACTGGATGCAGCTCGTGGATTTAGCCGGAGCATCTGGCTACCGAGTGAAAATAGGCGGCGGTAATCCAATTGAAGTGGAAAGAGCGGAACGCATCGCAAGACACAACCCCATCGTGGATGTCATGCCTTATCTTGATATCAAAACGATGGCGGGATTACTTGCCAATGCAAAAGCAGCGGTTGCAGTAGACACAGGCTTTGGTCATCTTGCCGCGGCACTCGATGTGCCTACGGTTTCCATCTATGGTTCAACGAATCCTGCATACACTGGCGCACTTGGAAAAACCTCTATTCATTTAGCCACACAATTTGCTTGTTCCCCTTGCGTGAGCCGAACCTGCACTTA
>JABDBV010000033.1 GCA_013288395.1 Gammaproteobacteria bacterium | reverse complement strand
CACTTCATTAGTAGATAAACTGGCCTTGGCAATACAGATATCGATAATGTAAAAAAATATTTTTTGTTCGTTACCACCAAGCTTTCTAATCAGTTTTTCAATCTCACAATCATTATTGTCGAACCTTAAATGAACCCTATTGTTCCCTTCGGTTTGAACCCCAATCGAACCGCGATTGAGCCCTGATTGAACTTCAATAGAACCTTGATTGGACTCTGATTGGACTGGAATAGAACCTTGATTGGACTCTGATTGAACCCCAATAGAACCCTGATCGAACCCTAAACCAGAAGAGCTTTCTTTTTGATCAATTTTAGAGGGTTCGGTTATTTGTGCTGTTTCCTGCGGTGGCGTTTCTTCCTCTTTTTTATTTTTAGGAATTTTTAATCGTTCGAGCAGATCATTGTCCCATGCTCGATATTCTTTCTTTTTAAAATTAGTTTTTATGTTATCTGTATCTATCCTTGGCATCGTGAAATTCCTCACTACATGATTTCAGCGGTTTCATTAGATTGTTCTTGGGTATTGTCAAGGTGCGTTGTTGCTTCAATTTGGTTATTGATTCTGGTGAATTCAATGAATTCTCTCGCTAATAAATCAATATCTTCTTTTGCGGTTGAGGAACGCAATGAGTCAAAAATAGATTTACTTTTTGCTACAGAATTAGGAAGGTCTTGGCTTGTCCGAATAAATGTTTTAAAGAGACGTTTATTATAATCTTCGTCTTTCACTAATGAGGTCAAAACTTGATGCGATAATACTGTTCGGCCATCATATTTATTAAATACGATTTTAATATTAAGATTGGCCTCATATCGTTTGGCTATATTTTCTTCTAGCTCGCGTAATGTGACGTTTAAGCCCAGCAAAGAAAAACGCTCTGGATCAACGGGCACAACAATGTAATCAGCAGCTAGTGATGCAGAAGAGACCGTTGCGCCTAATGATGGCGGGCAATCAATAAAGATGAAATCGTATTTTGATTTTAATCTCGCTACTCTTTTTTTAAGCTCCCTATCGACTGGAAGGTTATTTACAGCAAAAATATTATCTAGCACAGCGTTGTCAATTCTGCTTGGGAGAATATCAAGACCATCCATTACCTTGACCATATGATCTTCAATATTCAAATTGTCACGCATGATATCGATCAAGATGGGCTTATCTTCAGCATTAATGCCACAAGCATGGGTAAAGTTGGCTTGTTGGTCAAGATCAATTACCCCTATCCGTGCTCCGTATAGTGAGAGCCTGATTGCAGTTGCAAATGATAAATGAGTCTTCCCTACCCCGCCCTTTAAATTTTGCCAACTCCAACAAGTTGGTCTAAATGCTAGCTTGAATATTTGCTTGGATGTTGAATGACCAAAATACACTTTGTTTTGACTTTTAGTGTAAACAAGATTTTTTGATTTAAGATGTTTATGAATGGCAGGTAGTGTTACTTTTAGAAAGTCCGAGGCTTCTGAAGCCAGCATTTTAGGTTCCATACCGTTAGTTCCTTTTCATTAAATTTAATTATAGATAATTGTTTAATGGTAGATATAAGCCATAAACATGTCAAGTATATATAAACTAATTTTTTTACTGAATAATATAAACCAAAATATTTTTAAAAAGTATATGAATCGTTATTTGATAAGAATAAATATACTTCTATTGGTATCATTTGAACCCCAATAGAACCCTATTGAGTGAGCCTTAATTGAACCCTAAATTTTATTTATAAATGAACTCTAAAAGAACGCTAATTGAGCACTATTAGAACCCTAATATATGAACCTTATTAGAACTCCAAATGAACTCTAATTGAATACTAATAGAACCCTAATTAATATTTGAGCAGAATTTATTTGAACCTTAAATGAACCCTAATAAGGGTTGAAAATTATTAAGTTGCTTATTTGTAAGCCTAGCTATATTTTATATTTCCCATTGAATATTAGGTTAAAAATATTTGAACCCTAACTGAACCCCAAATACAATGATAATATTTTTACCAGGATTAAAAAAATCAGGCGGAGAGATAGTGATTAAAATCATTATTTCTTAGCAAGGCTACCTAAATTTATTTAATATTTTTAGAGCATTAATAGAACACTAATAGAACCCTAATATAACTATAAATATTGAACCCTAATAGAGCATTAATTGAACCCCAATATTGAACCTTAAATGAACTCTAATAGAACCCTATATAAAATATACGATGTTCGAGAATTATAGATTTTTTTGATTAATATAAAGTGCAAGTTTTTATGAAAAATCGTGCTAAAAAAGCATTGGAAGGTTGTATGCATGAGTTAATTTTAAAAAATTTTGGATATTTTCTTCTGATGTGGTAGGGCAGGGGACAGGTTACGATAATTCATTTGATAATTCTAAATTGTAGCAAATGTAGCATTGTAGCAAAGGTCTGTTTGTTATTTTTTAAATACTACAGGATTAACCAATAGCACCATTTTTCCATCCGTATTGGCCTCATTCAAATAATGGTATTCGATTAACATTTCAATTGCTTGGTTTCTTCTTTGCTTCTCTCTTAATGGGCCATATTGCTGCAAATGGCGTGGTGTTGTGGAGGTAAGAGATTTTTCAACAATCCAATCAATTAATTTGATAGCATCTACATGGTGGGTATATTTTGGTCTTGCATAAAAAATCCGCCTTGCTTCAGTAAGGTGCCAACGAATAATTTCAATCGCTTGCTCTATGTTTTCGCAATTTATCTCCCCATTTTGACCAGTGAATAAATGAAAAAGTGCAGATAATCGTGCAGTATTTTCCGCAGCTTTACTCGCAAAATCTTTAATGTTAGACCACTCATCCGAAAGACCTGTTTCAATTTCATTAAAAAAAGAGACCCATGCAGCTTTAGCTGGATTTGAAAAAAGTAAATTAGGTATTTCATGGCAGCCATTTTTATCTAATGAAAGCGAAGCGCTCAAGCTGGCAAGGACCCTATCATGAAATGTAGATAACCCTGGCAGTGACTCTGGAGGTTCCTCATAATAACGTTCGCCCATGGAACTTTCTGGATAAGCCATTAAACATCTGGCCATAAATCCGCTTTGTCGATTGACACCTTCACCCCTTGATAACATCTGTTGCAAAATGAGAGGTTGAAGCATTAGGCTGACGGTAAAACGTCGATCCGTAATAGTGAAATTTTTTGAAGTTTTGCGATGGGCAGTAAAATTTTTTCCATCCCATAGCCTATTTAATAAAGCAACTAGCTTGGTATTATTGTTTTGCATTCCATGCCCATTAATGACTATGCCACCTTCATCACTCCATAATGAAGCACTTGGCCATCCTTTAGCTAAATGCGAGGCGAGGGCTTCTTGGGTCGTATCTTCAAAAAACAACTCAGGCAATAAGGGTACGATAGGTTCATTTTTTATTACCTCTACAAACAAGTCTTTTAACACGCGGGGATCTTCGCCATTTAATGAAGAACGACGGATTTGATTTAATATTCCTTCTTTTTCAGCATACCAGGCTTGATGCAAGGTGCGGGCTACTCTGACTTCTGGCTCTAATTTAGCACGGGTTTTTTCTTCCCATTCTCGGATGGCATGGCTGAATACATGGTCAATAGAGGATTTACGCTCCCCACTCATTGCCACAAGCAAAAAATACAATGAAACTGGACTGATTAATAATCGATCTCTTGCAACGTTCGCTAATGACTGACATGCCAGGGACACGCTTGCCAGTGCGCTACAGGCAATCAATGATATTGGTTGCTTCCCAAATTGATGGTAAGCCCTTACGGCGTTTCTGATAATACTGGGGAGGCATTGGATAGGGTAGGGGGACGCTTTTTCATGTTTATGTAATAAAGGGACTGGTTCTTGCCAGTCAATTCCTGTTTCTATAGGCAGGCCTGGAAGTTTTTCTGATATCATAAAAATCGCTTATGTCTAATTTAAAAAGTAAAATGATTATCTCAAAAGGGAAGGGCGACCGCCATAGGTAATAAAATGAACAAACAGTCGATATATTTTGAGCGTGCAGGTCTAAGGCATGAAAAAATGATTTTTCAATGGCTAGATGGGCCCCATATAAAAGAGTTTTGGGACAATAGCCCAGAACATCGTAAAGACATTGCTATCTTTATCAGAGGCAGAAAAGAACCTACACCTTATCATGATGGAATATTTACTTATTGGATAGGATCAATAGATGATGTCCCTTATTGTTTATTAATGACATCGGAAGTCTTGGATGTTCCAAACCTGCCAGAAGGTTGGCGAGAATATTTGTCAAAGAGCGGAACGACTTGCAGCATTGATTTTGCTATTGGGAACGCCAACTACTTGGGGAAAGGACACGCACCCAAAACGCTTAAGGTATTTACTCAATTCATAAAAAAGGAAATAGACCCAACCGTGGATACTTTTATTATTGATCCAAATCAAAATAATCCTAAAGCAAAGCATGTTTATGAAAAGGCAGGATTTACAATAGTTTCAGAATTTTCTAGAAACAATGAACGTTATTATTTAATGATTAAACATATTTAAAGAACTTTGAAATGGCATTAATGTTAAAAATTGGAACATTAAACGACTTGGATTTGGTCAACCAACTTTTACGTCTTTCAAAAGCACACTGGGGGTATGATCAGTTATTCATGGATAAATTCATGAAAGAACTGTGTGTAAAGCCGTATCATTTGGAAGCTGGTTTAACCACGCTTGTGTTTAAGGACAATAAATTAATTGGTTTTTATGCGTTCATTTTGTGTGATGATAACGCTCTTGAATTAGACTATTTCTTTTTGCATCTAGACCATATTGGAGGAGGGCTCGGGCAAGAAATGTGGGACGCTTGCTGTCAAACGGCCAAGGCATTTGGAAAAAATGAATTTATAATATGGGTAGATCCTAATGCGGAAAATTTTTATCTAAGAATGGGGTGTAAAAAAATTGGGGTGAGGAAATCATCTATGATGCCAAATCGATTTCCTTCCATCTTAGAATTTAAAATAAAAAGGGAATAGGCACACTGACGCTTCAGACCAGATATTGCGAGATAAGTAATGACAAAAATGCATGAAAATGAATTGGAAATAAACGAGGGCCTTGTTTATTCGCTTATTAAAAATCAATGCCCAGAGTGGGCTAATTTGCCGTTAGAACGTATTACCTCTAGTGGTACTGACAATGCATTATTTCGCTTAGGGAGTGAGCATATTGTTCGCCTCCCTAGGGTCGAGTGGGAGACAGGAAGTGTCGATAAAAGTATCAATAAAGAATATGAGTGGCTTCCCAAAATCGCCCCATTTTTGCAAGTCCCTATCTCTCTTCCGGTATTTAAAGGTAGTCCTAATCATTCTTATCCGCACAGCTGGTTAGTGGCTAAGTGGAATGAAGGCCATCCTGTCAATTTTGAAAAAGACAATGAGCATGAATTACTTGCCAAGGACTTAGCATGTTTTTTAAATGAGTTACACGGAATTATACTTCCTAATGGGCCCACTTCTAGGCGTGGAGTTCCTTTGAAAAAAGTCGATACGGAAACAAGAATGGCAATCAGTCAATTACAGGAAGAAGTTAGTATTGAACGAACCATGTTTTTATGGAACCAGCTATTGAATGTCCTGCCATGGAACAAAGGGCCTGTCTGGGTACACGGAGATTTTTTACCAGGCAATATTTTAGTACAAAATTATCGCCTAAGCGCTGTGATTGATTTTTCCGATGTAGGCATAGGTGATCCGGCTTGTGATCTTATTATTTCTTGGGCCTTGCTTAATCCACAGTCAAGAAAAACCTTTAAAGACAATCTAAATAATATTGATGAAGATACATGGGAAAGAGGACGTGGTTGGGCCTTATCAATCGCTCTGATCATGTTGCCATATTATAAAAATACAAATTCGGTGTTAACTGCATTAGCAAGACAAATGATAAAAAATGTATTAAAGGAAGAAAATAATGAATAAACCACTGGTCATCATTACTGGCGCGAGTTCTGGGATCGGGGCCGCTATGGCAAAAATATTTTCAGCAGCCGGTTATTCTTTAGGATTATTCGCTCGTAACTTAGATGCAATGGAAAAGTTAAACCTTCCAAATGCAATCTGCCTATCAGTCGATATCACGGACAACACTGCTTTTAAGGGGGCCATCCAAAAAGCGGAAGATAAATTTGGCCAAATTGATTTACTTTGTAACAATGCAGGCTTCGTTAAAGCAGGAGATTTTATCGATATTGGGCATGAAATAAATGAAACCATGGTCAATGTAAATCTTAAAGGCGTTATCAATGGACTTGAGATTGTTTTATCACGTATGCGAGAACGAAAGCGTGGAACGATCATTAACACTAGTTCGGTTGCTGATCGTAATGCAAGGCCTGACCTTGCAGTATATGCTGCGACTAAAGCCGCCGTTAAAAGTTTAACTGAATCCCTCAGGATGGCCAATGCTAAATATGGTGTTCGCATTTGTAATCTCGCACCTGCAAAAACTAGAACACCGATGTTGATTTCGAGCCGTTTACCCGCGACTGAAGTGGTAGAACCGGATGATGTAGCGCGGGCCGCACTTTGGATATATGAACAACCAGAAACCATTTGTATACGCGATTTAGTGATTGCTCCTACATCGTATGGACCTTAGTAGGAATATTTGATGAATAACCAGCAACGACTAGAGACCTATTTTGGCCTTTGTACTGAATATTATGACCTTGATAAACCGCAAGCACCAACCGGTGCTTTGCAATTTTATTTAAAATATGCTGACGAGGCACAAGGCCCAATTTTAGAACCTATGTGCGTACAGGCATGTTCCTTGTCCCACTATTAGAGCAGGGACTGCCTATTGAAGGTTTTGATGCGAGTCCATTTATGCTGGATCGATTACGTAAAAAATGCGGTGCCAAGAACATTAAACCGGCCATTTGGGAAGGACGGCTTGAAGAAATGGACCAACAGGACCAATATGCGTTGATTTTTATTGCTTCTGCGTCGTTCGGCCTTATCATCGATCTAGAGAACGTTAAAAAATGTATTGAAAAAATATATCGAGCATTACATTCAGGAGGTAAATTTGTTTTTGACATTCAAACATTACAAGCAATCCCACAGCAGTTAAATATTTGGAAAGGTAATCTTCGCTACTATATCGACGGAAGAAAAATACTGCTAAGCACGCTTGATTTGCCCCTGGAAGAAAATATAGGAACGACCCTTTGTCGGTATGATTTAATTGATGGTAATGACATTATCAAAACAGAAATAGAAAACTTTAGAATTCGATTACACGATCCATATGAATTAGCTTATTTGTTAAAAGAAATTGGATTTAAAAATATTAAGCCCATGCAGCCTTTTAATTATAATAAAAAACCAGGAAAAAATGATGAAATCGTGATTTTTGAGTGTCAGAAATAGCCCCGAACGTTTCGAACAGATGGGATTTTTATATGGTGATAAAAATGTTACACCCAAAAGCATATGAAGCGTTAGCACAAATAACAGATGAAATTAACCAAGCTTTTGGTTTCCAGGAAGAAATTCCTAGAATTAATCATGGACCATGCGGTATTTTTGCTAAACTATTTTACGAACAGTGGAACGCTTTATTTAATGATAAATGCCATATTTGCTTTATTTTAACTAAAACCCAAGATGAATGTGATCATGTAGCGATTAGGCTTCCATCAGGTGAGTTATATGATGGTGGTGTGGGCGTACATGATGAAAATGAACATGTTCCTAAATTCATGATTGAAGATATGCTAAATTACGATGAAAAACTTTTAGATAAATGGTCGTATGGCCTGGACCGGGCTTACCCGCGGTTCTGTCCAAATTTCGACCGATCTTTGGTCGAGAATATCATTAACACTAAGCTTGCGGCTTTATTTAAACTAATCGGACCATCGGCCCTACTGTAACAATAATTCTTAAGAGTAAACCAATGAAAATAGCCTTAGAAACAAAACGCCTCGTTCTTAAGTTCTTAGACCCATCAGACCTTGAGAATTTAATTGCATTACGCTCCGACCCCGATGTCATGAAATACATTGGTGATGGATCAATACATACAGAGGAAAAAGTGAAAGACTTTCTTCTCAATCTTGCAATCCCTTATCAAGAAAAACACGGTACAGGATTTTTTGCAGTATTTGAAAAAGAATCCGGTCATTTCATCGGTCAAGCTGGTTTATTTCATATGGGATTTTATGACAAACAGCCTGATATTGAGCTAGCTTATCGATTACATAAGCAATACTGGGGTAAGGGATATGCGATAGAGTTAGCGAAAGCACTGATACGCTGGGGCTTTGAGCATTTAAATATTGCTAAAATAGTTGCGGGAGCTGAACTCGAAAACATAGCTTCACAAAAAGTGTTAATAAAATCTGGCTTTGACTGTAAAGGTAAACAAAAGTGGTGGAATGGTAGAGAAATGTTTTATTATGAAATTTATAATAATGACTCAATCAAACTTGCACCCTATAATAAGAAATGGCCGATATTGGCAGAACAAGAAATAAAAAATCTTTACGCCATTTTACCGAACCAACACATCATCGATATTCAACATGTAGGAAGCACTGCCATACCTGATATGCTTGCAAAACCTATTATTGATATCCAAATAGCCGTTGATTCACTATTTGCAATAAAACAAGCCGCGATTGATATACTAAAAACTCAAGGATACATTTATTGGGAAGAAGACCCTGATCCTGAAAAAATGTTTTTCGTGAAAGGTATGCCGCCATTTGGTGACAAAAGAACACATCATATCCATATTATCGAACCAAAAGCGGATCGTTGGAAGAGTAGAATCCTTTTTCGAAATTATTTGATCAAGCATCCGGAAGTCGCACATGAGTATGAGAAATTAAAAATTAAACTTGCAGAAGAACATGCGCACAACCGTGAGCTATATACGGATGCAAAAACTAAATTTATTATAGATACTTTGATAAACGCACAGAAAGAATTAGATTATATTAAACAATCACCAGCTGTTATCTTTTTAACGGGCGCATCCGGTGCGGGTAAAACAACCCTATTAAATGCTTTTAAAAATGATTTATCTACATCATCGATCACATGCTTGCACTTTGATAACATTGGTGTACCCAGTGAAGTTGAAATGATTAAAGTTTATGGGTCAGGCAGTGAATGGCAAAAAGCCATGACTTATCATTGGGTTAAAAAAATCATTACAGAATATAAAGATAAAGAATGTGTTATTTTAGAAGGCCAAGTAAATATCGACTTTATTACCAATGCTTTTTCAGGATTTAATTTTTATCAATATAAAATCATTCTTGTGCATTGTGATAATAAAACACGTCACCAACGACTTCATCAAGACCGCAACCAACCTGAATTGATCAACGATAATATGGATAATTGGGTCGAATTTTTGAAGAAACAAGCCATTAATAAAAATATTATGATTTTAGACACAAGCTCGATAAATATCGAGGAAATGTTAAATCAATTTAAACAATGGATCGGTGACATAAAACTGATATAAAATAATGGTAACATTATAAAAGTTTATTAGACGTATTTTAAACAGTGCACTGGACGAGAAGGATAATATATGTACACGATAGTCATCGACTATGATCCTAGCCAGGCAGACAAAGCAGTGGTAATGGAAGGCCTTATTTCCTTCAATGAAGGCGTCACAGGTGAGCCACGCGACAAAGAATTTTCAATTTTCTTAAGAAATGGTCCCGATAAAATTTTTGGCGGCTTACAAGCATTTTTTGACACAGAATCTGTTTATATTGAGACATTTTGGGTCGATGAAAAACTCAGGCACCAAGGCTGGGGCACAAAATTGCTTCATGCAGCCGAACAAGAAGCGATTAAAAATGGTTGCATTTTTTCTCTAGTAGATACTTGGGATTTTCAAGCAGAAGAATTTTATTTGAAAAATGGTTACGAACCTATAGGTGAAATAAAAAATTATTGGCGCCATCATTCAAGAATATTTCTTAGAAAGCGGCTGAAAGACTAAAGTGAGTCAATAAATGAAGTATCATCCACTTGAAAATGATTTATACCCTCTATTAAAACTAGCTATACCGCTTGCCTTAACAGGTATCGTCGGTGCATCGACTGGTTTTTTTGAAACACTGTTTTTGGCAAAATTAGGCCAAGACATATTAGCCGCAGGTGCTTTAGTAAGCTGGTTATATGGCACATGTGCAGTCATCTTAATTGGTACTTTAAATTCGATTAATATCTTGATTTCTCACAAACATGGAGCGAATGATCAAGCTGGCATATCGTTAGTTGCGCGTGACGGCTTATTGTTAAGCCTGTTGTTGACTGTTCCAGCGTTGCTTTTATTTTGGAACATGTCTCCTATTTTTTTGTTATTTGGACAAAATCCTGCTGTTGTCTCACTGGCTGAATCTTATTTACATGCCTTAGCATGGGGAGTATTGCCTAACTTTATTTCTATTGCCATTTTCGAATTTATCATAGGATTAGGCCACACTCGCACCATCATGTATTTCTCCGTTTTTGGTGTTACACTCGTGATATTTTTTAGTTATGCATTCATTTTTGGCGCGTTTGGGTTCCCTGCGTTAGGGATCGCAGGTGCTGGTTGGGGCATGACAACCAGTTATTGGATAATAGCCATAGTCATCAGCGTCTTTGCTTTAACCTACAAAGATTACAAGCATTATTTTCGTTCAATTGTTAATATACCCATTACACCTCAAGATGCGAACAATGGTGAGTTTAGGATTTGAAAGTTATCAGTAATCCTTTCTCGTAAGATACATTTCTTTCTGCCAATACCTTTAAAAAACCCTAGAGTAGCTTCAGTGAATTCAGAAAATTTACCATAATACCGATTATATCGCACCGATTCGTGCATCAGTTTCCAGACACGCTCAGCTGGATTAAGATTGGGTGAGTAAGGCGGTAAATAATGAAGTTTTATTCCAAGCTCTCTCGCAAAAATTTTCACTTCTGCGTTTCGATGATATCGTGCATTGTCCCAGATCACATGAACATTAAATTTTCCTGGATTAGTTTTCCGTAATTTCCACAGAAAATCACAAATGGCACTCGCGTTAACTGAACCCGCTTGTTGATAAGTGAAACGATGACCGTTGAGACAAATACCGCCAATAAAATTTAAACGCTTTTGATAAGCCGTCGTAGGGATTTCTTTACACTCACCCTTTAGGGCCCAGCCGTATGTTAACTGCGTTTGATGTTGTGGGTGGACACTGTCAGCAAAGTAAATTGGCTCTTTTTCCCCAGATTTTTTCTTTAATCGATTATAATGGCGAATGAATTGTCCTTGCTTAATTTTGTCAGCTTTTGCTGGGACCGCATGTGGTTTCTTGTAACAGAAATTATAGGTGTGCAACCATTTTGTCATACCGCTAATACTGTATCTTACGCCATAGATTTGCCAAACATAGTGGCAAATATCTTTTACATAAAGATATGTGACTTCCTGAAGGTGGCCCTTTAACTCGTGTGTCTCTTTATCAGAGAGCTTAGCATCACTGCCGCCACTGGCAGTGGATAGTTTATTGTCTTTGAGGTAATCAGCAATATGTCGTCGGATAGTTTCATCATCAAGCAGTAGAATGCGGGCTATTTCAGAATAACTATACCCATCGTCATATGCCAAAACAGCTTTAATGCGGTCGCAAATCCGTTTATCTCGCTCCTTCCGGTGGCGAACTATTAATTCTTGTCTTTTCTTGGGAGAAAGCATCTTTTCCATAAAACCTTTTTACTATAATTTTTAGACTATTGCAGCAAATTTCGCATTTTCATTGGCGAGTGGTATATATCAACTAAATCACCAATTTTTTTAGTAAGGCTGCCCGTATAAGTATTTTGAAAAAAATTGTATGAGTGATGTAGTAAATAAGTAAATACATCTTTCCCTACGGAAGCTTTTATGTAAGGATATAAACGTAAATTAATATATTGAAAGTACCGTAAAACAACATTGATAATCATGGGCAGTGCTATATAAATTGCGGCTGGGAGGATAATGGCAGCAATGAGTTTACTTTGATCATGCGAGTATTGAATGACTGTATTAATTAAAACTTTTAAAAGATAGGGATTAAGCGATATTTCAATTGAATGAACAATTGCAACCAAGGTAATCCCCAATAAACACCATTTTTTAGTTTTTAAATAGCGCCATATAAAAGGCAGCAATTGGTTAGGAAGATCATTATTTGAGGCGTTATTGCTATTTCCCATAGGGCAGGCCCATTTGAATTTCATTACTAAATTATTGCACTATTTGTTAAAATAGTGAAGTTTCGTGAAACCGAGGTAGCTCGATGTTATGCATCATTTGCGAAAGATAGTATATTTATTGAGCCACGATGCTGTAATTGACTTAGCAAGGATTATTTTATGAAATACTCAATTAACTATGAAAATACACCCAAACAAAATGATATTGAAATTCTAAGTCGCGGTATCGCGCTTAATGCAAAACAAAAGCGTGGATTGGAGCACCCAGTGCCGTTTGCGTTTTTTATTCGAGATGAAAACAATGAAATAAAGGGCGGTTGCAATGGTAATATAGGCTATGATTGGCTTTATGTCGATCAACTATGGGTAGAAGAACCTTTACGGGGAAAAGGCCATGGAACAGCATTGCTGCAAGCTGCTGAAGAATTGGCTATCAATAAAAATTGTGTATCCGCAGCAGTCAATACAGCTGACTGGGAAGCGCTCGATTTCTATAAAAAATTAGGGTTTAGAGTTGAATTTGAAAGACATGGATTGGCAAAAAATTCAATTTTTTATTTTTTAAGGAAAGATTTATTCAAGCGGGATAAATAATTATGAAAAACATGGATGAAATTGATATAACTGTAAGCACTACCGAAGATAATGAATTTTTGTATAAAAAAATAAATGAATTTAATAATGCACAAGTCCCATTCACACAAAAAGATATCCATATAAACATTAGTTATACTTTAAAAGATAAAGAAAATGCTATTATTGGCGGGATAAAATCAATTTTATATTGCTGGGGTTGCTTATACATTGATGTGTTATGGATAGATGAAAAATACCGAAAGAACCATTTTGGTTCAATTCTACTTAACAAAGTCGAAACGGAGGCGAAGGAAATAGGGTGCAATTTAGTACATGTTGATACATTTGATTTCCAAGCTAAGGATTTTTATCTTAAAAATGGGTATGAATTATTTGGCGAACTGGATAATTGTCCGCCGGGGCATAAACGATCATATTTAAAAAAAGAAATGAATGATCAGAATAATGCTCTCATTCGATTTTTGAAAAAAACCGACTTTGATGATCTTAATAAAGATTTTGGTATATTGAGTGAATATAAAAATCCAATGAGCAAATGGGAAGGCTATTTTAAACAACAAGAATCCGGCAACCGTGTGGTACGAGTTGTCGAAATAAATAATAAAGTGATAGGTATTGGTACTTTGAAATTTGTTTCTGATTATCCATTTTTTTATTCGAATAAAATCCCTGAAATAAATGATATTTTGATTGATTCTCATTATCAAAAAAAAGGATTAGGGAAGGCTTTGATTAGAGCACTTGAAAAAATTGCTAAAAAGATGGGGCATTCAAAAATTGGATTGGCTGTTGGTCTCTATCACTCTTATGGAAAAGCTCAACGACTTTATAGCAAAATGGGTTACGTTCCCGATGGTTCAGGAATTACTTACAAAAATAAAGCAGTTGTTCCTGGGAGTTCCTATGCTGTAGATGATGACTTATTATTGTGGTTAACTAAATCACTTTAATGGACACAAATCGGATGATCTCATACGCCTACTGAAGGTTTTTATGCATGTCCATTTATACTGGATCGATTACGTAAAAAATGCGATGTCAAGAACATTAAACAGATTATTACAAAAGGGTTTTTCATGTATGTTTGAGTTGTGGCGGAGGAGGGGAATGAGAATATGCCTCTTTCTCCCCCCAAGGAAAATGGCATTCTAAAGATGTAACACTGCCAGTTTGGTCACGAGTAAATGTCAAGATGACTTTCATGTTCTCATCTAAAAATGTATTTTCATCCACTGTTGTTATATCCTGTAATTGACCCATATCAATCTGCAGTTTTGAATCTTTCATTAAAATTTTAATGGGGCCATATGTCCCTTCTAGTTCTTTTAATTTTTGTTCTGAAACAGAAGAAGGTTTCTGTGGCCTCATTTTTGCTTCGATCCATTTAATACGATGATTTAATTTATTATTGGGCTTAATGTCAAATGCTTGCTGATAAAGTGCAATAGCTTTTGAAAAATGTCCTTTCTTTTCAGCATCAGTACCTGCTAATAATGATTCAAAATATTTTTTCCATTCCTGTGTACTGCTTTTTTCATACCCTTCCTTTTCGTAAAGAAATTTTATAATAGAGGAAATATCTTTTTCAGTAGTAAGACTTGCTAGTTCTTCAGGGATACTTAACCCATTATTACTATTTGCGAAATAAACGAAGGCCGAAGAGGGCCCTTCTAGATGAATGGCAAAAAAATTTCGCTCACCCGGCCCCTCGCCCCAATGGAATGCCGTAATGGGTTCTCCTTTATCATTTGTCTGTAATCCAAATCCAAGTCCCCAATTAATAGGCTTTAGGGTTTTAGGGGCCACTTTTTTATCTTTTGCATCGACATCTTTTTCCATATCTGGGACCTGTGGTTTTGTGAGGTCAAGATATGTTTTGTTATTTTTATTTTTTAAAAAATCTATCAAAAACAACGAATAATCATAGGCTGTTGTATGTAACGAAGCGGCAGCATGATCATCATTACCGTAACCTTTAGGTGAAGGATTTGGTATCATTGTCTCGTCATGGGTCGTTGCGTGATCAACCTTCCCAGGATATAAAAAACTACTATGGTTCATTCCCAATGGCCCAAAAAGATTTTTTTGGGCCAGTTCTTGTAATGATTGTTTTTGAGTAATACATCTTTGCAAATATTTAAACCCTTCTCCGGAATAACGAAAACCTTCGTCGGGTTTAAATTTAAAATCAAGAGGAAGAGGGCCTGTTTGTCCATTAGGCAATCCTGTTCGATGGGATAAAATCATGCGAGGTGTTAATGGTTTTTTGTCGCCTTGTGGCCCTAAATACGTTTCATCCCAGGGAAGCGGTCTATCTAAAAAATCTTTACTCAATTCTTTATTTTCTATCATTTTAATGATTAAATACGCAAAAACAGGCTTGCTAAGCGAACACGCCCAAAAAACAGTATCAGGTGCCACTGCTTCTTTTGATTCAATATCAGAAACGCCTAAAACACTTGAATAAATTTTTCCATTATCGATCATTGCAATCGATATTCCAGGAACATGGGCCCCTTGCATCAATTGATGGATTTTTCCTTTTTGAGGAATTTCCTCGATTGAAGTAGGTTTTTCGGGCGTCGCTTTTGTGCTGCTT
>JABDBV010000032.1 GCA_013288395.1 Gammaproteobacteria bacterium | reverse complement strand
CCAAATCCTGCTTAATATTTTCAGGAATTTCTTTCAAATCTTTCACGTTCTCAACAGGAATAATGATATTTTTAATACCACTTCTGTGCGCCGCCAATAATTTTTCTTTCACACCACCGATGGGTAACACTTCTCCGCGCAAGGTTATTTCACCAGTCATGGCATAATCTGAACGCACAGGTAAGTGTGTAATAACAGACACCAACGCGGTGCACATGCTGATGCCCGCACTAGGACCATCTTTAGGTGTCGCACCTTCTGGCACGTGTATATGAATATCATGCTTTTCAAAGTAATTCTTTGGCACACCCAACAAAGCAGAACGCGCTCGTACGACAGAGAGCGCCGCTTGTATGGATTCCTGCATCACTTCGCCCAATTGACCGGTATAAATGGTTTTACCCTTCCCAGGCAGCACAATGGCTTCAATACTAAGCAGCTCGCCACCCACTTCTGTCCAAGCAAGACCTTTGACTTGGCCAATTTGGTCTTTTTGATCTGCAATATCGTAGCGATAACGTCGCACACCTAAATAATGTTCTAGATCATCTGGTTCAATACGCGCTTTTTCACCCTTGGTGTGTAACAACACTTCCTTCACCACCTTACGGCAAATCTTAGAAATTTCACGTTCTAAGCTTCGCACGCCGGCTTCACGTGTGTAATGCCTGATCATGTCTTTAATGGTAATGTCAGGCAACTCAATTTCAGAAGCTTTCAATCCAGCCGCTTCAATTTGTTTAGGTATTAAGTGACGCGAGGCGATATGAACTTTTTCATCTTCGATGTAACCAGGAATACGTATCACTTCCATACGATCACGCAAGGCAGGAGGAATATCTAAGGTATTCGCTGTCGCAACAAACATGATTTTGGAAAGATCGTAATCGACTTCCAGATAATGATCATTGAAAGAAAAGTTTTGTTCGGGATCTAACACTTCTAATAAGGCAGAAGCTGGATCACCACGGAAATCCATCGACATTTTGTCAATTTCATCCAACAAGAAAAGCGGGTTATTCACACCCATTTTAGCTAATTTTTGAATAATTTTGCCGGGCATTGCACCAATATATGTGCGGCGATGACCACGAATTTCCGCTTCATCACGTACGCCACCCAGAGACATGCGAATGAATTTTCGACCGGTCGCATTCGCAATGGATTGTCCCAACGATGTTTTACCCACACCTGGCGGTCCAACCAAACATAAAATTGGACCTTTTAATTTCTTCACACGTTTTTGAACAGCAAGGTATTCAATAATACGTTCTTTCACTTCTTTCAAGCCATAGTGTTCGGCTTCTAAAACAGCTTCAGCTTTTTCTAACTGTACATTCGCCGGGCTACGTTTTTCCCAGGGCAATGAAAGCATGACATCTAGATAATTGCGAGACACGGTCGCTTCCGCGGATTGCATAGGCATTGCTTTTAACTTAGCAAGTTCCGCCTCACATTTTTCACGTGCTTCTTTAGGCATTTCTGCTTGCTCAATTTTTTTGGCAAGCGCTTCAAATTCATTGGGTACATTTTCAATTTCGTTTAATTCTTTTTGGATCGCTTTGATTTGCTCATTTAAATAATACTCGCGTTGTGTTTTTTCCATTTGACGCTTAACACGTCCACGAATTTTCTTTTCCACTTGCAATAAATCAATTTCATTTTCCAAAAGCCCCATCAAACGTTCTAATCGTTTAGGGAGACTTTCCATTTCTAAAATTTTTTGTTTTTCTTCTAACTTAATTGATAAGTGAGCAGCGACTGTATCGCCCAAACGACCGCCATCATCGATGGCTAAAATAGACGCCATAATTTCGGCGGGAATTTTTCGGTTTAACTTAACATATTGCTCAAATTGCGTTTTCAGCGAGCGTACAAAAATTTCAACTTCACGGTCATCTGTGTGTGTATCTTCGATGATATCGATATCAGCAAGAAAATAATCTTTAATTTCCACAAATTTTTTAATGCGTCCACGCTTAATTCCTTCCACCAGCACTTTAACCGTGCCATCAGGAAGTTTTAGTAATTGTAAAATAGTGGCAAGCGTGCCGATTTGATGCAGACTTGCTTCAGAGGGTTGGTCTTCCGTGGCATTCAGCTGCGTGGCAAGCAAAATCTGCTTGTCTGCTGCCATGGCCACTTCCAGCGCTTTGATGGATCGTTCACGTCCAACAAAAAGCGGTACCACCATAAAGGGATAAACAACCACATCTCTTAATGGTAGCACTGGAATACTAAGTGTATTGGTATCAATTGAAGCGACAGGCAATGCCATAGTTGAACCCCTTTAGTATTTCAATGCTCATTCCGCCGCAGATTGCTGCGAATGATTTTCATAAATAATGATAGGTTTCGTTTCACCATGAATCGCCGCTTCATCAATCACAACTTTAGAAACATGGTTTAAAGAAGGAAGCTCATACATCACATCCAGCAATGCTTTTTCAAGAATGGAACGCAAACCTCTCGCGCCCGTTTTCTTTTCTATGCAATGCTCCGCAATAGTATGCAAAGCCGTTTCGCGGAACTCAAGATCCACATGTTCCATTTCGAACAATTTGTGATATTGCTTTACTAATGCATTTTTGGGTTCAGTTAAAATACGCACCAAGGCTTCTTTATCTAATTCTTCAAGCGTTGCTGCGACTGGCAAACGACCAATCAATTCTGGAATTAAACCATATTTGATTAAATCAGCGGGTTCCACTGCGCGCAACACATCGCCTATGGACTTAGCATCTTCTTTACCGTGAATTTCGGCAGAAAATCCTATGCCGGATTTTTCAGATCGGTCACGTATCACTTTTTCCAGTCCAGAGAATGCACCACCGCAAATGAATAAGATATTACGCGTATCCACCTGAATAAATTCTTGCTGCGGATGTTTGCGGCCGCCTTGTGGTGGCACAGAGGCAATCGTACCTTCCACTAATTTTAACAATGCTTGCTGTACACCCTCACCCGATACGTCGCGCGTAATGGAAGGATTTTCAGATTTACGAGAAATTTTATCAATTTCGTCGATGTAAACGATGCCCATTTGTGCTTTGGATACATCGTATTCGCAGCGTTGCAATAATTTTTGAATAATGCTTTCCACGTCTTCGCCCACGTACCCTGCTTCTGTGAGGGTGGTCGCATCCGCAATAACGAATGGCACATTTAATAAACGCGCCAATGTTTCAGCCAGCAAGGTTTTACCACTGCCAGTCGGCCCAATAAGCAAAATATTACTCTTACTTAATTCTACGCCCTCTTTTGTGTGATGACGTAAACGCTTGTAATGGTTATAAACCGCCACGGACAAAACTTTTTTAGCCTGCGTTTGACCGATGACATATTCATCTAAGGTTTTGCATATCTCAGTTGGTGTAGGCAAGCGTTGAATGGCTTCTGCCGCCGTGGGTATTTTATCTTCTTTAGTGGATTCTTCGTTGATAATATCGTTGCAAAGCGACACGCATTCGTCACAAACATAGACAGAAGGCCCGGCTATGAGCTTACGCACTTCATGCTGACTTTTTCCGCAAAATGAACAATGAAATATTTTATCCTTTCCACTGGTTCCGCGATTGTCATTACTCATATAAACAAAGCCTCTTCAATTATTAATTCATTAAATAAGGGCAAACTTTCTAGAATCAACCCTTCTTCTCAATAATTCTGCGTTCAAGAATTTTATCAATGAGTCCGTATTTATGTGCCTTTTCCGCATTCATGAAATTATCTCGGTCTGTATCTTTAGCAATGACTTCCACAGGCTGGCCAGTATGTTTTGACAAAATTTCGTTAAGACGCGTGCGAATTTTCAACGTTTCTTCAGCGTGAATAGCAATGTCAGAAGCTTGGCCTTGCACCCCACCTAATGGTTGGTGAATCATGACGCGCGCATTAGGTAAGCAAAAACGTTTGCCAGAAGTGCCGCCAGAAAGAAGCAACGCACCCATGCTTGCAGCTTGTCCCATGCACATGGTGCTTACATCGGGTTTAATAAACTGCATGGTATCGTAAATAGCTAAACCAGAGGTAACGACACCACCTGGAGAATTAATATAAATAGAAACATCTTTATCTGGGTTTTCAGACTCCAAAAATAAAAGCTGCGCAACAACCAAACTTGCCACAGCATCATCAATAGGGCCGCCAATAAAAATGACGCGATCTTTTAATAGTCTTGAAAAGATATCATACGCACGCTCGCCGCGCGCTGATTGCTCAACGACCATCGGCACTAAATTACTTTCAATAGCTTGAAACTTTCTTTCAGACATGGGGTTTCCTTAATTCATAACTCTATTATATACGAATGCCTTTCAATTCTGCATAACTCATTGGTTTGATCGTCACGGGCACACCTTCTAACAGTTTGTCCATAACTTGATCTTCTCTAACTTGAGCCTCAATCCCGTGACGCCGCTGCTCATCCGATGAAAGCCATACCACCACTTCCTGCGGGTGCTCATAGACGGAAGCGATTTCTTCGATGCGCTGCTTCACTTTTGCTTCATCAGGCTTTAGGTCGTGTTTATTAGCAAATTCCGTGATCAATAAGCTTAATGCCACCCGTTTTTGCGCGATATCATTAAAAGTGGACATTTCTTCGGGTGAATGCTGGTGATGGTCATGATGCTGGTGCTTTGGGTACATTTCATCATGTATGGTCGCCGCTTCTCGCTCTACCATGGATTTAGGTACCTCAATTGGGTTTTGTTCGAGCAATAAGCTAAATAATTGCTCTTTCACCCTTTCTTTGACCAGTCGATCACGCTCCTGTTCAAGTGATTGCTTCACTTGTTGTTTTAATTCATTGAGTTGGCCGCTTTTTACGCCCAATTGATTAACAAATGCTTCATCCATAGCAGGCATGTCAGCTTCAAATACTTGTTTTATTTCCACTACAAAATCCACAGGTTTACCCGCTCGCTCTGACGCACCCACATTATCAGGGAAAGTCAGCTGCAAGGTTTTTTGATCCCCAGCTTTGGTGCCGATCAAGCCTTCTTCAAATCCTGGTAACATTCTTTTGCTGCCAATTTCCACTGGCGCATGTTGGATTTTATTGGCTTCATCTGAGTGACCTTCAAAAACAGCGTAATAATTGACTACCACACGGTCATTTTCTTTAGCCGTACGGTCTACCAGATTCCATTTTGTATATTGTTTTCTCAATTGATCGATCACTCTGTCCAAATCAGCGTCAGAAACGGTAACATCCAACTTCTCGATGCCTTTCATATCAAAGTTAACTTTCTCAATTTCGGGCATAATTTCGATAATTGCCACAAATTCTAATGGTTGGCCTTCGGTGAGCCGCTTTGGCTCTACACGCGGCATGCTAATAGGCCTAAATTTTTGTTCAGTAATAGCTTCATAAAGAGATTTCTGAATCACTTCCCCTAGCGCTTCTTTACGGGCTTCGTCTCCAAACCGCTGTTGGATAACCTTAAGTGGAGCTTTTCCGGGCCTAAAACCCTTAATATTGGCCTTTTTTGCAAACTGGGCAATTTGTTTTTCATAAGCTTCTTCTAATTGGTTAACAGGAACCACGATCGTCAAGCGACGTTCAACATTACTTATTTTTTCAACTGAAACTTGCATATTTAGCCTCAAATTCTAATGAATACCATCCGAAATAGCGCGCTATTATAGTGAGAAACATGGGGGCTGTCTTTAAATTTTTCAAGTAAATAGAAGGAAGATAAAAAGCTGCGAAGGGAGAGACTCGAACTCTCACGGGTTGCCCCACTGGAACCTAAATCCAGCGCGTCTACCAATTCCGCCACATTCGCAATTAGGCATTATGAGTGCAATTTCTACTGTAGTTTGGGCTGACAATCAAGCAGATTAACCAAACAATATCTTTTTAATTTTTGCGCTGCCAATGGCTTCGTTCAAATCAGAGAAAACGATATAAACAATAAACAACATAAATAACCATGTTTGGACCGCCCAAAAAACTGGGGAAGCTAGTCGTTCGAGCACGGCCTGGCACGCAACCCCAGCGTTTTCGTAAAAGAACCAAAAATGGAAAAAACCTTCAGTGACACGGAACAAAAAGACAGCAAGGCCGTATACCATAAATTTCCAAGTAATATTGTATATCAACGGTTTTTTTGGAAAGGCATTAATAAAGGGGAAAGTGTTAACCAGGATAAGACACTTACTCACTAAGAGCGCGCCGATGGTTGCTTTAAAATAACTGGTATAGCTAAGGTCCTCCGCGCGTTCTAGCAAGCGCTCCGTCAGGTTAATGAGATTAAAGCTGATGATAAAAAAAATAATCGCGGGAATCGCTTGCTTAATATCTTCCTGAATCACTTTATAGAAGTGTGCCATCCGCTCTCCTTACTCTTCCATCCAGACCATCGTCGATCATAACGAAGGTGCTGTAAAAACTAAAGACTATGGTATAGTTATTTTGACGGATTTTTTCATTATCAAGGAACGGACTATGAATTCATTACGCTTCAGCAACAGTGATCTACCAGCTTTTAACAAAAATTGGTGTTGGTTTATCCTCTGGGGAGCCGTATTAATCGTGCTCGGCGGGGCCGCCATCAGTGCTGCCACGTTTACTACCCTCGTTACCGTTATTTTTCTAGGGGTCTTAATTTTTCTAAGCGGCGTTATTTTGGTCGTGGATACCTTTACTTTTTGGTGGGGTAAGTGGAGCGGCTTTCTTATTCATGCCTTGATCAGCCTTTTATACATTGCTGTAGGCTTGATGTTGATTGAAACGCCTGTTGCAAGTTCTGAGTCACTGACTTTATTACTGGGTATTTTTTATATTCTATTGGGCGCATCCCGTATTGGTTATTCCTCTTCCATACGTCTACCCCGCTGGAAATGGGTCATGTTTAACGGTGTTATTTCCTTACTGCTTGGTATATTAATATTAGCTAATTGGCCAGCATCCAGCCTCTTTATTATTGGCTTATTTGTTGGGATCGATTTACTATTTTGTGGTATTGCTTATGTCATCATGGGTATCACTGGCCGTGCTGTCACTAGCAGTTTGTTACGTTAATTAAAAAGGATCGTTATCATGAAAAACAAAACGTTTTCTGATCTTTCTGCATTCGCGTTTGCAATCGCAAGATTTATAAAGCGCCATGTTTTAGAACTCACCAGCCCCGAGACACCCAGTTATAAAACCAGCGCATCAGTTATTCCTATTTTTGCGATTCTTGCTTTTGCAGCGGGCGATAAGCAAACATTGTTTTGGATTGCAACGATAAGTTTCTTATTTTTTGCTATCCTCGCTGTTTTTCAATATGGGTATTTTTCAAAATCGAAAAGAGGCTCCACCAACTCATCGCTTTAATATCGTACCCCGGATGAAATATTTCGCATTTCATCCGGGGCCATTCTGGCTTAAGAGTTTTTATTAATCGAAATCAATTCCACTTTAAAAATTAATGTTTGATTAGGCCCAATTACTGGAGGCGCGCCTTTTTCGCCATAAGCCAATGAAGACGGAATATATAATTCCCAAGTTGATCCTACGGTCATTAATTGCAACGCTTCCGTCCAGCCAGGAATGACTGCGGATACGGGGAACGTAGCAGGTTCGCCGCGCTTATAAGAACTATCAAATTCCATACCATCAATTAACGTGCCAGCATAATTGACTGTGACTGTGTCATTTAGGGTAGGATGCGATCCTTTGCCTTGTGTTAGCACGCGATATTGAAGACCATCCGATAATGTCTTTATGCCGGATTTTTTCTTGTTGGCTTCTAAGAAAGCATCGCCAACTTGTTTATTTTTGGTTTCAGCTTGCGCTTGTGTCATGTCATTGGTAGAGGCTAGAAGTTCATCTTGTGCATAAGCATTCACACAAAGAATGTTCGCGCTTAGCATAAATACCAGGGATGATTTTATTGCGATTCCGTATTTCATATTACTTTTCCTATTAAGTTGATCTGGGCTGATCATACGCTTAAGTGTGGTAATTGTCATTTTTGTGCCGTCAATGACGGAAAAATTAATAAGCCTTAATTATTACGCGCGTCCCACGATAGCTATTTTCTTCATCCGGCCCATCAACAAATTCAAAACGCAGCCACTCTGCATCCTCTACGTGTAAACGCACACATCCGTGGCTAATATTCCCAGCAACCACTTCATACGATCCATGCAATGCTTGGCCGCCATTGAAGAACATACAATAAGGCATCGGTGCGCCACCGCGTGGCAATGGAAATTTTCTAGACTTGCAATCGCTGGAACCTAAAGAATAAATGCGAAAGCTGCCAGATCTGGTACGGCAAGCACGATGTAAATCACGGCACCAGTCAGAGCCCGCCGTTGCCATGCCGCCTCGAATCAAACGTCCATCAGGTAAATACGCACCCCACGCATGCACATTGGGATTCACAACAATGAGTTTTTCACCTGGCGGATCAATTTGTTCCGGCATGACTGCATAAGGATCAAACGTTCTATGCGTTTTAGCAAAGGCATCCAAGGGGAGAAAAAACGAAATCGAAATCGATAATAAAAATGAAAATAGGATTAGTGCCAACCGGCGATTACCTGCCCACATGACATCCTCCTTAAATTAAGTGAAGGGCGGGGATCCAGAATGGATAGGCTTTATTTGGATCCCCGCCTTCTTGTGAATGACCCTGCTTCCTATTATTCAGTATAAGGAAGCACTTTTACCTTCGTACCAATTTGCGCAAAATCTTGCTGCATCCATTGTGCATCTGAGATACGCATCCGTACGCATCCGTGACTGACGTTTTGTGAAATGACCAATGGATCAGGCGCGCCGTGTAAAGCTTGTCCGTTATGAAAGAACATGCAATAAGGCATTAACCCGCCGCCATGTGGTCGAGGATAGACTTTGGAATAGCAATCTTCCCCTTGCATGGAGCTAATGGTAAATGTACCAATGCCTGTGCGGCAATCAGCTGCATCCTCATCTGGTGGACACACCCTACCGCCCGCTGTCGCGAGGCCTGCACGGACTAAGCGACCATCCGATGCATAAGCACCCCAAGCATGAGCGTTTGGATCAACCAAGACTAACTTCTTTCCGCCTGTATCCATTTGCTGGGGAAGGCGGGCTGCGTAGTCATCATCAAAACGACTGGTATCATAGTAGCTATAGCGTGAATCACTTTGCATATGCGCGCATGATACAAGCAGTGAAAAGACTAAACAGGTCGAAGTCCATTTACACCAAAGAAGTATCTTCCGCATGACCACTACTCCTTCTAATTAGAATAATAATAACTTCATTATACCCCTCTTGAAGGGGAGTAAAGTCGAGTAGACCTCAAGCTTTTAGGATTACTTATTGAATGTAGGAGAGAAAATTTGGGTGTGAATTTGCTGGGCTAAAAGAAGGTGAGTTAGGTGAATTTCTTTTATTAAAAGTTTAGGTGTTTATTCGAATTTGTTGATTTATTGTGATATTAAGCCGTGATTGCGCTCACACCCCTCATCCGCCCTTTGGGCACCTTCTCCCACAAGGGGAGAAGGCTGTGTAGTGAGGATTGACTGTATCCTCACCATTGCAAAAGCTCATGATCACCTACAACTTTACTACGCAGCCTTCTCCCCTTGTGGGAGAAGGTGCCCAAAGGGCGGATGAGGGGTGTGAGGAGCAAGAGTAGCCTGGACACGTTTTTTGTGTCCAGGGCAGCGGCTTCGCTATATGCACTACCCCGGACACAAAAAGCGAGTCCAGGCTACTCTTGCTCGCTACGGGCTCCTCGACGACGTAATGACGGCACAAGAGACGCAATCGCACCAATCGTTATCCCCCTCAATTCATCCACCACTCCCATCTCCGCATTCAACGGCAGCAACCAATAAATAGTGTTGCCTAATGGCCGCAACAACGCCCCCAAATCAACGGCTTTCTGGAATACTTCATACCCCAAACGGCGGGAAGGATCAGCAGACACCAAATCCGCCGCCACCATCGCCCCAATGCCGCGAACATTTGTTAACTGGCCTGTCTCATTCGCCACTGCCAGCATACTTTCATACATATGCGCCCCTAAAAGCACTGCGCGTTCGCATAACTTTTCTTCTTCCATGATGGCCAGTACTTCAAACGCAATAGCCGCCCCCAAGGCATGGCCGCTAAAAGTGTGCGAGTGTAAAAATGATTTACCCGTCTCATAATCATCATAAAAAAGATCGTAAATAGTTTCCATCGTCAACACCGCGCTAAACGACATCCAACCCGATGTCAGCCCCTTTCCCAAGCAAAGAAAATCCGGCTCAATGCCTGCGTGTTCGCAGGCAAGCATTTTTCCGGTGCGTCCAATGCCCGTCATAATTTCATCCGCAATCAAATGTACATGGTGCAAAGACGCCCATGCACGTAAGCGCTTCAGAAAATCTTGGCTATATATTTTCATCCCACCCGCCCCTTGCAAAATGGGTTCGACTAAAATAGCTGTGGCGGTTTCTGCCCAGGGCAGTAATTGCTTTTCTATTTGCTCCCAATACGCATCACAATTAGACCAAAGAGCGGCGTTTTGATGAGAAACATAAGGTATAGATGAAATGACAACCGTATCAAACAACATGGCAGTGTACGGCTCGCTGTACAAACCAAGGTCGCTGACACTCATGGCTCCCACTGTCTCACCATGATAAGCGTTGCTCAATGTAATAAATTTTTTACGTTGCGGCTCCTGTAGTATCTTCCTGGCATGCAAGCTCATTTTCATCGCGATTTCTACGGCGCATGAACCATCACCCGCATAAAACACTTTTTTGAGCGACGGCATCAATGATGTCAATTTGTTTGATAATGCAATTATTTTGTCATTGGTGGTATTCGCAAATATAACATGCTCAAAACGGTCCGCTTGTTGCAACAAAGCCGCTTTTAAACGTGGGTGTTGATGTCCTAATGATTTACACCACCAACTTGAAGTGGCGTCGATTATTTTTTTTCCGTTGGCTAATTCAAGATAACACCCGCTGGCACGCACAATATGCAGTGGCTTGAATGTTTCATAATCTTTCATTTGTGAGCAAGGATGCCATATATTTTTTGAGTACCGCATTTACTGTTAACCTATTTTTTATTTATGGTTGACTGTTAACAAAACTTACCATACAGTTTAGTCGATGCGCAATACGCACTGGATAAGGACAAAATAACATGTCGAGCAACACCTGGAATAAATCGGCAGTAGCCGCACTTTACAATACCCCTTTACTCTCCTTGCTATTTGAAGCCCAAACCGTCCATCGCGCGCATTTCAATCCTGATGAAATTGAACTCTGCTCGCTGCTTAGCATTAAAACTGGCGCATGCCCTGAAGATTGCGCTTACTGTCCGCAAAGCGGGCATTACAAAACCGGTTTACAAAAAGAAAAATTATTGGATTTAGAAGAAGTGCTAAAACTTGCGGCAGAGGCTAAAAAAAACGGTGCGACACGTTTTTGCATGGGGGCGGCGTGGCGAAGCCCTTCCGATAAAGATTTGCCACGCGTGATTAATCTCATCAAAGGCGTAAAGGCGCTGGGTTTAGAAACTTGTGTGACGCTTGGGATGTTACACAAAGGACAAGCGCAGCAATTGAAAGAAGCGGGACTGGATTTTTATAACCATAATTTAGATACCTCGCCTGAATTTTATCCGAAAATTATTTCTACTCGCACTTATCAAGATCGATTGGACACGTTATCGCATGTGCGCGCTGCCGATATTCACGTTTGTTGTGGTGGCATTATTGGCATGGGGGAGACGCGGGATGACCGCATTGAGCTGCTATTGCAACTCGCCAATTTGCCGACTCAGCCTGAAAGCGTCCCGATTAATCGTTTAATTCCGATTCCTGGCACGCCGCTCGCGGATATAGAACACATAGACAATATTGAATTCGTCCGCACTGTTGCCGTTCTACGCATGATGATGCCGCAGTCAATGATTCGATTATCTGCTGGTAGAGGTGAAATGTCTGAAGAGATGCAGATTTTATGTTTCATGGCGGGCGCTAACTCGATGTGGTTGGGGGATAAGTTGTTGACGGCTAGAAATTCGGCATATACGCAGGATAAGAAATTACTAGAAAAACTGGGGCTGACTCCCCTCTCACATCGCGCATGATAGTAAAATCAATAAGAACCAAACTGAACTTAAACCAATTTAGAGGCCTAAAACGTCACCGTTTTACTATCAAACGCCGCGACCAACACCTCATCACACTAAACAAACAACCTTTAATCAACTTCACCCACAACGATTACCTAGCCCTCTCCACTCACCCTAAAGTAAGGGAAGCCTTCTCAAAAGCCGCCGCACAATATGGCTTGGGCAGCGGCGCTTCGGCGGTTGTATCTGGCTATTACTCTCCCCACCAAGCACTCGAAGAACAATTTGCTGATTTTCTACAACGCGACCGTGCTATTTTGTTTAGTTCAGGCTACCTAGCTAATTTGGGAGTCTTTAACGCCCTTGCTAACCACGAATGCACAATAATATCCGACAAACGGTGCCACACCTCCATCCTAGAGGGCATCCAACTGTCTCGCGCAAGGCATTACCGTTATGCGCATAACAATATTGACCATGCGCGCGTGCTACTGAATAAAGCCGCGCGCAATACGCTGTTAATCACCGAAAGTGTATTCAGCATGGAAGGTGATATCAGCCCGCTAGACCACCTGACTGCGTTAACTCAATCATTTGGTACCACCCTGCTAGTCGATGATGCACATGGCTTTGGCATTCTAGGCCAACATGGACGTGGTGCGTGCGAGCATTTTCAACTATCCCAACATGATGTGCCGATCTTAATTGTGCCACTGGGCAAAGCGATGGGCAGCATGGGCGCGATAGTGGCTGGCAATGAGACCCTAATAGAAGCCATTCTACAATTTGCAACATCCTATCGTTATACCACGGCATTACCGCCTGCTATCGCTGCCGGCAGCTTGGCGACATTGAACATTCTTCAACAAGAAACATGGCGGCGAGAAAAATTGCGTTCCCTGATTGCATTTTTTATTCGTGAATCAGCACTGAGGGGCTTATCGCTCCTGTCTGATGCGATTACACCTATTAAATCTATACTCATTGGTGAAAATCATCAGGCTGAAGCTATGCAAACTTATTTATTTAAGCAACATATCTTTGTGACTTGCATCAGGCCGCCTACCGTGCCAGCGGGAACCGCGCGTCTGCGTATTTCATTGAACTGCATGCACGAAGAAAAAGACATTATTCGATTGTTAGACGCGATTCAGTTGAACATTTCCTAAGGCTAGGTATGGATTTATCTAAACTACACATTCGACGATGTTTTAATAAAGCAGCAATCACATACGATTTGCATAGTCGCATCCAACAACAAGCAGGACAAACTTTAATTTCATTATTGGAAAATATTACACAACAAGCTGATCGTATCATTGATTTAGGTTGCGGCACGGGACTAACATCGGAACACCTCGCAAGAAAAATGCATTTTAAGCAATTTTATGCGATTGATATTGCCGATCAATTATTAATAAAAGCGCGTCAACGCTTACGTTATCCTGGTATGAATGTTTACGAGCGAGATTTTGACACTTTAAATATAACTGATGGTTGTTATGATTTAATTTTTTCAAATATGTCGTTGCAGTGGAGTAATCAGATAGAACAAACATTGGCCGTGTTAATGCGATTATTATCGGCAAATGGTCTACTTGCCTTCTCGCTTCCCCTTACGGGTACATTTAATGAATTGCCTGCTTTAAGTAGAAATCATTTTCTTTCTTTTGAAAAAATGTGCAGATTGCTTGGTTGCAATCTTTTGCTTGCAAAAACTGAAAATAAACGCATAGATTTTGAATCGCAATATGCCGCTCTCACATCTATTAAAGCATCAGGAGCGAATTATGTTTCCGGTAGAGATCAAACTTTACACTCTGGCTTATCTACAGAATTTAGACCTGTCACCTCTACTTTTACTCTGACTTATCACATTGGTTATTTTATTGCGGGGAAAACATCGCATGGTTAAGTATTTTGTGACAGGTACGGATACAAACGTTGGAAAAACATATATCAGCGTTTATTTGCTCCATATGTTTAACGCGCAAGGTTATTCGACGCTAGGCATCAAACCCCTTGCTGCAGGAGGTGATGATGCGGCGCAACTTTTACAAGCTTCTTCTATTAAATTACCGATTGAACGCATCAATCCCTTTTCTTTTTCGGAACCTGTTGCGCCGCATATTGCGGCTAAAAAAATGGGTGTGAGGCTTTCAGTGGATGAATTAATAACACGCACGCAATATGCGTTGGATTACCCCGCTGATGTACACATTGTTGAAGGCGTAGGTGGTTTTTGTGTGCCTTTAAATAAAACGGAAACAATGGCGGATTATGTATCGCGCTGTAACCTGCCGGTTATATTAGTGGTAGGGATGCGGCTTGGGTGTTTGAATCATACGTTATTAACGTGTGAGGCGATAAAAAAAGCGAAGGTGGAGTTGGTAGGTTGGATTGCAAATTGTTCGACGCCTGCTTCTTCTGAAGTGGGTGAAATGGTTGCTACGTTATTAGATTGGATTCCCGCGCCGTGTTTGGCTTTTGTTGGGTATGGTGTGGGGGTTTCTTGTGCTTGCTAGTTCTTTTTTCGGTTTGCATTCTCGCACTCTCGTCGGCCCTCACCCCAACCCTCTCCCGCAACCACCAATTGTTTTTTTCCAAGCAGCGAGGGCGGGAGAGGGAGACGTTGAAATCACCTTCTTAGTTTTTCTCAGCAGAGATATTCTCACTTTTTCGTTCTCGGAAGTTTGGAAAAACACAAAAGGTGATTTCAACGTCCCCCTCTCCCGCCCTCGCTGCTTGGAAAAAAACAATTGGTGGTTGCGGGAGAGGGTTGGGGTGAGGGCGAGAGAAGGCGAGCAAAAGCGCAAAAATCAACTCTTCCCAACCGTTGTATCCCCCGACGAAAACGTCCGTACAGCACCATCTTGCAACTTCAACAATAAATGTCCGTTCTGATCAATACCTTTCACATTACCCGCAATACGTTGTCCCACATTCATTAATTGAATATCCTGCCCGCGCAGAAAATCCACTTCTTTCCATTTATCGATAAATGACGCGAATCCCTGCGCTTCAAATTGTTTCAGATAATCCACTAAATGATTAATCAACATGCTGCACAGCAGATTACGATCTATATAGTCACCAAATAGTTCACGCAATGATGTCCAAGGCTGTGAAATAGCATGTGTATCATCAGAAAGCATATTTACATTCATGCCAATGCCAATAATAGCTGCACAACCACCGTTTGTTTCCGCTTGCAACTCAATCAAACTGCCGCAAAGTTTTTTACCGCCGCACATGACATCATTCGGCCATTTCACTAAGATTGGTTTAGCTAAGTTAAATGTTTTTAATGTTTCCACCATCGCCAAACTCACCACTAAACTTAATCCTGCTAATTCACTCACATCACGCTGAAAAGGATAAAGAAAAGATAAATAAATATTGTCACCAAATGGTGAGTGCCATTCCCGTTGCAGGCGGCCTTTACCATGGGTTTGTTGTTCTGCTAGACATATTCTTAATTG
>JABDBV010000031.1 GCA_013288395.1 Gammaproteobacteria bacterium | reverse complement strand
TTGCTAGCATCACCTAATATCAGGTTACCGGTACCAATATTGCTATTAGAGCCACTCACAGCAAGAGAAGAAATGCTGAGTGTGCCGTTATTAACAGTAGTGGTGCCTGAGTAAGAGTTGCTACCGGATAATATCCATGTGCCCACTCCATTCTTGGTAAGTGTGCCGCTGGTAGTAGTGATCGCACCGCTTTCCGTCGCTGCATTCGCACCGGTTGCAGTACCTGTTAATGTCAGATTGAATGTATTTCCCGTGACACCGCCGCTTAAAGTAAGTGCGCCAGTACCAGAATTATCAATAATACCGCCGCTACTTGTTAAATTAATCACACGACTACTCGAGCTGCCAGCGCCTGTGTATTGTAATGTCGCGCCACCTGCTAATTGAATGGCACTTGCAGCAGAACCCAATGCGCTATTCGTACCACTTGCAATAGAAGTGAAAGCAAGCGTACCCGCAGAAACGGTAGTGGTGCCAGAATAACTAGAAGACGCACTCGATAACGTAACAGTCGGAGTGCCAGAACTACCCACCGTGATACCACCTGTGCCACTAATTGCATTTGATGCAGTAACATTACCTGTGCCATCGAAAGAAAGTAAGAAACCAGCGTTAGTGATAGCACCCGTACTTAAATTTAATGTAGCACCGCCGGCCGCACCAATGGTTGCAGCACTACCCAATGTAATTGCACCAGCAAATCCAGACGTACCACTTGCACCCCACAATGCAGCATTCGTACCACTACTATTTAATGTAAGAGCAGGCGAAGTGGTGAGTGTGACACCATTCAAATCTAATTCACCACCCGATGAAACGGTGACCGTGCCAGCAGCACTCGACAATGCACTCGTGCTTCCTAAAGTTAAAATACCCGCCGTAATGGAAGTGGTGCCGGTAAACGATCCGTTCGAACCGGTTAATTCAATTGTACCGGCGCCTTGCTTAGTTAAACTGGTAGGTGAAGCCGTATTGCCAATTGAACCGGAGAGAATACTATTTCCAAGTGTGGTATCGGCATTGCTGAGTGTGAGTCCAAATGCGCCATTAATATTACCACTTGCATTAATATCACCGCCTGAACTGGTGAGTACGGATGCTGCACCGAGTGTGATGGGGTTATTGTTATAAGCTTGATTACCGGATGTCGACACATTCGCACCAATCGTAATCCCGCTTGCACCACTCGAAACAGTGAGACTAGAAAGTGGTGTGGTGCCACCAACGACGCCATCAAAAGTAACCGCACCGGTGGTGGTAAGTGTGAGCGCTTGCGCATTGTTAATCGTACTGCTCGCAGAATTGAAATTAATCGCACCACTGCCTGCATTTAAGACTGTCGTTCCACCTAAGCTCACAGCCGCTTCATAAGTTTGATTGCCCACGGTGGTGATATTGTTACTAACAGTAACGGGACCCTTGAAATCAACAGTGGTGTTTGTTGCACTTGCACCCACGCCGATGGTGCCGTCAACAGTATAAGTAACGGTCGAAGGAATAGATAAGCCAACCGTCGTATAAGTTGCATTACCTAACAAGAGATTAGCATTACCCGTACCCGATCCAGTATAGAGTGTATTGGTACTATGAAAACCAGTGTAAGCCGTGCCTAAATTTGTATTCGCAAAGGTTGTGATTGTTGAATCCATTGTGATGGTGTTTGAGGTGCTGAAATTAATATCACTTAATGTTCCTCCGATGCTAGGTGCCGTCGCAAAGATGACACCTCCTTGACTGCTAGTGCCGCCTGATAGAAAGAACATCAGAAGATCGCCAGTGGTGATACCCGCTACACCAGTAAATGAGAAAGCACCACCAGAGCTTGATGTGGCAGCAGTAAACGATGTACTGCCATCGTATAAATTAATAGTTAATCCAGAGGTACTGAGCGCGTTACCAGAGAAATTAAGACCATGATTAAATGCTTGCAGCGTTGGATAATTGCCGCTTTGAATAGTCCAAATTGGGATGGTGGTGAAATCCCAGCCATGACCAGGAAGACCAGTGTTGTTGTAAGTGTTTACATTGCCTAAATCAACTGTACCGCCATTAGTACAACTACCGCCACCTATACAACCACCGGTGACACTTGTAGTGGTGCCCCCAGCAGCTCCAGCGGCAGCGCTTCTACCGGTTGTTGCGGTATCCCAAAAGCTATAGGAGAGGTGAGATGCGCCAACTTCGTCGCCAACTAATCCGCCTGGATGGTTAACACCACTGCCGCCTGCAACACCTGTCACTGAACCTGAGGCATAAACGCGTTGAATCGTTCCATCACTTTCGCCTGCAAGGCCGCCCTCATAAAGGTTTTCACCCGTATCCACCGTACCAGAAACCGAGGCGGTGGAATAAGAATCTGAGATACTGGCACCAGGAGCATTGACTGACCCAACGAGCCCGCCAACAAAGTTTGAAACTGGACCGCTGGTCGAAGTGAGAAGGCTAATAGAGCCGCTAGAATAAGAAGTTTGAACAGAACCACTACCGTTGATAGCGCCGACCAAAATACCAGCCGAGTCGGAGCTAGCGCCAATGGTGACGGTGACGTTTGCATTCGTCACACCAACATTCTTTATTGTTCCGGTTAAGAGACTAAATAACCCAAAAACTTGGCCGTTAGTAGCGTCACCGCTCGTATTTATGTATAGACCATTGATAGTATAACCTGCTCCATTAAAGGTACCTGAATAAGGGACTGGAGTAGTCAGTGAGGCGCTGCCAATGGGTGCGAACCCTGCGTATATTGTGGAAGGGAAGGTCTGGATGATATTCCAAGTAGCTGTGCCCGTTGCATCAATGTTGTTATTGAGAATAAAGGAGTCAGCAAGTAAGGCCGTGCTCGATCCAATTCCTTGCAGACCATAAACGTCAGTGATTTGATAAGGATTGGCGACTGTGCCAGCAGCAGCACCACCCACATTTCCGGAACGTAAGAATTGAATGCCAGTTGCAGGACCCGTTAAACCATTTTCGACATTAAAATTAGTAGTGGTGAAAGCAGGGAGGGAGCTGTTGAGTTGATACCAGTCTCCATTAAAAAGGGTAAAAGTTCCCACGTTGATGGTAGCGGTGACACCCGTTGTGCTAGGCGATGCCTCGGTGCCGGAAGTAATGCTTTGCGAGGCGCTCACAGCGTTTAACGTTAAACTGCCACTTGGAGCGCTGATATTGGCATTAAGAAATATTTTATTGAAAGACGTCAACGTCAATAGATGTGTGCTAGACCAAGTCAACGTGCCAACGCTAGAATCCAAGGTGATATCGCCGCTGCCACCTGAGCCGGTATTGGTTGTTTGCACGTAAACATCGGTAGTACCCAGATTATTTTGCAAGGTAGTCGAATTCAAAATATAAGGACCCGCGCCGCTAGAGTTTGCAAATGGGCTACCGGATGTACCCGATCCAATGGCGGTCGTGCTGCCCGTACTGATTACTAAATTAGACGGGTCAAGCAACCAAGTGCCAGATTGTCCAGATGGTGCAAGCGTATTGACACTGATGCCATTAACATCAAGATCATGCCCTGATGTTTCAATATATCCACCATCACCACCCATCACGCCACCACGTGCAGTAATAGTGCCGTAGGCTTTCGTTAAATCATTTGACCATAAAACTACTTGGCCGCCATTACCATTCGTGAGCGCATCAGCGTTAATAACAGCACTAGGCATCATGACGGTTGCAGTTGCATTAGGCAGTGGACCTGCGCCATGGGCATTACCGCCTATCAATACATTGCCGCCACCCACATCACCGCTAACATCAATATTCGCACCATCATCCAATAAAACATCAGCACCGGTAATCGTGACATTGCCGCCTTTTTCACCCGCATTTTTACCAGAGGCATCTAATTTTCCAGCAACACGAACGACATTCCCATTTGCAACATTGGTATCCGCCGATAAAATAATTTCACCATTCTTCACACCCACAGAACGTGCTTCAGTAATTCCTTCCATCGAAATAGCTTGATCAAGCACGCCAGCGGCGGCTTTTGCTGTCACCATCACGGTGCCGCCATTTGCAACAATGGTGCCCGCATTTTTTACGCCAATGGAGAGTTCATTACCGTTTTGATCTCTACTACGTGATGAGGTGGCCGTATCAACTGAAAAACTAATTAAGTTATCGCCGTCAAAACTCATGGTATACGCATCGCCTGATGCCAGTACCACTTTGCCCATATTGGCTTGAATCAAACCATTGTTGACAACATTCGATGCGACTAATGCAACCAAGCCATTTTGTGCGGCAATAATCGTGCCTTCATTAATGACCGAACCTGAGAAACCAGAAACGTGTTCAAACTTGTAAATACCATTTAAAAAATTCTGATCGGTGATGTTAGCTGTTGTTGCAATCATTCCGCCTACATTTACAAAAGCAGAAGGACCAAAATAAATACCAGCAGGGTTCACCAAAATAATTCTTCCTGTAGCGGTTAAGGTGCCATAAATTTGCGACACACCTTGTTGCGGATTGACGCGGTTTAATGTGACGCCGCCAGAGGGTTGTTGGAAGTGTGTAGATTCTTGACCGCCGATGTTAAAGCTTTGCCAATTGACGATCCCTTTTTGGCTGCTTTGTGTGACAGTGGTGGAGTTGGATGTTTGTTGGATGGAAACTTGGCCGGAGGAGACATTATCGAGTACGGGGTTTGAAAAAGCGGCAATCGAAAGCGCAAACGATCCCATCCCTATTAACGACTTGTGTAACCACCGTCTAACAAGAGGCATCCAACTGCGTTGCTTTGCATTCGTACCCGTTTCCATGAATCCCCGCTTTTTTCTTGTTGTAAAACTAGGCAGTTACAATTGAATCTGAACCGTGAAAATTGAAGGTGTACAATTAAAGTCTAGTCGAGATTCTAAACTTTTCTTGTTGATAGCAAAAATATAAATCATTAAAAAACAAATAGTTACGATAGTTTTAGAAAATAAAAAAGGTGAAAAAGCGGTAGTGGCTGTAACCCTATCATTGCATGATGAATTTCAATGCTCATATTTGAGCAATATAGTTAAAAAAGAAAAGTATGTGATCAGATCGGATAGACACATATATTTCTAATATTTTTTGACTAACGCCCGTTTTTTGTCTATTTTAGGCACAATGAAACCTATCTACCTTGATTATGCCGCTGCGACGCCCATTGACCTCCGCGTAGCAACCAAAATGCTTGAATGCTTAACCACCACCAGTGGGTTTGGCAATCCAGCGTCTTTGCATGCATATGGCAGAGAAGCGAGAGCATTAATTGAAGCTGCGCGCGCGCAGGTAGCAACTACCATTCAAGCAGATCCCAGCGAATTGATTTGGACATCCGGCGCCACCGAATCCATCAATTTAGCGTTGAAAGGAATCGCAGCGCTTTATAAACACAAAGGTAAACACATTGTCACCATGAAAACCGAGCACAAAGCAGTGCTAGATACTTGTCAGCACTTAGAGAAAGAAGGTTTTGCTGTCACCTATTTGTCACCGGAACCAAATGGATTACTGGATATTCTGAAATTAAAAGCAGCGCTGCGAGCAGACACGATACTCGTGTCCATCATGCACGTGAATAATGAAACTGGCGTGATTCAAGATATCAATGCGATTGCAGCGCTCACATCAGAGCGACAGATTTTTTTTCATGTAGATGCTGCGCAAAGCATTGGTAAAGTGAATGTGGATGTGACAAACACACCGTTAGATTTATTATCCTTGAGTGCGCACAAAGTATATGGCCCTAAAGGGATTGGTGCATTGTACATAAGAAAAAAACCACGTGTGCGTGTTGCGCCATTGATACATGGCGGTGGACACGAACAAGGCATGCGCTCCGGTACGCTTCCCACACATCAAATTGTAGGCATGGGCGAGGCCTACGATATTGCAAGGCGAGAATGGCGGCAAGATGATGAACGTATTAGACAATTGCGTGATGATTTCTTGCTAAATTTACGAGGAATAAAAAATTTACAGATGAATGCAGATGTATCACATTCAGTCCCGCATATTTTAAATATACGCTTGGAAGGAATGATGGCGGATGTCATTTTATCAGCGCTGCCACATATTGCTGCATCCACTGCTTCTGCGTGTCAAGCGCAGGGTGCGGATGCTTCCCATGTGTTGCGCGCAATGGGATTGAATACAGAACAAATAAAAAGTTCACTTCGTTTTTCATTTGGACGGTTTACGACGGAAGAGGAAATAGTCGTTGCATCAAAGGCTTTGTTATTTTCGTGAAGCTTGTCATTGTGCTTCTTGCTTCTCTCGTGCGCACATACCCCTCATCCGCCCTTTGGGCACCTTTCACTCGCGCCATCCCTGGCGCTCGCCCTACGGGCGACCTTCGGTCGTGCAAAATGGCAATCCTGCCATTTTGTCCCACAAGGGGAGAAGGTGCCCAAAGGGCGGATGAGGGGTGCATGTATATGACTGTTTATTCCGATTAGTGTGTACGCATAGCGAGCTTTTTACATCCCTCAGTTTGTCAACCTTGCTAAGCCTGCAAAAATTACAACCCATCTCGCGGCGCCAAAATGGCAACGCCAACTTTCACCGGCGCCAACTGTTTATTCCGATGCCAATAAAAAATCATTTCCGATGTTTTCTGCAACGAAAATTGCGCTTTCACCTCAGCAGGCAGTGTTTCCCCTTCGCTCATATCCCAAACAAACACTGCCCCTTTTTTTTGTAAATCACGCAAATTTATCCAAGGTGCTTTACGTGCATCCCATTCAATAAAAACAGCCGGATGATCAGGTGAATAAAATCCGATATTTCCGCCAATCCAGCGAGATCCTGCAACATATTGCAAGGGTGTGTGATAACGATCATGCCATTCTTGCGTGATGGCTTTCGCAATATCCTGACCTGGAAAGTTAGCACTGGATGGTGTGGAAGAATGAATCAATGACACACTGTACCCTGTCAACAACAAACCCATCACAATAAAAACAGCGGCGATAAAACGATACAGTTTTTTTGTAGTAACGGCAGGTTGCACCCATGCTAATAAAATAATTCCCCAGCATGATAAAAGCGGCATGCCCCAGCCTGCACGCAATTTAATGCCTAACAATAGTGATAGTAAGACTGTCAACAAAAACGGACCTACACCGACAAATAATAAAAAAGCTTTATCAAAAGACGCAACTGAAAAAGCAGAACGCAGCGGTTTTTTTCCAATCATTAAAAAGGCCAGCAAAACGAGCGCGGGTAAAAAAGCTTGGCCCTGTTGCCAAGCAAATTGCGCGGGAAAAAAGCAATGATTTGTCCAATTAGGTGCACTGCCTGCGCGTTGAAAAACGTAGGTGATAGTGATGAACGCATGGGAAAAAAGCCAGATAATATGTGGTAACATGATAATCACGCCTATCAACAATCCAATATAGGGCGCGGGTGTTTTTAATTGCCGCCGGTTATCTTTAAATAAAAATAAAAAAAGCACCATCGCTGCAAGCAATGCAGCCGTGTAGTATTTTGCCATCATGCCGAATGCTGCAAAAACCCCCGTGTACATCCATGCACGATACGTAGCTGTACGGCATGCTTGATAGAAAAAATATATGGTCAGTGCCCATAAGCTTAATTCCAATGTGTTGTCGTTAAAGTCAATGGCATGGAAAGTGTAATACTGGATACCTTCGAGCAGCATGACAGACACAAGAGCGAGGGCTGGCGTCAGTATTTTTTTTGCTAGCAACCAGACGGCAGTAAAACAAAGCGCAACCGATAATTGGCTAAACAAATAAACCATCCATCCAGTGGAGCCACCCAGACACACAGCAAGTGCTGTTAGCCACGCGTTTAGGAAGGGGTTCTTGTCATATCCCCATTCCAATTGATGTCCCCATAAGGTGCCTTCAATCGCGTCTAAAGGCAGATTGTAGCGAATAAGCACAGGAACAAGAGTCCAGGCAATTAAATGCACGCATATAAAAAGCAGTACCCACCAATTAGCGGGAAATGATTTTGTAGAATCAAACTGTTGCATTCAAAACTTTCCTATGCGGTGACTACTCAGCCGTCATTGCGAGCCCAGCGTTTTTTGCTGAGCGTGGCAACCCAGAAACCAACAAAATAACGCTGGATTGCGCAGGCTTTACGCTTCGCAGCCTCGCAATGACGAGCCGCTGAATAGTTACCCTATGCGGGTGTCCTGCTAGGAACAGCATTAAACCTGAAGCCCCACTAAAAGACAATCAGGGCTATAATAAGACTATTAGAAATAAAAAATGAGGAGAGAGTGCCATGCCTGTCAACAAGCTCAAAGAATTTCTTGATAGTCATCAAGTCAAATATGTCTTGATGATGCATTCTCCTGCGTTCACATCACAAGAGATTGCAGCCGTTGCGCATGTATCTGGTAAACAATTAGCAAAGACAGTCATTGTTAAAGTAGATGGTAAATTAGCAATGGTGGTGATACCTGCCAAAGACCAAGTGAATTTTGCAAAATTAAGAGAAGCAACCGGTATTGCCAGTGTGGATCTTGCATCAGAATCAGAGTTTAAAGACAAATTCGCGGGTTGCGAAGTAGGAGCAATGCCGCCATTCGGAAACTTGTATGATATGACGGTTTATATCTCGAGTAAGCTGGCGAAACAAGATCACATTATGTTTAATGCAGGCTCACATTCAGAGCTCATGCAAGTGGCATTTGCGGATTTTGAACGCTTAGTGAAACCGAAAGCGGTGGCAATGTAGTGCTAAATCAATACCTCATCCATGATTCTGGTCAGCTGTTCTTTTAAATTTTCCGCAGACATAGGGGGGGAATAATAATAACCCTGCACCATATCGCATTGTTGATCAGCTAAATATTGTACTTGTTCGGCTGTCTCAACCCCTTCCGCGATGACTTTCAAACCAAAATAATGTGCAAGTGAGATAAATGCATTCGTAATAGCTAAATCATTCGAGTTGTGGGGGATTCCCTTTATAAAGCTTTGATCAATTTTCATTGTGCTGAGCGGTAATTGTTTGAGATGGCTAATAGACGTGTAGCCTACACCAAAGTGATCCATGGCGATTTGCACGCCAATCGCTTTGATGCTATTCAAAATATCCGTCGCCTGCTCCATGTTAGTCATGATCGTAGCTTCATTAATTTCAATTTCCAAATAATGCGGACTTAATCCAGTCTCATTCAGTACAGATGAAATCATGTTCACTACGTCTGGGTGATAAAATTGTTTAGGCGATAAATTCACCGACACAATGAGGTGATTGTAACCCTCATCCTGCCAATATTTATTCATTTTACACGCTTCTTTCAGCGTCCATTCGCCAATGGAAATAATTAAATTCGTTTCTTCGGCGAGCGCAATAAACACGGCCGGATTAACATTACCAAATTCAGGATGCGCCCAGCGCGTGAGCGCTTCAATGCCCACGATTTTGCTCTGTTTGATGTCTAGCTTTGGCTGATAATAAAGAGAAAGCTCATTATGTAGGATAGCCTGGCGTAAGGCTTTTTCAAGTTGTATATATTCATGGCCTTCAGCATTCATTTCTTTAGAATAGAATTTGTAATCGCCGCCACCAGCGCGTTTAGCAGCATCTAGTGCCGTTTTTGCATTCGTTAGCAAGCTTTCAAGCGAGTCACCATCACTGGGATAAATGCAAATGCCGATACTGGTTTTGACAGTCACCTCGTGCGTATTAATTTTTATGGGTTTCGCGCACGAATTTTGCAGTTTTTCAGCCACCGCACTCGCAAATTTAGGTTTACCAATGTCATTTAATAAAACAACAAATTCATCGCCTTCTAGCCTAGTTAACATATCATCAGTACGTAAGGTATTGACAAAACGTTCGCCTATTTCTTTTAGCACAAGGTCGCCCGCATCACGGCCAAAACGCAGATTGATTTGTTTAAAAAAGTCTAAATTAATAACCAACACTGCAAGAATTTTCTGATGACGCTTAGTATGCACCATTGCTTTACTCAGAGATTCATTAAAAAATTCGCGATTTTGTGCGGGCTGGGCAATCTCATCTTGATGCACAGAAATCTTTTTTTCAACAGCGAGCAGCTGTTGAATTTCTTTTTGTAACTCATCATTTTTAGTTTGCAGTTTTTGCAAATAATCTTTAGAATGTTTTTCTTGCTCATGCTTTACTTTGTTGATTGAATCTATCAATAAATTCATTTGCGACGCTGCCAAGGCAATTTCATCATTTCCGTCAACGCCAAGATGTAGTGATAGTTTATTGCTATTAGTCATCTCAGATAAGCTTGAATTGATTTTTTCAATGCGTTTAATAAAAAGACGGCGAATAAATAAAAAAACCAGCATTGAAAGTGCTAAGCTAAGCGCTGCGTAGGCAGCCATTGAATAATCGAGAATACGCGTATTCGGTACAATCAGAAGGGCAGCCCACATAAACCCAGCTAGAATTAGCGTCTTAGTTTGTAAGCGCATTTTAATTCTCCGCATTAATCTAAATGAAACCATGGAGTTAAGTTTATAGAGTCACAATAGAGTTAATTGTTAAATCTTATTTAACACCTATTTATGATATCATAAATAAAATAAACTGAGTTAAACAATCAAGAAGCACGGTGGAGATATGCGGAGAGAGGACATCCCAGATGATCTCTTGAATTCGTTATTAGATGATCGCATTGACGATTACGCAGCCCTTTTAAAACATATTGACCAGTTAGCTCAACATAAATTAGGCTACCCGGTTTCATTATTAACCTATCTTGGCATTGTTGATAATAGTATGTTAGGTATTCTGCCTGGCAGTTTAGCAAATGTGTTATTGAATAATGTGGGTGATCCCTTCAAAGATTCTGAAACCTCTCTCATGGAAGTAAAAAAGCATGAGAGACATCTTATTGCCATCTTAGAAAAATATTATGGCTTACCCAAAGATGGCGCGAGAGGCTATGTCACCACAGGCGGCACGGAAGGAAATTTTGCTGGTTTATGGTGGTCTAAGCGTTATCTCATTAGCAATGATATGGACACGCTAATTAAATTAGATGACATGACAAAAAAATTAACTAAACAAGAACAGGAATTAACTGTTGCGCTCACCAAAATTCCATTAAACGCTTATCAAGAGCGCGCGCAGCATCTGCAAAAAATGATCGATACAAAAAATGAAATTGCAGATAAAAAAAACATTACTCAGCAACTCTTAACACCCAGTGTGTTTTATACAAAAGATAAAACCCATTATTCCATCCCAAAAATTGCTGAAATTCAACGTCTTAATATTAAGCCGGTAGCGGCAAATGCGGACGGATCAATGGATTTAAGTAATTTTAAAAAGGAATTATTACTTCATGTAGAGGCGCATCCCTATAGCCCGCTTATCGTGATTGCAAATATAGGCACTACCATTACCGGCGCAATTGATGATGTACCTGGCATAAAAAAAATACTAGATGAAACAAAAGGAAAACCTAAATACACGATTCATATGGATGGCGCTTTAACAGGCTTTGTTTTACCAATCATTAAACCATTTGGTGATATACCCAATTATTTTGAAGCATTGGGAGTCAATAGCTTAGCGGTTTCCGCGCACAAATATCCTGGTTTGTCGCAACCATGCGGTATTGTTCTTGCAAGACGCCCTTTCTTTGAAAAGGCATTTGAAAAGAGCGAGCGTAGCATTGATTACGTCGGCGATATCCTTGACGTCACCATTACCGGTTCTCGTTCTGGATTAAATGTACTTATGTTTTGTAACGCCCTGCGCACATTAAAGCTGCATAAAGATACATCAGTATTAAAGAAAATGGTCGACGAAAACCTGAAAACTGCAAAATATTTGGAAGAACAATTAGTTAAGCTTTATGGACGTGCAAATGTGTCCTATCCATTTCATTTTAATGTGAGTTTTCCTAAAACTTCCGCCGCATTAGCGAAAAAGTACCAATTGATGTTAACCGGCGGTACTGCGACAATATGTGTATTGACCAACGTAAATAAGGATTTGATCGATCGGTTTATGGTCGATTTAAAATTAGATGAGTCAGTAGTCAATTTTCAGAACAACAAGGAGAGTGCTATGACGACAAAGACAATTTCAAGAACGAATGCCACCCAAAAAACAAAATCTGGTTATACCATCACGACATTAGGCAGAGAGCATATGCAATCTGTTGTTGATCTCTTTATTAAAACATTTTGCAATGATGAACCAATTACCAAACATTTAGGTATTCAACATCATGAATATGAACCCTTTGCCATGGCAGTCATTCAGAAAGCTGTAAAAGATGGATTAAGTGTCGTAGCCGTGGATGATAATAACCGCGTGGTGGCGTGCGAGATTGGTGAAGACATTACCGATTCATTCAAGCCTAACCTCACGCTTTATCCAAAAATGAAACCGATTATTGCTTTACTTGAAGAGCTGTCCACTCCCTTCTTGAGCAACAAAACCTTTAAAAAAGGAAAAATGGCTCACACGTGGATTACGATGGTCGCTGCAGATTGCAGAGGCAAAGGCTTATCGACAGATATTGATTTGGCCAGTGCAAAACTTATTGCAAGTAAAGGCTATGATTTTACCTACGCAGAATTTACTAGCGAAATCAGTAAAAATGTCATCCATCATTATTCTTCCTCAAAAAAGATTAATGAGATTAGTTATGATGGCTTTACCTACAAAGGTCAAAAACCGTTTCAAGGTGTGAAAGGAAGCACAGAGGCTTATATATTAGGCATTAATCCTAGCGTGAAGATTGATGCGCTAGAAGACACCTATACAGAATAAATCATTATCCCCATCATTAGAAAAGGGATTATTTATGAATATTGCAACCAACCAAAAGCAGATATCGAGTGAAGAAAAAGCTCAGATCAGCCAGCAAGTTAAAGCTGAGCTGATCGAGCATCTTTATAGAGGATGCTTACCGGGTACCATTGGAGGGTTCCCGGTTGGTCTTGCTTTTTTCTTTGTTTTGTATGGATATGCGCCCACGTATCTATTGGTTGCGTGGATTAGTTATTACTATTTAGCGTTGATTAATCTTGGAACCTTGTATTTTATTTATAAGAAATTTCAATATAAAATGCAATTAAATTCCTGGTTAATCGCGTACTCCATCGCGATGTCATTATGCGCAGTTGGTTGGGGGCTCACTTCTTATTTAATACCTACCGATAATATTTTCCGTCAATATGTCGCCATTATTGGGCTACTGATTTTTGCGAATGCATACGCTGCGGGTTCAATCGGTGTCTTTAGATTATGTATCGCGACACTGACAATTATCATGATGCCGCTCGTTGTCTGGTGTTTTTTACAGCCAGCCGCGCTTTATAAATTAATTGCGGTATTTACCTTGGTTTATTATGCATTTTTAATGGGTATTAACCGACGCAGTACGCAATGGTTCAAAGAATCGTTAGAATTAAAATTAGAAAACACACTGGTTAGTTATCAGGCTAATCATGATTTGTTAACAGGGTTGCCGAACCAACGTCTGTTACCGCAATACATTGATGCAGCTATCAACGTTGTTAACAATACGAAGCAGGGTTTTGCGTTGGTCTGCTTTTCATTAAATCGCATGGAAACAATCAATGATAGTTTGGGGCATCAGGCAGGGGATACCATTATCCAAACAATTGCATCGCGTCTTAACGGGTTAGCCGAGACGCTAGCAAAAAAAGACAAGATACAATATTTGGTCACGCTTTCTCGTAAAGATACGTTCAATATTATTGTTGCGCCATTTAATCCAAATGATAACGAAGACAAAATTAAAGCACTCTTTTTGGTCTTAGATGAGCCTATTTATCTAGATAAACAAGGCGTCAAAATGACCGCTAGCATTGGTGTCAGTCTTTACAATAAAGATGGCAACAGCGCAAATTCCTTATTAATGAGTGCAGATGCGGCTATGTTACAAGCGAAGCAAGTTGGTGGCAATCGCATGGAATTTTACCGTGCTGAAATCAATGAGCAACTACCAAAGCAAGTAGCATTGGAAACAGATTTGCATAATGCTCTCAAGAATAACCAGCTTCAGCTTTACTACCAGCCCTTAATTGATGTGAAATCAGGTAACATACGCGGCATGGAAGCCTTGATACGTTGGCCGCACCCTGTACATGGGTTTATTTCCCCCATGCATTTTATTCCGCTCGCTGAACAAAGCGGTTTAATTATTCCTATCGGTGAATGGATCCTACGCGAAGCTTGCACACAGACGCGCAAATGGCATGAAATGGGCTTTGATAAGCTTAAAGTCGCTGTTAATTTATCAGAAAAGCAATTGCGACAAGAAAATTTAATCGACATGATCAAACAAGTATTAGCAGAAACGAAATTTGATCCGCATTTTCTTGAGCTTGAAATCACTGAAATGGCGATTTTAGAAGATTCTGTGACGAACATTATCAAACAGTTTAACACCATGGGCATTAGCTTAGCGGTTGATGACTTCGGAACCGGTTATTCAGGTTTAAGTTACCTTAAGCGCTTCTCAGTGGATAAACTTAAGATCGACCAGTCATTTATTCGCGATATCCCAGATAATAACGACAGCATGACCATTGTTTCAGCTATTCTCGCTATGGCTAAGGAATTAAAAATCCATACCTTGGCTGAGGGTGTAGAAACTGAAGCGCAATTGAATTTCCTCAAATCGAAAGGCTGTGATTACATTCAAGGCTACTATTTCAGCAAGCCGCTCGAAGTAAGCTTCTTTACGCAATTCTTGCTGAATAGTCAGAAGGTGAAGGAAGAGGGCTGATTATTCAGCTCTCTCCTGCCCTCACCCCAACCCTCTCCCGCAACCACCAATTATAATTTTCCCAAACGCTTGAGGGCGGGAGAGGGGGACGTTGAATTCATTTTCTGAGTTTTTCTCTGCAGAAATATTCTCACTTTTTCGTTCTCGGAAGTTGGGAAAAATACAAAAGGTGATTTCAACGTCCCCCTCTCCCGCCCTCAAGCGTTTGGGAAAATTATAATTGGTGGTTGCGGGAGAGGGTTGGGGTGAGGGCCAGGCCCAGTTAGAGAGGACAAGCAAAAAAAAACGGCTGCTAAGCAGCCGTTTTTTCATCAAGAAACACCTAAATCTCAAATATCATAAGTCAAACTAAAATCAAGCACATCAGCGTTCATATACTCATGACCTTGAGCATGCTGGCCCGATGCAATGAACATGTTGATAACCGGTTTTGAAATTGCATGCGCATAAATGAGTTTGGCTTTTAGTCCCTTAGTTAACTCATAATCGGCACCGACAGCAGGGATGGCGCGCGTATAAGTGGGTAATGCAGGGTTTCTAGTCCAAGTGGGCTGTACGTTAGGTTCGTAATCGAAAGCGCCAAGGACGCCCCATTTCTCATTGAGTTGATAATGGGTTGCTAACTGATAGCTGGCGTTATTGTATAAGTGGGTAGGTATCGTAATATTTCCCACCGCGGTGTTTTGTAAAACCAGAAAACGGTTGGTATTCCACTGTGCATATCGGATGGTGCCGCTTAACGCCCAAACAGGATTTAGCATCTGGACTAGATTAACAATCCAAGTGGCGGGCAAGAAGACATCGGATTCAAATTTATTGGTTTTTAATGGGCCCCACGCACTGGTTCCATTCGAATGATGGGTTATTTTAGAATAATAGTTAAAGTTCAAGAAAGTGGCAGGGGTGATGACATAAAATAGACCCGCATCCCATCCGTATGCCCAACTGTCAACTTTGTTTGTCATCACGCCAAAGGGTGGGATGACAAAATTAAGCTGGGCGTTATATAAATTGTTAGCATCTAAGCCTACACCCAATGCTAAGCGTGGTGTCGCTTGGTAGCTGATTTTGGGGCTGTAGTTAACATCTCGGAGTTGGGTTTCTGTGGAGAATAAATTAATGAACGAGTTTCGCGGATATTGAATATTGGTGTAGTAGGGCTCAGTAATATCCAAACTAGCAACAACCTTAGGCGATAAACGCTTTGCAATACGACCATAAGGCAGTGCGTCATCCGTATAACTGGTAGTGGTACCGGCAACACCTGCGGCCGTACCCGTAAAATGAAAGCGCGTGGCTATTGCCATGCTGCCCAAGACGAGCTCTGCATCCTTGACGCTGTTTAAAGCGGCTGGGTTTGCAAAATCGAGGTTGGCAAAGATTTGGTAGGAGGTAGCATAGCTCGCTGTCACTGGGAGTAAGCCAATCAACCCGCTAAGTGAAAGAGCAGCGTATTTATGTAGTCTTTTCATAACCAGTAATTTCCTTATAGTCTGAACGAATTGTTATCGATTATATCCCATTGTTTGTATTTTTACATCTATATTTGATGAATAATTTTATACACTCATCTAGGGGATATGTAACATTTTGGGGTTGGTTAAGCTCGAGGGCATTGGCCGCGGCGCCAAGTAGCAAGTGTAGCCCGGAACAAAAT
>JABDBV010000030.1 GCA_013288395.1 Gammaproteobacteria bacterium | reverse complement strand
TTTATGTCGTGGTGCATTTTATTCCAATGGTAATGGACCCGCTCTACCTTAAACGGGACAGTTGACGTTATTATCCGTGCTACGCTGGCTTTCCGCGCGATTCTGGTAATTTCAGATTTCCAGATACCCCAAAATGTACCCCAATAATTTTTGGCTAGAATGGCTAGCAAATCCTGTATATCCGTGAAATAATGAGGTTTGACCTCTTGATTACACGGATAAACCAGTGTTAAATAGAAATTATTTCATTATGAGATTAAAAGACCAGCTTAGGGTTCACTCAGTGGCGGCTCTTTTAGGTCCTAGGCAATGCGGAAAAACGACATTAGCAAATCAATTGGCTGAAGATTATCCCGCTGCAGTTCATCATTTTGACCTCGAAAACCCTAGCGATTTATTGGCCCTTACTGAGCCTATGCGTGTTTTAGAGCGATTGAGTGGACTGGTGATTATTGATGAGGTACAACGTCTTCCCGCTTTATTTCCAATTTTGAGGGTGCTAGTTGATCGTAAGCAAGCACACTATTTAATTTTGGGCAGTGCTTCACGTGATCTTATTCAGCAATCCTCTGAGACGTTAGCTGGGCGCATTGGGTATATAGAGCTAACGCCATTTCAGCTTCGAGAAGGTTGTAATGGCTCAGAACTGTTAGTGCGCGGAGGATTTCCACGATCATATCTAGCTGATTCAGAGCATGATAGCTATTTATGGCGCGAAGCATATATTCAAACCTTTCTTGAGCGCGACATTCCGAATCTCGGTTTTCAAGTGCCCCCTTTAATGTTACGTCGATTTTGGATGATGCTCGCCCACGTTCATGGGCAGTTACTCAATATGAATACGTTAGCGACATCGTTAGGTGTTTCTGGGCACAGTATACGTCATTATTTAGATATTTTGGCTGGGACATTTATGGTGCGAATCATGCCGCCGTGGTATAGCAATATTCACAAGCGACAAGTGAAAACACCCAAATTATATTTTCGAGATAATGGGCTGTTATTAACATTGCTTGGCCTTCGTTCGGAAGAAGCGATGCTACGACATCCGAATCTAGGAGCTATTTGGGAAGGTTTTGCATTAGAGCAAGTGATTCAAACACTAGAACTACGCCCGGAAGAATCATTTTTTTGGAGAACGTCACATGGAGCAGAGTTGGATTTATTAACTTTTCAAAATGGTAAAGCAATTGGATACGAATTTAAATTTGCGGATGCTCCTAAAACAACAAAGTCGATGCATCAAGCATTGATTGACCTTGATTTGGCTCATTTATATATTATTTATCCTGGGAAGCGAGAAATCCCGATGACCGATCATATTACGGCGATTGGGTTAGAAGATTGGGTGATATCTATTAATAAAAACTGAAAAATCGGAGGTTTATTATGGCATCTGGGGAGATTATTATTTGTATGCTGTCTATCCGCATCAACAGACTTTACCCAAACGGACACGACTATTATTGGATTTCATCGAAGTCCATTTGCGGAATTTATTTAAGCACGTGTAGCAAGGATAAGTCGCGAAAGGAGTCACTAGGCAAGCGAGCTGTAGCCCGTAAAATGCGAGTCGGCTTCGCGTATTCAACTATCCTTACGCATTTTGCTCCGGGGTTCCAATATGCTTTTTGATAATCCCGGAATAACCGCAAAAAGCGTGGTTATTCCGGGTTACTCTTGCTCTACTATAAGCTTATGAAATGCTCGTGATTTATATATAAATATTAAATCGTATTTTTAAATATATCCCCAAAAGTATCCCCAATGCTTCGCCCTGGCTAGTTTATAGCCACTTTCTAATTGTACTAATTTGTATTACAATTAAATACAAGTCCTGAGAGGAGAATTACCATGTCTACTAAATCACACGGCATTAGCTTCCGGCTTGATTCTGATTTAGAACCTACCGTAGAGCAATGGCTTCATCAGCATCCAAGCATTTCTATGTCACGCCTGGCTAATTTGGCTATTCGGGGTTTTGTGTCGAATGATCAAGTGTTGACGGCGGTTAAGACAGTTCAGGCAAGCAAGGCTGAGGTTAAAAGCTCAATAAGCAAATTAATGAAGAAGCATAAGAAGACATTAGATGAGTTGAAATAATGACTACGATAAAGCTGTTGTCATTTTCGTCCGCAAGTTTATATGCCTTATCACGGGGTTTAGTGTTTCGTATAGCGATGGAAGAAAGCGGCATTTTGGGGGCATTTGTAATAAGCCCCGAGTTAAGCCCCCAAAAGTCATTGGATTATGGTGGCTTGCTGTGGACATGAGTGGAATGCTTTATAGCTAAAACGCGGGCTTTTTACAAGAATTTTGGATTCATACGGAAGTTGACGGAATACTTTATGTCGGAGAGGGTGGGATTCGAACCCACGTGGGAGGAAACCTCCCCATCTGATTTCGAGTCAGCGCCGTTATGACCGCTTCGGTACCTCTCCAGAGGTTGCGATTATACTGAGTTTAATCGGAGTTGCCACTGCTTAGTTGTATAAGCCAGGCGGTACGATGCTCACTTCTTCGGCAGATAATGAATACGTCCTGTTTGAGACAGGATATTCAGTGTGGAAAGAAGCAGCAGACACACCAGGTGGAATGTGTAGTGGCGGTACGCTTTTTGCAGATAAATAATGCTTGTCGCGGTTTTGCATGACCGAGCTTGCAGAACAACTCACTAAAAACAAGACCAATGCGAATACGAATAAACGTGTAACAATATTCATGATTAAATTACTCCTGCGTGTTGCATAGCTTCTTTTACCGTTTGATGGTGCTTATTGTCCAGTGGTAATAAAGGCAGACGAATGCCCGCTTTAATTTTACCTAAGGTATAGAGCGCCCATTTGGCGGGGATGGGGTTTGATTCAATGAACAAACGTTCGTGTAACGGTATGAGTTCTGCATTAATTTTTTCAGCTAATTCACGGTTACCCGCTAAGGCAGCTTTACACATGTTATGCATTTTTACAGGCGCCACATTGGAGGTGACTGAAATCACACCATGGCCTCCCAGTAACATCAGGTGCAAAGCGGTTGCGTCGTCGCCACTATAAATCTCAAAGTTGCTTCCACATCGTTGCAAAATTTCGCTGACGCGTTCTAGTTTTCCCGTCGCTTCTTTAATGCCGATGATGTTTTCTATGAGCGAAAGACGCTGCACTGTTTCTGGAAGAATATCGCACCCCGTGCGGCTGGGAACGTTATAGATAATAATGGGAACCTGGACTTTCTCTGCGACCGCTTTATAGTGTTCAAATAAGCCATTTTGTGTGGGTCTATTGTAATAAGGCGTTACGATTAAACAGCCATCTACACCAGCACGCTTTGCTTCTAGTGTGAGCTTGATGGTGCTTTGTGTGGCATTGGTGCCAGTGCCCGCAATAACGGGGAGGCGGCCTGCTACTTGTTTGACCACGGCTGTAAAGAGTTTGATTGTTTCATTATGTTCTAACGTGGCGGATTCGCCGGTGGTGCCTGCGACAATAATAGCATCAGTTTTGGATTCGATATGCCATTCCACCAAGTCATGTAGGGCTTTTTCATCAATGGAGCCGCTTTCATGCATAGGCGTAATCAGTGCAACCATGCTGCCTTTAAAGTGAGCCATCTCTTTTTTCCCTCAGATGATTATTAATCTTTCAACGCGTTTTTTTATAGTCCATTGCTTGTAATTTGTCTATATTTTTTTATTTGATATTCGTATAATCAAGAGCACTTTTTAGGGCTCAACGTATTGATATGAAAACATCTTCCATTGCTGATACTTTATGGGGCAACAAGCTCAAGCTCCGTTATTTGTTCATCGCCTCCATCGTGCTTCTTTTTGCTTTTTTAGGCGGCAGAGAAATTTGGACACAAGAACACCGCTGGGCGGATATCGTCTCCGGCATGTTTTACCGGCATGATTTTTTGCACCCTTATTTAGGTGAAGCAAGGTACTACGACAAACCATTACTTTCCTATTGGCTCATAGTATTTTTTGCAGACATCACAGGCAGCCTCAATATGTGGGCATTGCGTTTACCCTCCGCCCTGGCTGGCTTATTAGCTGTTTGGTCAATTTATCGCTTAGGAACAAAACTTAAAGATAAACAATTGGGCTTGCTTTCTGGTTGGATGTTACTGACCACGTTTTATTTTATTTTTTGGGCGCGCACTAGCAGTGCCGACATGCTCAATGTGGCGGGTTCTTTGTTTGCTATTGCCTGGTATGTTGATAAACGCGATCAGCAAAGCTTTTTTAACTATGCTTTCTTCTTTATTATTTTGGCACTAACGTCCTTGTGCAAAGGATTAGTGGGCGCTATCGTGCCAGTTATTGCTGTCTTAATTGATATCGTGATTCAACAATCCTGGCGGCGGCATCTGCGCTGGTCATTATTATGGGCGCTTTTCCCTGCGCTGATTATTTATCTACTGCCGTTTTTAGCTTCGAGTTATTACGGCGGCGAAGCATATGGTCAAAGTGGGCTCTATTTAGTATATAGAGAAAATATTTTACGTTTTTTCCAGCCCTTTGATCATAAGGGGCCTATTTATACTTATTTCATTTTTTTGCCGCTTTATTTGTTGCCTTGGACATTTTTCTTTGTTCCCGCGTTGTACGCCTTGAAGGGACGTTGGAAGTGCTTATCTAAAGATGAGAAATGGTTATCGTGGACATTATTATGTTTGTTCTTGTTTTTTACGCTGAGTGGTTCACGGCGCAGTTACTATGTCTTGCCGTTGGTGCCTTTTGCTATTCTTTTTACAGCAGATTGGCTATTAATGGCAGCTCCACGTTTTACAAATACGTTGCGATGCGCAGTATGGACGATCTTATTGTCTTATATTTTATTATTTATTACGCTTGATTTGGTTCCAGCATGGTATTACTCGAGCTGCGGTGTGCAGCGGTTTGCGAGCGCATTGAAAGAGGAAGCAGGTAAAGAAAAACCCTGGGATACTTGGCACGTTGTCATGCTCGATGCCGAAAGCAAATTGATTTTCTATTTAGGCTTGCCGCCATCCACTAAAATCGACGGTCTGCACAAAGAGGGGGTCCCGGCAAATCGTGAGCAACAAACCACGGCTTCATTATTAAAAGCTTGGCCGATTTTGAATCACAAACCGCGCCATACCATTTTTATTACTCGTAAGCGCTATGTGCAAAGCTTAAAAGAATTCTTTGTGGGGTATCGATTGGTAGAGATGCCAACAAAATGCTCATTTCCGTTCATGAAAAATCATGAAATGAATATGCCGGTTGCGTTTATTCCAGAAGAAAATTAATTTATGATAGGTAGTAGAAAATAACTAAACAAAGGGAAGGATAGAACATGACAGAAAATTTGTTTGTAAAATTAGAAGAAAGAATGATGGTATTGCTTTCTGAAGTAGAAGAATTACGTCAGCAAGTGCAACGCTTAACGATTGAAAATGCCACCTATAGAACGGAAAAAGAAACCAACACAAACAAGCTGCAAGATTTATTATCATTATTAGATTCCGTCAATGCGGTTGATAACAGTCTGCTGCATGCTAATACAGTTTCTGCAAAACCAGTTTTAGTCCAAGGAATGGATTAAACGTTTACACTGAAGGGAGAGGTGGTCTATGTCAGTAGGGAGCAAACAAAAAGCGCTATTGGGAAAATTGAAGAAGCAAGTCCGCGATTTACAGAAAAAGGAAGAACGTGGTCGCGCTAAGCTTGAGGCTGCATTTAAAAAAATTCGCCATCTAGGCAAGGTTTATAAAAAACGTCTAGAAAACAAGATGCGAGTGATGAAAAGAAAAGTGGCGGCAGCGGAAGCCTCCAGTTTTGAAAAAATGGCAAGATTGGCGGAGCGTGTAGCTAAAAATGCAGAGCGGGCGACAAAAGTGAAAAGGACGAATCACAAAGTGGTAAAATCAACGGTAACCAAAAAGAAAAAGTAGCAAAAAGTAGCCCAGATGAAACGCGGAACGCATTTCATCTGGGGCGGCATTGTTGCATGAGCGCATTTTTCCGTCATTGCTGTAAGGAGCCTGCAGGGCGACGAAGCAACCCAGAACCGAGGCTGGGACAATCCACAGGTTAACGCATTTCTTGTTGAGAAAACATAGTTGTTAGCTCGAGATACCGGTTATAGAATTCAATTTTTTTGCGGTCATTTTTCTTGATAATATGGTCGTAGATATACAGTCTTAATAAAATTTCAATATTAATATCCATATTAGTAGGATTGTTTAAAAAAAGTTCCCATTTTTTTACTGCCATGTGGGATTCATTAACGACATTGGCAAAACGCCTAAGGCTCATGGAAAAGTAAGATCGGATAAATTTAATTTGATTACCTGTGAGACGGCTTTCTTGAGTAACTAAAGTCTCAATGGTGGAATCAGCCAGTTTTTTGACATCAATTTTGGGATGAAATTCACCATTGATCTTGATCATTCCAACGTTATGTAACTCAATGGGCAAACCTAAACCAGAATAGCTAAGGTTCTTCATGATTTTTTTGGTCATTTACTTGCTCCTCATTATTAATGCATATTACAGTGATAATTAGCATTAAATGTTGGCTAAAAGAAATAACAACTCTAATTTTTCGATTATCTATGTCATAACCTTCAACACAATAATTCCAATCATCACGGTTTGACTCGTATTTATCCTTACTTTTGTTACGCTTTCTTTTTGAATGCCCAATGTTTTCTAAGATATTGAAACATCAAAGTCATTAACGTTGCGTTCCTGCAATCGGGTTTTAGCATGATTTAAAAAAACATAATCAACTGTTTCGATTTTCCGTTTGACGAGTTCCCATAGTTCATTATCATTTTTTTTGTTAGGAGTTTTGCTTTGCACTAACCTCAATTCCTTATTAATTATAGAATGAAAATCTGCAAATGTAAACCTAGTTTACATGTGTTTTTGATGCAATGAGTAATTTATTTACAATTCAATAGGTTAAAAGAAGGGCGAGATTTTTGACGGGGTTGAGCGGAGGTAGATGAAATTGAAATTATCAATTAGAATCACAAACAAATTACGTCCACATCATACTCATTACGATAAGCCGAAGCAATCACACATGAAATATACTATCTCATTCAAAACTGACGTACGCCCCTTGCTAAATTTGGCAGCGCCGCTAGCGTTGAATGGGTTGATTTTGTCTGCGCCCTGGTTTTTTGAAACGCTATTTCTGGCGCATTTGGGGCCTACGATTTTGGCTGCGGGCTCATTGGTCAGTTGGTTATATGGAACATTGAATGTCATTTTATTTGGCACATTGAGTGCCATTAATATTTTAGTTGCGCATGAACATGGCGCAAAAAACCAAGAAAATATTGCGCTCATTGCGCGGGATGGATTGGTGCTGGCCGTTATGCTTGCAATGGTTGCGTTTATGCTGTTATGGAATGGCGCGCAAATTTTATTATTGTTTGGGCAGCCTCCGTCGATTGTTGCGCTTGCAAGTTCTTATTTACATCCGCTTGCATGGAGTGTAGTAGCAAATTTCCTATTTATTGCTTGTTTGGAAGTGTTGGTCGGTGTTGGGTATACGCAAATTGTCTTATTGTTTTCGATAATCACTACTTTATTGATTGTGATTTGTAGTTATGTACTCATTTTTGGTAAATGGGGTTTTCCTGCGTTAGGAATCGCCGGTGCTGGTTGGGGGATGGCAATCAGTGATTGGATAACGATTATTGCTCTTTTTGCGTATATCAGTTGTTTTAAGAAATACCGCATTTATTTTCGAAAAATTTTTCACATTTCTCGATTGTCTTATTTAATTGAGTTGCTACGCATTGGTTTTCCAATTGGTTTCATGTATTGCGCTGAAGTCGCTTTTTTCTTTGTATTAGCATTGATGATGGGTGTGCTAGGCAGTGAAATGCAGGCTGCGAACCAAATAGCGTTACAGTACTTGGGAATATTTATTTCAATGATATTTTCTATTGCGCAGGCAGTCACGGTCAGAATGGGGCATTTGATTGGCGCGAATGAGAGACGAGCTGCTGAAAAAGCAGGTTATGTGGGAATCGTCATTGCAGCATTGATGATGAGCATGGTGGCTGTTATTTATTGGGTCAGTCCGAGATTACTTATTTCCGTCGATATTGATATTTATAACCCGGTTAATTTTTCATTACTTAGTCAAATAGAATCATTATTGGCAATTAGTGCGATCTTTCAAATTTTCGAAGCAATTCGGATTTCGTTTTTTGGCGCATTGCGCGCACTTAAAGACACACGATTTACTATGTTCGTTTCCATTTTGAGCTTTTGGTGTATTGCATTACCGGCAGGTTATATTTTTGCAATACCGTTGCATATAGGTGCAACAGGATTTTGGTATGGCATGGTACTAGGCGCTGCTGTCAGTGTGTTTTTATTGCAATGGCGTTTTCAATGGAAAATCGCTTCAGACGCAGGTGTAGACAGGTAAATGTAACCTTATCTTCCTTTCTTATGGTCGGGCTGCATTGACAGATTTACTCTCAGTATCGAAAAAATGATTATCATCTAGCCCAAAGCAAACACGCGGGCAAACTTGTGCTAAGGCTCTAATGCGAGAATCTTGGTTGTTTTGAACAATGGTGGTTGCATGAAGCAATACTGATGGTTTAGAGGACGATAATTCAAATTTAATTTTGTATTCATTACGCTGGGGGATTTTTTTTACCTTGATGACGTTCATGTCTCTATAGTGAGACTCATGATTTGATAAAAATTCTTTTAGCGTCACCGTAGTACTTTGACGAGGTGGTAGTGGATAGCGTTTACGGTTAGTTTCCTCTTCTGAACGATATTTCTTTGTGGTAATAGGTAGTGATTCAGCCGTATTTTTATTCACAGACCGAACGATTTTAGATATGCCGTGCGCAATACCAATGAACGGAAGACAAACAAGCATGAGTGGGATGGCAAATAAAAACTGTAACGTTACAACAAGAACATCAATCCCTTTTAAAGGGTAGTAAAAGAAATTAGCAAAAAATTTTGCAGCAGCAGAGGGTTCAATTTCATTGCCATTCTCATCCTGCTTATCATTTTTATCTTTTGAAGCTTTATCGCGAACTTCTTCACAAATATTTTTTAACGCGGTGGTTAAAATAAAGAGACCACCAGTTACATAAAGGAAAACTGAGACAAATACTTCAACTGTATCAACCATCTTATCTATGAAATCTGTGTTGAGTGCCTTAGCATGAGGAAATGAACCCGCATAGATTGCGTGACGTATTGGATTGAGATGACCTATAGTAAGTTTTATTTTCATTAGAACTCTCCCTCAACTGACCAACCAATAATTAATAACGTTTTCATGAAAAGAGTAGAGTATATCGATTTATTCTTAAAATAAAGTTAATGCGAAATTGTTTTCTTATAATTAATAAAAAAAAATTTAACTTTATGATAAATCGAAGTTTAATTATGATCAAATGTTGCCCAGCGAAAGAAGTTTACATATTGAAGGTCAGTTAGTAAAATCCAAGCAATTTTTATTAAGATAATTGCCAAGGATATTGCATATGATGCGGGATGAAGAAGAACCATTACTTATAAATGAGCCATGTGAGTTGACTCCTGAAATCCTAGATCAAATCCGAAAATTACGACAGCTATATAATGACATCATTAGGAATATGTCAAATGATGCCCAGCAATATTTTGCAAATTTGGAAGCTTACTACGTAAGACTAATTGATCAAGCTGGTAATGTAAATGCCGAGTCAGGTGAAAACAAAAGGATGCTATTAGCAATATGGAGAGATTTTATTAAGAATTTTTTTTTAAAAGAATTGCAACAGCAAGATATAATCTCTAAAAATCTAGACTCAGATACGCAATTAATCAATGATCGATTTAAACAATTTATATTCATTTTTCATCCCGATAAGAATATTAAAGAGGAGTTGTTTACCAAGGAAATTTCTAACGATGTAACGGTAAAATTAAGTTCTTATCGGAATGCTATTATATTTAATACTGCCTCAGCAAATAAAGAATTGGATTTTGGTGAGGAATTATTAAAGAAATATCAAATCTATAAAAACAGTCCGTTAGTAGAATTACGAAATGAAGCAAAAACACAAGTTATTCTTGCTATTACACGCTTTAAAAAAGTCATTAAAGCCCTGGAAAATGAGGAATGGAGAAGCTATCTACCCGATAATTCATATCTTGAAGTTCAAATTAAAGCGAGAGAAAAAATAGCAGATTGTTATGCTATTTTAAACCAATATTTTCATGCACAACTGTATATTGTCGGTGCGTTGAGGATAGCTGAACGATCTTTTTTGTTTGATAATAAAAGAGAACGGCTTTTTCAGCTTAGAGACAAATTGCAAAAATTTAAGAAAACAATTCTTGAAAATCAAGAAAATGTAAATGAAGAAAATCTGCAATCCAGACGAAATGAAGAAAATCAATTAGTAGAGGTAATACCAGCAAATAACAATCAAAGTTCGAATAGCTCATCCGTTATTTCACGTGGAAACTATAAAAGCGAAATGGGTGATATTATTCGCCAATATTTATCTGTTATCCCTGAAAAATCACTAGTCCAGCACAGCATCCAGTCTCGATTAATTAGGCAAAATCAAATTTATAAAAACGTGCATTACGCTGCAGGCGGATTAATACAATTCGCAGGAACCGGAGGAGGTTTGGGTGTAGCCGCCGTTGGCGCAGTACCTATGGCAGCCGCTATTTCAACAGTATCAGTAACTGGTACAAGTGCATTATTGTTCGGGCCAGTTGGCTGGATTATTGGGGGAACTCTACTTATTGTAGCCGGTATTTTTACTGGTATCGTTATGATAAAAAAAGGACAATCTATTTCTAAAAAGGTAGAAATCCAAAATGAAATTAATGCTGCCATTCAGGATGTTTTTCAGCTCTACATAGATGGAAAATACCAGACACTTATCGAGCGGTTATCAGGAAGGCATCATTTTAAAAATGGCAGTCCAATTATTCATTATGACCGAGACACCAGGGACTTTCCTGTTCGGATTGTAAAGTCTAGCGATTCAAATGCTATTGATACAATCGACTATTTGCTTGATAACGGTGTAAGACCGGATGGAATCGGTTTTCTACTAAATATAGTGGCAGAGGTATTGCTATCAAAAAAAATTGTTACAAACTGTCCAGCCGAAATGCAGCAAGGGTCAGCGTTGCAAATTTTGAATAAATTAATTGATTATCAACGTCTAAAAGAATATGCAGAAACATTAGATCGAAATCATAAAAAAATATTGGACGATCATAATGGCGTAGTAGATGGTCTTGAAGACACGGCGGTAAATGGAATAAGTAATGCATTTTATTCTATGATCAATAGAAACGATAATACTATATTTAGCGCATATGTGAAAGATTTCAAAGAAATGCCAATTTTGAATCGTCTCGAAGAAATGAGACATACAGCTAGAATTAATTATGCTATGGCGTTAATCATGTCAGATTCTGATAAATCATTGAAAATAGTTTCTTCCTACTTACAAGAAGTGAGAATATATTACTCACAATCTCAGTATGAGGGCATCGTAAATGAAAAAATGGATATAATTACAGACTTGATGTTTGCTTTCGGAATTAAGCCAAATCTTGAAGAAGAAATGGTTGGTGAAAAACTTCAGGAAAGCACCTGTTGGAGGACCCATTTTGAATTTGTTCTGACGCCTGAAAATGTTCGGCCATCATTATTCTTGTCGAGAATTGAAGTAGCATTATCAGGTTTAAAAAATTCAAATAAGCAACATTCTAAGATATTTGCGGTATTAATGTTTGATAAGCTGAGAATTGGTCTATTATCTGAAGATTGGATCAGTGTAACGAAAACAATAAAAGTTATATCAGATGGGGCTGCCAATCGTGAGTATAATTTCGATGAAGTATTTAACGGTGGATTTGCTACATTAATTGACATTTATGAAAAATGGACATCTGTTAATAAGATGACGCATAAAACCAAAAAATATCTTTTAAAAGCAGCGGAGAAATTAGATTCAAAAGCTATAGATGATCTGATTAATGCTATTAATCAAATAACGAATAGTCCACAGATTCAACCTGGGAACCATGTTAAAATTGAAAATCTCGCGGATGTATTGATCTCTTTATTTAACAGAAGTGCAATGCCATTTATTTCCTTATTGATTAAGCCTCTCTTTTTAGCATTGCCTGTTTCATCACAGCTGAAAGAAATTTATGAGAGTAAGATTGATATTTCTAATAATAGTAATGTGGCAACACTAAAAACTCTTTCCAGGAAATGCCATGACTCCTATTTTGCCTCTCTTAAAGACCTAATAGTGCAAATGGCATTTTTAAGTGATGATAAAATTGAAGATCACTATCGAGTTATTGAAGAAAAACTGGCGCATGCAGGATGGTTGACCTCCGTTCATCCTGAACGCAAGAAATTTTTCAAGGAAAGCATAATTGAAATTAGGAAATTAAATAAATCTAACTTCAAATTTGCTGGGGATAAATATCTTTTAAACCTTCTTAAAGAGAGTGGGCAAGATGAAAAAAAAGAGCCTGTTGATTATTATAAACGAGGGGTAGGTAGGTTGAAGGCTTTTTTCACAAATGATCTAAATGAATACTATGATGCTTCATCAAAGGCATCAAAACAGGGATTATTTGGAAGTTCAGAGTCTACAAGCATAACAGATGCTTTGAAGGCGAAAGTGATAGGCCAGACATATGCGTTGGACATTGTCACGAATAAATTGATGAGTCTCCGCCAAAATAAACAAGGTGAAAAATCACCATCATTCTTATTTGTGGGCCCTACAGGCGTAGGTAAAACAGAACTGGGAAATGCTATCTCAACTGTCATATCCGCTAATGACACTAATAAACCTAGAATTGTTATATTTAATATGGAAAGATATTCTAACTCTGGTTCAGTTACAATTATTGTAGGCTCATCTTTGGGTTTTGTGGGATCGCAAGATGAACCTGTTTTCATTAAAATGCTAAAACCTTTTACTGAGCCGAGTAATGATCCAGATACGTATCTGGTTAAAAATACAGTTATATTATTTGATGAATATGATAGGGCCCATAAAGAGCTAAAAGATAGTTTAATGGGGCTAATTGATAATTCTGAAATGGTATTTCAATATACTCTTGAAGAAACAAATTATAAAAAAACTTACCACTTTAAAGATTGTATTATTGTTGCAACATCCAATTTGTTGGCCACTCAAATACAGAATGATTTTACTCAGAAATTACCACCAGAGAAAATTATTGAAAACTTTGATAGAACTATGGCTACGCGTCCTCATTTACTTGCACCAGAGATCAGAGGTCGCTTCCAGCTTGTTCCGTTTGGCCCAATTAATAGAGGAGAAGAGTTTCAGAAAATTGTTGAGATTTATTTAAATATTCTTATCCGTGAATATGAAAAAAAATATGACATAACAATGTCGATTGAAGATGTAGATAAAAAATTAATTATCTATGCTTTTGAAGCGAAGCATTATAAGGATGGAACAAGCATTCGAACATTTAAAACCGATTTAAAGACAGATTTTGAGAGTATTTTTTCGAAACTAAATGCCAAGCAGTTGGCCGAAAATCAATACGAAGCGATTTTGAGATTCAATAGTGAAACGCAGCAAGTTGAACTCAGATTTCAGTACGATAATATGGGGAATCTTGTTGTGATAGACGAAGACCAAAATAATCAACGGTTTTGTTTGACATCAAATAATGCAAACCTAAGACTCTCAGTGTGAATGTTATGTGTAGCAAGTAGCCTGGACACGCTTTTTGTGTCCGGGAAGGTGCATATAGCGAAGCCGCTACCCTGGACACATAAAGCGTGCCCAGGCTACTCTCTACGAATTAATACGGTGGTTTTGTGATGCCTGTTTTGACATTGTTCCCGCGACAATTGCCGTGGGTTTGCAATTAAGACGTATCAGAGAATCACACAACTGGACCGCGTGTCATTTGTTGAATGACGGTTTGGTGGTTGCAGGAATTGCTGCGTAATATTTCTGACAACTTGTTGCTTTTGCTTGACATAGATTTTCCAAAACGTCGCGACTCCGCCCACCCGCCCGCACCATCCATCGCGATCGCGCCATCTGCCTCCGCAAAATATTCAAAACCAAAACCAGAACGACTCGCCCGAGAAGGACGATAAAACGTCCCTCCGTCAAGTAATTTGAGAGAATCTGCTCGCCCACTTATTTTTCTGTTTTCTTCAACAACGTAATAAAGTCCCTCGCAAAATATCTTCGCGGTTTCTGGAGATAAAACATTTTGGGCTAAACCAATCATGCGTATACAAAATGCATCACGCTGTTCCCAGTTTTGAAACGCATTAAAGTTACCCCTATAGGTTTTGTAAAGAGCAAGAAGAAAAAGCTCTGGATCAATGTAATTATCTAACTTCACAGCTTTCTTTGGTAGCAGTAGGTTAAATAGTGATTCTAGCGCGCTGTCTGTTTTTTCACTTAACGCTATATTCATGGGGACGCCAGCGTAGCCAGGAATCCCGTGCGGGAAGCTTTCTTCTTTGAATGCTTCAATCAATGATTGCGCATAGGCGGCGTAATCTTCTGGAATAATAATTTCATCTTCATTTTGCGCATTCTTTTTTGTTTCATAAAAAACCCAAGCAGATAAGGCTTCTGTTTTCACTTTTATAACATCCTCAGTTTGTTCAAGTTTATCGTAATAGGGCAGTAGCAGTTCAATCATTTTAATTTGTTTACGCTTCACCGCCATCGTCAGTGCACTTTCTGCATAAAATTTCTGCCAAGTGAGCTTGCTCTCAATCACAAGATTTTTATCTGGCTGTCCTGATATTAAGTCAGGTTCTGCGTCTAAACATTTTTTTACTGTCTCGATGTCATCATCCATCACTGCTTGCAGAAAAATGGCAAAGGTCACGCGATTAGCTATCTCGATAGCGGCTCGTATTTGATTGGGCGCATCGGATGAAATTGAAAAAATATCGGCAGAAAAAAAGCCATTTGTTTTCAAATAATCTGACTGGGATTGTTTGAGTACATCAAACGCCCTGTCATTTAATTTAGAAATCTGTCTGTTGATCGCCATATCTGCCTCGTTTTGATGATTATTATGTTATTATGTGATTGTATAGTTTATAGACAATCCGGGCAGGATGCAAGTAGCCTGGACTTGACGAAAGCGACTATTCGTTGCAGTAAAATCAGTTGGTTACCGTTTCTTGACAAGGTCTGTTAAGAATCGCTATACTTTTAATACCTAGTCTATGTACCCGAACCGGCGCCGGATGGCGTACTTCTCTAGAAATCTCTAGAGTAGGGTACAGAAGACGCCCTACTTAAAATCCCAAATATTCTTAATCTTTCCTTTCTTTCTAAGTACGTTTAGCCAACGATTACCGTCTTTGCGATTGTTGCTATAACTTCTTGCGATGGCGCCAACAACCATGTCTGCTAGTTGAATGAGGTTGTCACTCTTTGAATCTGTGAATTTGAATTTTTTAATTTTGTGCTGCCCTATGGATTGCCGCAAATAAGATGTCAACGCTTTTTTGAATTCCTTGTCGCCACTGCCGTCGATTTTGATTGATGCATTTAATAATACATCATTGTCGTATTGCATCAGTGATTTAACAAAATAATTATAAAAAGAGTCAGTGTCATGTCTTAATTTAGGACTATATAGTTTACTCTTGTCCACCACCAATGCTCTAACCTCAAAATCATATTGGCATATTGCATCAAAGAATTTATCTTTGATGGCTGGTCGCGTCTTGCTGAATTTAAATTCCGGATTGATTTTTAGCGATTGTTTTAGCTCGGTTATTGCTACGCTGGCGGCTTGTGCTTGCACAAAATCTTTGAAAATAACCATCCCTACTACAAAGAACGGCGTAGAGCCTTTTTGCAGCTTGAAACCTGGGCAACCGCTTTCATCTATCAGTACTAGCAATGATATAGCCTTTGTCTATTTTTTTTCATGGGGAATTATCTGTGATGGTGCTAGCGGCGTCAATTAAATATCTTTTTAAAATCAATGACAAGTAGCCTGGACACGCTTTTTGTGTCCGGGAAGGTGCGCATAGCGAAGCCGCTACCCTGGACACATAAAGCGTGTCCAGGCTACTCTCTACGAATTAATACGGTGGTTTTGTGATGCCTGTTTTGATATTGTACCCGCGGCAATCGCCACGGGTTTGCAATTAAGACGTATCAGAGAATCACGCAACCGGGCCGCGAGTCATTTGTTGAGTGACGGTTTGGTTGTTGCAGCAATTGCTGCGTAATATTTCCGAAAATTTGTTGCTTTTGCTTGACATAGATTTTCCAAAACGATGGGCGATTCTGGCATGCAGAGCATTCGCGCCGCGCCCGCGGCCCCGGGAGGGATCCCGCGAACACATAAAAAATCAAAACCAAGACCAGAACGACCCGCCAGAGAAGAACGATAAAACGCCTCACCATCAAATAATTTGAGAGATTCCGCGCGACCACTTATTTTTCTGTTTTCTTCA
>JABDBV010000029.1 GCA_013288395.1 Gammaproteobacteria bacterium | reverse complement strand
TTTTATCTGCTTAAAATAAACAGCAGGTTCATCTTCCACCAACCACACATTAATCGCCCGCAAATCATCAAAACTCAAGGTGCCAGCCGCTTGTTTAAGCACGAGAATGTCATTCACAAACGCATAACGGTCTAGCGCATATTGTGTTTGTGTGTTTAATAATATTTGCTGCTGATTAAGCACATTGAAAAGTGTTTCACTGCCAGCTCTATAGCTTTCTTCCATGCCTTGCAATGAATGAATGTTGGATGTCACTGCTTGTTTGTCAGCAGACACTTTGCCGATTCCTGCCATTACATTTAAAAAACTTTGTCGCGCTGTATTAACTACTTTACGTGTCACTTGTTCTAACTGCTGCTGTGATGCTTCATAGTCGTATCTAGCTTGATTTGTTTGTGCAACCACACCGCCACCAGCAAAAAGCGGCACAGTTAAATTCAAACCAATTTGTTTATCATTTTCAACCGCAGGGCCATTGCGCTGTAGGTAAGTGTTATAGCCATTGATATTGTCAGAGTATTGTCGTTGCAATGTACCTTGAATATTGAGAGTAGGTAAGTGCCCCGCAAATTGCCGCCGTACATTTTGTAAAGCGGTTTGCGCTTTGTATTGGTAGGATTTAATCATCCAATTTTGCGCTAAGGCTTTGTTTACCCAGATTTCTATTTGCGCCGGATGCGGCGACACTAACGGGAAGTGCTCACTTAAACGTGATATATGCGGGTAATATTTGCCAGTGATTACGCGCAAATTTTCTCTGTCATTCGTGAGCACTGCTTGCATGCTAAGGCAATTCGCAATGGCTGAATCATAACGCGCTTTTGCAGTATAAACATCTGTAATTGTTTTTAGTCCCACCTCATGTTGTTGCTTCGCTTCATCTAGTTGTGCTTTGAAAGCAGATTTGGACGCTTCACTGTAAGCAAGATTGTCTTCATCTTGCAGAATAGCAAAATAAGCTTGTGCAACACGCACCATGAGTTGTTGTGCAGCGGCGTTGATGTCTGCATCTGCTGCTTTTGCGGTGGAAACGGATCCGGCGACTTGTGTAAATTGCGCAAAATTAAATACCGTTTGCGTGGCGGTGAGTTGCAGATTATAAAAACGCTGCGTGTTATTTTTGGGTGAAATAGTGTTGCCATTCACATCGGTTTGCACACCAGAGCCTGAGTAACTCATGTGGGTGATCGAGGGTGAGAATTGCGCGCTGATGTTTGGCAGCAAGGCCGCGATACTGATAGGGACGCCTTCATTCACTGATAAACGCCTCATCACTGCTTCTTGATATTCGGCATCGCTTAGTTGTGCTTGCTGATAGACTTCTAATAAATTGGCGGCAAACACACTGGTTGATGTCAAAGCAAATAAGATGGCCCATCGCCACGCTTTTGCGTAGCAAAATAATAAAGATTGGCGACAGAATTTAAAGGAGAACATTCATTTTTTCCTAGCGGGAAGCTATTATTAGATCAGCAGTGAGTTTTTAAAAAGATACGAGCTTTGCAATGGCAAAGCAAGTATATAAAGCATGGGGTGTGCATACGATGAAGATATGGAAAACAGCAATGGACATAAAAGCAGCAAACCAGCGTGGTAGCCATACCTTGTCTGAATTAATGGGGATTGAATTCATTGAGGCAGGTGATGATTTTTTGACTGCCCGCATGCCGGTGGATGATCGAACCAAGCAACCAATGGGCATTATGCACGGTGGCGCCTCTTGTGTGCTGGCGGAAACCGTAGGCAGCACGGCGGCTAATTTTTGTGTGGATATTAATACACATTACTGTGTGGGGCTTGATATCAATACGAATCATATTAAATCCATGCGAGATGGTTATGTTATTGCAACGGCTAGGCCTTTTCACTTGGGTCAGAGTACGCAGGTGTGGGGGATTGAGATTAAGGATGAAGCAGGGAAGTTGGTGTCGGTGAATCGGTTGACGATGGCGGTGTTGGCGCGGGTATAAGTATTTTTCGCGACCCTCATAATCTTAACGTGCCCGTGAACGGGCACGTTAGACCACTTCACCCGTTTGTGGAGACGCACGGCCCCTCATACTGAGGGTGCATGCCATCTGCACCGCTTCCTTCATACTCCCCGCATCCGCTCCCCCCGTTCCAGCCATATCAACCGCCGTTCCATGATCAACCGATGTGCGCACAAACGGCAACCCCAATGTCACATTCACCGCATGCCCAAAACTAATATATTTAACTAAAGGCAACGCTTGATCGTGATACATTGCCAACACCGCATCCGCTTGATCCAAATATTTAGGCGTAAAAAGCGTATCTGCAGGCAGCGGCCCTATAAGCTGCATCCCTGTCGCACGTAGTTCATCCAAAAGCGGTGTCATTATTTCAATTTCTTCTCGCCCCAGATAACCGCCTTCCCCTGCATGTGGATTAAGACCACAAATCAATATACGCGGCGTAGAAACATGAAAATAATCTTTCAATGATTGGCTAAGAATGCTCAGTGTTGTTTTTAATCTTTCTTTTGTAATGGCTTTGGACACATCAGCAAGCGGCAAATGCGTAGTAGCAAGTGCCACACGCAATGGCGGGTTGTTAACAACAAATAACATCACTGTTCGCTCAACAAGACTATGCTCCGCAAAAAATTCCGTATGCCCACTAAATAAAATACCCGCTTGATTCATCACACCCTTATGCACAGGCCCTGTTACCACGGCCACGGCTTTTTTCTGCTCGCATAACGTAGCAGCTGTTTTCAGTGTTTGCAGTACATAAGCAGCATTCGCTGGGTTCAATAAACCAGCTTGAGTAGAGGCGTGTAACTTGATGGGTATAATAGTTAAGGTGCCAGCTTGTTGCGGTGATGGCGCGTTATCTGCTTGGTAATCTAATAAGCGTATAGGCAAATTAATGAGTTTAGCGCGCTCCAGCAAAAGATCAGGATCTGCGATTACCACTAATTCTACAGGCCAATGTTGCTGCGCAATCTGTATAACAATATCGGGACCGATTCCTGCTGGCTCACCCGGTGTTAACAGAATGCGGTCTGTCATTTATTTATGCCAAGGCGTTAGATTCAGTTGGTTTCATCGAAATAAAAGCGCGGCTACGTAATTTAGAAACCCAATTCTGTACTGCCTCTTCAAATTTGCGTTGCAACAACAAATTTTCCACTTCCTTGCGTGAGGGAGCCGCTTGTTGTGCTTCTGCGCCACGCACATCAGCCAATTGGATAATATGAAAACCGTTGGATGTGCGGATGGGCCCTGCAATTTGTTTAGGTTTCATCTGTACGATTTTCTCCGCAAAAGCAGAGGGAATTTCAGGTAATTTACGCCAGCCTAGATCATCGCCTTGCAAAGCATGCGCGTTGTCAGCCGATTCTGCTTCTGCCACTTGCTTGAAATTTTGCCCGCTATTTAATTTAGTGAAAACCATCTGCGCGTGTTTTTCCGCGGTATTGATTTCTTCGGGTGATGGAGTGTCTGAAATAGGAATTAAGATATCATCTAGGCGGTATTCATTCGTATTATTGGTTTTCCATGGTTGCGAACGCATAAAACGATCTACTTCTTGCGGGGTGATCGTCACATGACTGACCACTTCTTGTTGCTGCAATTTGTGCATGATTAATTGATCGTGCATTTCTGATCGGTAATCATCAGTAGACATGCCTTCTTGACTGATGTGTTGATAAAGTTCCGCGACGGTGACATGGTTTTGATTAGCGACACGTGTAATAGCTGTATTCAAGTCTTTATCGGTTATTTGTACGCCTGCTTGTTTGGCCATTTGTAATTGCAGTTTTCTGTTAATGAGTTGATCGAGCACTTGTTTATGTAATACTTGCTCCGATAGTTGAGGTGCGCGTTCTGCTGCAATTTGCGTTTTTACCGTAGCCAGCGCATGGTTCAATTCAGAGGTGGTAACCACATCATCGTTTACCACGGCAACAATCTGATCGAGTGATTGCTCGTTAGATTTAGCTATGCTCACTGATGCGAGTAAAAGTGTGATACAGAAACAACCAGTAGAAATTATTTTTTTCATTTAAATATCCTGCTCAAATCGTGTGTTTTAGCCGGTAATGGTGCTTAATAGTCCTTGCGAAGTTCCTGATCCTATTTCACCCAAACCTTTCAAGGAGAATTGAATATAAAATTCATTGTCGAATATAGGCTTGTCGTGATCAGCTGTATCTAGGTTTTTAAACGCTTTGCCTCCAACCAGGCGCACCGCCCAACAGCACGTGTCGTATTGTAACCCATAGAGTAAGTTCTGCAAATGTTCCTGGTTCCAGTTTTGGCTCCAGCGCCCGACGGCACTGAGATCATGAATGAGTGGCACGGGCCAAGCAAATGAAAAATCAGTGACTTTTAGGTTGTCGCGCGCGGCGGTTGTTGTGAGGGTCCAATCACCGCTTCTTGCATAGGTATAAACAATATTGAGGACATGCGCGGCATCCCCTGTGTAGCTCCAACCCAAGGTTGCGAGATCGATCTGCTTTTGCACAGGATCCCAGAGACCAGAGACACCAAATTTCCAGGCAGCATTAACATGATAGTCAAGCAAACCAGAGATAGGTGAGAAGCGTTGTATATTGCCATGACTCAATGGGTTATCTGAACAACTCGTATTGTTGCAAAGAGTGACAATTCGGTTAGCAAAATAAGCAATTTCGCCTACACCTAAGCGAATTTTTTCTAAGCCGGAGGTTGGATCAATGAATCGTGTAGTGACGCCTAAACCTACTTGGTTGGCATCGCCAATTCGATCAATACCGGTGAAACGGTTATAAGAAAAGACTTGATCGTAGACGAGTGTGCTCTGCGTGGTATCAAACAGAGGAATGTTTGATTGTTGTTGATAGGGAATATAGGTGTAATAAATTTGCGGTTCTAAGGTTTGCTTATAATCACCACTCAATAGATGTGTATCACGTGTAAGGCTGAGCCCCGTTGCGAGATCAAAAATAGGGATGCCACGGCGAATGACGGTCGGCGTGCCGGTGTCGTTGGTTTGATAGAGACTGTATTCAGTCAACGCAAGTTGCGCGCGCGGGCTGAAGTAAAAATAAGGCCAGCTAAGCGGCAAGCTCACGCCGGGTTGCGCATGCATACGATTGCCGATGGGGACATTCGTTTGTGTGCCAGGCGTGTTGATAATATCAAAGTGCGACACTTCGGTATTGATGAAATATTCAAGCCCAAGCGGTTCTTCAGGATAATCACCGTTTAAAACTAATTGTGGAAAACGTCGATATTGATTTAATACTTGTTGTTCATTAAACGGATGCAGTGTTTGAAATGTTTGTAAACGGCCGGTGAAATCCCAGTGTTGTGATTTGAAAAACAAATCACCTTCTTGTAGTAATTGATTTTGAGTGATTTGGTTAACATTGCCAAAATCACGCATGAAATAATCATCACCGACATATTTAAAATCAACTTGGCTGGACCAATGCTCATTGAAGCGTGATTTGTCGCGCCAGGTAAGGCTTTTGCGTGTGGTGCTTGCATTAAGTAATCGTTGTACTTCAGCGTTGGTCACATTAGCAGGTTGCGTGATGACCACCGGTGGATTTTCTTTTGTGTCAGTTTGAAAATCTGAAAAAAACTGATCGCGAGGCAATAAACTAATATCCAGTAACCCTGAACTACTGGACGTGAGATAACGGAATTTATTTGAAACTTGCACACCCCGTTTTAATAAGAAAGCAGGGGTAATGGTGGTGTCGTAGTTAGGCGCTACATTCCAATAAAAAGGAAGAAATAATGAAGGCCCCGATTGAGAATTACCACCATAAGTAGGCAATAAAAACCCTGTTTTACGCCGGTTATCTAATGGAAAGTTAAGATACGGTGTATAAAAAATAGGAATTTGCTTCACAAAAATGCGCGCATTGGTGGCATAACCGCGGCCACTGCTTTTATCAAGATGAATGTGACTCGCTTTGACGCGCCAGGCAGGGCTCATTGGCGGGCAAGTGGTAAAACTTGCTTTGGATAATTCATACACTTCAGGTTCAGATTGAGAAATTTCATAGGCTTTGCCCCACGCGGTGAGGGCGGTGATTTTGCGTTTCTTTTCTCTATCGGTTTCTGGGACTTCGTTAGGGCCTGCTACTTGTTTGCCATTCAACGTGGTGCGGTAAAGCACATTAATTAAAGATTTGCTTTTAGATTTGAAATTGTAATATCCCTTTTTGCCAATGATCAGCGTATTGGGTTCACGCAAATGCACATCACCTATCATGTCGATGGCGGTTAATTTAAAAGAATGAGGATCTCTATATAAGTAGGCTTTGTTGGCGGTAATTTGTTGCCCAAAACGATTGATGGTCACGCCACCCACTAAATTGGACACACCGCGCTGCGCATAAAGACCTTGGTGACCGGTAATCGCGACCAGGCTGCTTTTGTCGACTTTAACAGGGTAGAGAAAAGGCTCTTCTAAGTAATAGCCGCCGCAATGATTATCAGAGGAAGTGATCCACCCTAATTGTTCCGCAATACTTTGGTGGGGCGGTGTTTGATTAAGGCCAATGAATGGCGCGGCAGCGTAGGTATGATCGGTGAAAAAAATACCCACACTTAGCAAGCAGGCGGCTACACTGAAAGCTTGTTTCATAGGGAGCTTGCATTTTTTTCTTACAGACATTTTATGTACTCTACGCTATAGTTTGTCACTTTCGCTCCCGGACGGCGTTGTTGAATAAATCAAAGTTTGCACAAATGCCGTCATTGCGAGGCCGTTTTTCAGGCCGAAGCAAACTAGTTTTTGAACTAAAAAACTGGATTGCTTCGTCGCAAAAAGCGCTCCTCGCAACGACGAATTTCCTGTGCAAACTTTGATTTATTCAACAAAGCCCTCCCGGACAAGGCTTGCCAGTGTAACGAAAAGGCATAATCAATGGAATCAGCAAACGAGTTAAAAGTATCAGAACGACAACAAGCTTTAGCAGAGTGGCTAAAGGAGCGCGTTGGCCTATCGTTTATTAATATGCAGCCACTCGCTGGTGATGCCAGTTTTCGCCGCTACTTTCGCATCAGCCTGGCAGATCAATCTTTCATTGCCATGGATGCGCCACCTGCCCATGAAAATGTGCGTGCTTTTGCTGCCATTGCGGAGACATTAAGAGGGCTGCAATTAAACGCGCCGGAAATCATTGCCGCCGAATGGGACGCGGGTTTTTTGCTGCTTACCGATTTTGGTGATACCACATATCTAAACGCATTAAACCCAAACAATGCGGACCAACTTTATCACCTTGCATTAGATGCATTAGTGGTTTTGCAATCTTGCAAACACGTAGATGGATTAACACTGCCGTATTTTTCATCGTCTTTTATGCAGCAAGAATGGGCATGGCATAAAGAATGGTTTTTAAATAAATGGCTAGGGTTGACGCTCTCACCATCAGAAGAGCAGGTGGTTGATCAATGTTTTACCGCGTTAGTGGCAGCCGCCACGTCTCAGCCGCAAGTTTTTATGCACCGCGATTATCATTCAGCTAATTTAATGGTATTACCCAATAATAGGGTAGGTTTGTTAGATTTCCAAGATGCGTTTAAGGGACCAGTGGCATACGATCTTGTGTCCCTGTTGCGTGATTGTTATGTGCACTGGCCCGATACAAAAGTGACAGAATGGGCATTGGCCTATCTTGCAAAATTACAACAAGCGGGTTATTTGCGCGATGTGTCGCAACAAGATTTTTTACGCTGGTTTGATTGGATGGGTTTGGAGCGCCATCTAAAAGCGTTATTTACGTTTGCACGAAAGTACGTACGCGATCAGCAATCCAGCTATCTTAAACATATACCGCGCACATTGGATTATCTTTCTAATGTCAGCGGACGTTACCCGGAATTAAAGGCACTGCATGCTTATATTCAAAAAGTGACACCCTCTGCTTTACAAAGGATTAATTTATGCGCGCGATGATTTTAGCAGCGGGTCGTGGCGAACGAATGGGCGCATTGACAGCGCACACACCAAAACCCTTGTTACGCATAAACGAGCAATATCTCATTCAGTATGCCATCGTAAGTTTAGCGCGCGCGGGCATACAAGATATAGTTATTAATATTTCGTATCTCGGCGACCAAATAAAAAAAGCCTTGGGTGATGGCAGCCGTTATGGTGTGAATCTTTTATATTCTGAAGAAGAAAAACGTCTAGAAACGGGCGGCGGTATTTTTAATGCGCTGCCATTATTAGGCAGCGAACCGTTTTTAGTGGTGAGTGCCGATGTCATCACCGATTTTCCTTTTAAAACGCTGCCCAAACAACCAGAGGGTTTAGCGCATTTAGTGCTAGTGGATAATCCCGATTTTCATTTACAAGGTGATTTTGGTTTAGTAAATGGACGTATCGACCGCCTTGCCACACCCGCTTTTACTTATGCAAATATCGGCATCTATCGTCCTGAATTATTTGCAGCGTGCAAGTCAGGTCATTTTCCTTTAAACAACATATTATTTCCAGCGATCGATCAAGCCACGGTGACAGGTGAATACTACCAAGGAATTTGGTATAACGTAGGCACTCCTGCTAATCTTGAAGAAATTAATCTGCGCGCCCGAGAGGATTCGAACCTCTGGCCTTTGGTTTCGGAAACCAACACTCTATCCAACTGAGCTACGGGCGCAATGCCGTCACATATCCCTCATATCCCTCATACCCCACATACCCCTCATCCGCCCTTTGGGCACCTTCTCCCACAAGGGGAGAAGGCTGTGTAGTTAGGATTGTGGTCACATTTGAGCTTTTAAAGCGCTGAAATCCTTCACCTACCTCACTACGCAGCCTTCTCCCCTTGTGGGAGAAGGTGCCCAAAGGGCGGATGAGGGGTATGTGGGGTATGAGGGGTATGAGGGATATGTGGCGGGCACACACCAAAGCCGTTCCAGATCCAACATTTTTTTAACTAACTCTACTTAAGGAAAAACCCCATGACCCTAGCCATCGTATACAGCCGTGCATCTGTCGGCATTACTGCGCCATTAGTAACAGTAGAAACCCATCTCTCAAATGGTATGGCGGGTTTAAGTATCGTTGGTTTGCCAGAAAAAGCAGTCAAAGAAAGTAAAGACCGTGTGCGTAGCGCATTAATGAATGCACATTTTGATTTTCCCATCCGCCGCATCACCATTAATTTAGCACCAGCAGATTTACCAAAAGAAGGCGGGCGTTTTGATTTACCCATCGCTCTTGGCATTCTTGCAGCGTCCGGCCAACTTCCACGCGAAGTGTTGACACAATATGAATTTACCGGTGAACTCGCCTTATCCGGTGAGCTTCGGCCAGTTGATGGTGTATTGCCAATGGTCTTGGGTGCTTTTCAAGCAAATCGACAGTTAATTGTTCCTGCTGCGAATGCACGCGAAGCAGCCTTGGTGCCTAAAGCGCAGGTATTATCCGCCACACATTTACTCGATGTCTGTGCGCATTTAAAAAATGAAAGTGCATTGACACTTTGTTCGATGGATATTAGCGCGCCGATTATTGAATCAGTATTGGATATTGCTGATGTAAAAGGTCAGCCGCATGCAAAACGCGCATTGGAAATTGCGGCTGCAGGACGACATAGTCTGTTATTTATGGGGCCACCAGGAACGGGTAAAACCATGTTGGCGAGTAGATTATCAGGCGTTTTACCGCCGATTTCAGATGAAGAAGCCTTAGAGGTCGCAGCGGTTGCTTCAATTAGCAGTAATGGATTTGATCCTACCCATTGGAAACGCATCCCTTTCCGTTCACCCCATCACACTAGTTCCAGTGTCGCCTTAGTAGGCGGTGGTAGGCCACCACGTCCTGGCGAAATTTCACTTTCTCATCACGGTGTTTTATTTTTAGATGAATTGCCAGAATTTAGCCGACATGTGCTTGAATGTTTGCGCGAACCGTTAGAGTCAGGTTGTATTACTATTTCGCGCGCCGCGTTTCAGTCAATTTTTCCCGCGAAATTTCAATTTATCGCCGCGATGAATCCTTGCCCCTGCGGTTATGTGGGCAGTCAGTCTGATGAATGTCGTTGCACGGGTGAACAAATTAAACGTTATTTAGGAAAAATTTCAGGCCCGCTGCTTGATCGCATCGATATGCATGTAGAAGTCGCTCGCGTATCACCCCACTTTTTATTTGAACCACAAAACAATCAAACTGAATTAAGCGCGACGGTTCGTGAGCGTGTGATTAAAGCAAGGGAATATCAACAGCAGCGACAAGGAAAATGCAACACACAACTAACGGTTCCCGAGTTGGATAATGTTGCAAATCTTGAAATGGAAGCACAGCAGTTATTAGCAGAAGTCATGACCAAATATAATTTGTCTGCGCGCGTCTATCACCGCATCGTTAAACTCGCCCGCACTATTGCAGATCTAGAAAACAGTACTCCCATTACCCCAGCACACCTAAGCGAAGCCCTAAATTACCGCTGCCTAGACCGCGCAAAACCTTATAGTTAGCCTCCCGACGCTGATTTAATCGGGCACGGGCACGTTAAGGGCACCGGCCACGGGCACGATTAAGTCAGCGTTGGAGAGGATATATAACCCCCTGATTCTTCTAAAAACCAATCCCCCACCATGCATTCAGGTTATACTATTAAAATAAAACAAACTTAATTAAGATATAACAATCGATAATCAAAACAATGAGGAGAAGAGCATGGCTCTCATATTTTATCCCAATCCAGATGAAGTTGAAAAAGGCACATTAGAAGAGCGTATTTATACCCTGATGGATGCGGCAGAAAGATACAAAGCAATCATGCTGGATGTTTCTTCTAAGCCTGCTGTGAGCGATGATGACAAAAAACGTGGCATGATCCCACGCGAGCTGGGTGTTGCATATAATTGGGAAGAAATAGCACGAGTGTTGCGCAGTGTGCGGGACTTGTCAGAAAGCACCAAGCAAGACAAAACCAAGAAAGCAGAGCTGGTTGCCAAATTAGCGGAAGTGTATGAAGTATTACGCGGCGCAAAAATGTCGAAGCTTGAAGCCGTACGACTTGCGTTAATTGGAGAGGCAAATCAATTACGCGGCGGCTCATCGCAAGTAGCTTAACCTCTATCATTTTGAGGTAGCCTGGACACGCTTTTTGTGTCCAGGGTAGTGGCTTCGCTACGTACCCCCGGACACAAAAAGCGTGTCCAGGCTACCTCTAGTTAGGCCATGTTACTTTCAAAGGCGGTTCGCAATTTTCCCATTGCATTTTTCTCAAGCTGACGCACGCGCTCAGCTGAGATTTGATATTTATCGGCGAGTTCTTGTAATGTCAGCTTTTGCTCATCTAACCAACGGGTGCGGATAATATCTTGGCTGCGCTCATCCAACTCATTTAAAGCTTCATAAATGGTATCGCTGGATTGCAAAGACCAGTCTGCATTTTCCATTTGCATAGCGGGATTGTAACGGTGGTCTTCTAGAAAACCAGATGGTGCGAAGCTCGATTCATCGTCATCATTTTCAGGTGTATCAAAAGCAATATCGGATGAAGATAAACGCATTTCCATTTCACGCACTGTTTCTGGTTTTACACCTAAATCGTTTGCAACATCCGTCACTTCTTGCTGGGTCATCCAGCCTAAACGTTTTTTGAGGCTGCGCAAGTTGAAGAACAATTTGCGCTGTGCTTTGGTGGTGGCAATTTTAACAATGCGCCAGTTGCGCAAAATGTACTCATGAATTTCTGCTTTAATCCAGTGCATGGCGAAGGTGACCATTCGCACGCCCATATCGGGATTGAAGCGCTTGACGGCTTTCATCAAGCCAATATTACCTTCTTGAATAAGATCAGCCAGCGGCAAGCCATAACCCAAGTAACCCTTGGCAACCCGCGCCACATAACGTAAATGTGCCAAAATCAGCCGCTTTGCTGCCGCCAAATCATTGTTCGCTTTAAGCCGCCGCGCCATGTCGAGCTCTTCTTCAGCAGTAAGCATAGGTATTTGATTAATATAATGAAGATAAGCCTCAAGGCTATGGACGGGTAAGCGCAAATCTGCAAGCTGTAAGTATGTATTCATGGTTAGCTCGTTTAAGGGCTTTTAAGTTGGTCGCCATTTTAACCTAATTATACGTGATTTTGCTAGGTGTAGGTTTTTTGTAGCCTGGATGATTTTCTATTTAAACAAATCAGAATGCGAACCTGTTCTCACAAATTGCTTTTGTGTGTTTTCCTGTTAGCGGCATCGCGCATTGCCTTGATGGTTTCCTCATTGGGAATTTTCACCTCAAACGGCAAACCTTTGTGTAAACAGACCTGCATGTAAAATAAACGCACAGCTTCAGCTGATGTTAGGCCTACCTTGTGAAGAATTGTTTCAGCCTGTGATTTAAGCTTTGGCTCTATACGAGTATTGATCGTTGCTATTTTATGCATAAATATCACCCCTTTCTATATGTATAACACATGTTACACATAATTTCAACGCGAAAACAATGCATCGACAAACTCATCCGCACAAAAAGGACGTAAGTCTTCAATCCCTTCGCCGACACCAATAAAACGAATAGGAATCTTCGTTTCTTTTGCAATCGCAAAAATAATGCCGCCTTTTGCCGTGCCATCTAGCTTAGTTAATGCGATGCCAGTCACGCCCACCGCTTCATTAAATTGTTTCACTTGAGTCAATGCGTTTTGCCCAAGCGTTGCATCCAGCACAATGAGTACTTCATGTGGTGCAGTAGGATCAATTTTAGTAAGTACGCGTTTTACTTTTTGTAACTCCGCCATTAAATTGGATTGCGTGTGCAAACGGCCTGCGGTATCTGCAATCAGAAGATCCGCACCGCGTGCTTTGGCGGCTTCGAATGCATCATAAATAACCGCGGCGGTATCCGCACCGGGTTGTTGAGCAATGACAGGAATGTGATTACGTTCACCCCAAATTTGTAACTGTTGAATGGCGGCAGCGCGGAACGTATCGCCTGCAGCGAGCATTACTTGATGTTGCTGTTTATAAAAATGCGCAAGCTTGCCGATGGTCGTCGTTTTGCCGGAGCCATTGATGCCAACCACGAGCAACACGAATGGTTTGTGTGCGCTGCCTATCGTTAATGGCACATCACAGGGTGTCAACAGTTGGCTCATTTCTTGTTGTAAGCAATCAAATGCTGCTTCAGAATCACTTAATTCCTTGCGGGCCAGTTTTTGCGTCAGTGTTTTAATTAGTTGTTCCGTGGTGTCTACGCCTACGTCTGCGCTTAGCAAAAGAATTTCAATCTCATTTAGCAAATCCGCATTCAATTCTTTTTTCCCGAGCAATAAATTAGCGAGCCCGCTAGTAAACGTAGCGCGCGTTTTAGCGAGCCCTTGTTTTAAGCGTGTAAACATACCGCTCGTCGGTTGTTCAGTAGAGGCTTCATTTTTTCCTTTGAGGAACTTGAACATGTCTTATCCACTTTATATATCATTAAAAATTGGGTTTGATGTTAGCATAAGCAGCAACTAACTGTGAGAGTCAAGTTATGCAGCCAGGACAAATTCGCATCATTGCAGGTAAGTGGCGCGGTCGGCGATTGCAGGTGCCGGATATAAAAGATTTGCGTCCAACGCCAGATCGAGTGCGGGAAACACTCTTTAATTGGCTGGTACCCGTCATTGCTGGTTCGCGCTGCCTGGATGCCTTTGCTGGCACTGGGGTGTTGGGTTTTGAAGCACTCTCACGTGGTGCGGCGCATGTGGTCTTGGTGGATCAATCCTATGAAGCAGTCGCCTTATTGCAGGAAGAGTTAAAAACCTTTGGAGCAGACAATGCAGACGTTTATCAAGCAAGTGCGCCTAAGCAATTACGATTGCCCGCGCACCGTTTTGATATTGTTTTCCTCGACCCGCCTTACCAGGCAAACTTATTATTCCCTTGCTGCTTTTATTTAGAAGAACAGGGTTTCTTGGCGGATTCTGCGCATATCTATCTGGAAGCAAGACAAGCAATCAAGGATAATGAGCTGCCTTCGAATTGGCGGTTAATTAAAAGCCAGCAAGCAGGCCAAGTTTTTTATCATTTAGCAAAACGGGAGCGATGAGCAAATGACGGAAGCAACAAAACAAAAACCACGGTTAGTGAGCGGTGATACACCCACAGGACGTCTACATTTAGGACACTGGGTGGGCTCAGTGGAAAACCGCGTGCAAATGCAGGACGACTACGATTGTTATTTTCTCATTGCGAATATTCAGGCATTTACCACGCGCATGGATAAACCTGCAGAAGTGCACCAAAACGTCATGGAACTCATGATGGATTATCTGGCGGTGGGCATCGACCCCAAACGCAGCACGATTTTCTTACAATCAGAAATCGCAGCCATTGCTGAATTAACTGTTTTTTTTAGCATGTTCGTTCCTTTCCCGCGTGTGATGCGAAACCCAACCATTAAAGATGAAATACGTGATAAAGGCTTAGGTGAGAATTATCCCTTCGGTTTTTTACTTTATCCCATTAGTCAGGTGGCAGATATACTCGCATTTCTCTCACAAGTGGTACCTGTAGGCGAAGATCAAATCCCACATATGGAGCTCACTCGAGAAGTCGCGCGCCGTTTTAACCAATTATATTGCGGCGTCGATCCGCATACTGAGGATGCGGATTATCAAAAACAAGGTGGTTTGTTCCCCATTGTAGAAACAAAACTGGGACGTACTCGCCGCTTGATTGGTACAGGGGCACCAGGATCAGATGGCAATTTATTGAAAATGTCGAAATCACTTAATAACGCCATTTTCTTAAGCGACGACCCAGACACCATTAAAAAGAAAGTAATGAATATGTATACCGATCCCAACCGTCTAAAGGCTACCGACAAGGGCACAGTGGAAAATAATCCGCTTTGGGTTTTTCACGACACGTTTAATCCTGATACAGCATGGATTGAGGAAGCTAAAAACCGCTATCGCGAAGGCGCTATTGGTGATGTGGAGTGCAAACGTTGCCTAATAGATGTGCTAGTGGCGATCATCGAACCTATCCGTCAAAGGCGATCACAATTTGAGCACGATTTGCATTATGTAAAAAAGGTTTTGCAAGAAGGAACCGAAAAAGCAAATGTGGTAGCAGCAAAGACATTGCTGTTAGCGAAAGAGGCGATGAAGCAGCGTTATTTTTAAAGTGAGTGGTTACACTTTTTTATCGCATTGGTTCTTTGCTCTTATATTGTTTTCAGATAAGCTATGAACTTTATGTAAGGGTTTATATATAAGCCTTGCCAGTGGATCCACTGATTATTATTGGTTAATCAATTTTTAAAAGGAAATATGTATCATGCGAAAAAATATTCTCATTTCTGCCCTCGTTGGGTTATGCGTAGTTGGTTTAACAGCTTGTTCCAAAGGCGAAGAAAATAAAGTGGCCGATCAAAATTCGACGACTACAAGCACCACCACGACACAGCCTGATGGCACGACAACCACGCAACAAGTTGAAACTAAACCTACTTCCATGAACAACACCAACGCAGCAGCTCCTGCACCTGTACAACAACAGACCGATACAAACCAAGCGGTTGCGACAGCTGGCACAACAAACACTGATATGAACAGCACAACCACGGGCACTACAAGTACGACAGATACAACTGGTACGACCAGTACAACTGATCAATCTTCAATGCAACCAAGCACTTCACCTGACACAACAACAAACAGCACTACCACCACCAACAGCACGTCTAACACAACTGTTTCGCCATCAACTGATAGCAACAGTAGCACCACCAATACTGGAACCCCCAATGCTTCTTCAGTAGATTCCACCAGCACTACTACAACTACACAGTAAAAAAAGCGGTTGTTTTTTTTACAAACGCCATGCGAGGCTGATAGCAGCGCATGGCGTTTTTTCTTCCCTATTTTGTGGTAATCTTGGATGAGGTTTTTTTGCATTGAGATGTCATTGCGAGGGAGTGTAGCCTGGACACGCTTTTTGTGTCCAGGGTAGCGGCTTCGCTATATGCACTACCCCGGACACAAAAAGCGTGTCCAGGCTACACTCCCTCGCAATGACGACGCAATTTTCTACATTTGAGTTTAAATATGAACATAAAACATTTACTAACATCTGCGCTGATCATCGGTGGCTTATTTTTTGCCGCCACGGGTTTTGCCGAAAATAATTTGCCGCAAACGCCAGCTAAAACAACTCAACCTACGGCTCAATCTAGTTCATCCAGCCGCTTATGGAATCTTCAAGACGCGGATATTTTAAGTGTGATCAATGAAGTTTCGCAGGAAACAGGAAAGAATTTTGTAGTCGACCCGCGAGTGACGGGAAAGATATCATTAATATCCAGCAAACCCATCAATAAAAAAGAAGTGTATCAAGTATTTTTATCTGTGCTTGGAATATTGGGATTTTCTGCCGTTCCCAGTGGCCATGTAGTAAAGATTGTACCGAATATGGAAAGTGGTGAATTGGCAACAGCTGTTGCGAATAGCCAAGCACCGGGCCAAGGTGATGAAGTGGTCGTGCGTGTGTTTCCACTTGAAAATGTATCAGCCACACAATTGATTCCTGTGTTGCGCCCACTTCTGCCTCAATGGAGTAATGTGTCTTCGTACCCACCGGGCAATGTATTAATTTTAATGGGGCGCGCATCTAACTTAGAACGCATCATGTCCATTATTCAAGATGTGGATAAAGCATCAACGAACGGTATTCAAGTGATCCCGTTGCAGCATGCCTCAGCTTCCCAAGTGGCAAGTGTGCTAAATAATTTACAAACCTCAGCGCGCGCAGCGGGCGAATCAGCCGCTGTTTCTGTTGCGGTGGATGAACGCAGTAATAGTATTTTGTTGGGCGGTCCAAAAGCAATGCGTTTGAAAATGCGCGTTTTGATTTCCCAATTAGATGCAAAATCCAACAAGCCTTCTGGTAATACCGAAGTGGTTTATTTGCGTTATTTAGAGGCAAAAACCTTGGCGCCATTGCTTGGACGCATAGCGCAAAATATTCAAGGCAAAGAGGGTAGCGTACAAACTGATCTTAGTGCGGCAACAGGCGCGAACAAAACAGTGGTGTCCGCTAAAACAATATCCGTCCCAGAAAATACAACCAACATTCAAGCTGAAGTGAATACGAATGCAATTATCATCACCGCTCCACCCACTTTAATGAGCGCACTCAAATCCATTATTTCAAAATTAGATATACGTCCCGCGCAGGTATTAGTGGAAGCGATTATCGCAGAAATTGACGAAAATGATTTAACCAGCCTTGGCATTCAATGGGGCAGTGTCACGCCTAACGGTGAGGTAGCGCGTGGCGCGACCGGTGCGTTTCCTACATCGTTCCCGCAATTTGGTGCGGGTATCGTCGGCATTATTCCTTATGTGAAAATTCAATCTATTTTAAGTGTGTTGCGAAATCAAAATGGCGTGAACATTCTTTCTACTCCGCAAATTGTGGTGTTGGATAATCAAAAAGCGACAATTGAAATTGGACAAATGGTTCCTACGCAAATTGGTTCTTATGCGACGACCAATACCTCCGCCACCGTGACACCGTTTAACACCACCGATTATAAAAATGTGACATTGAAGTTAGATGTGACACCGCAAATTAATTTGGGTAATTCAGTGCGTCTTACCATTGGCTTAAAAAATGATACGCTGCAAAATCCTCAAAACCCGGGATCCACACCGCTTATCAATACCAGTAAAATTTCTAACAAAGTCATCATCAATAGTGACGATGTGTTGGTCTTAGGTGGGTTAATCA
>JABDBV010000028.1 GCA_013288395.1 Gammaproteobacteria bacterium | reverse complement strand
CAAAGGCAATTTGGTCGCTGTTATTACAAATGGCACGGCAGTGTTGGGTTTGGGAAATGTGGGTGCGTTGGCGGGCAAGCCTGTCATGGAAGGGAAAGCGGCATTGTTCAAGCGCTTTGCTGATATTGATGTGTTTGATATCGAAATAGATTGCGGTGATCCACAAGATTTAGTTGATACCATTGTGCGTATTGCGCCGACATTCGGCGGCATTAATCTAGAAGATATTAAAGCGCCAGAATGTTTTTTTGTGGAAGCAGAATTAAAAAAACGTTTGTCTATTCCGGTGTTGCATGATGATCAACAAGGTACGGCTATTGTTGTGGCGGCAGCTTTATTAAATGCCTTGGCAGTGCAGGGTAAGCGCTTGCAAGAGGTTAATATAGTGTGTTTAGGCGCGGGAGCGGCTGGTATTGCGACGATGCGTTTGTTGCTTAGTTTGGGGGCTTTGAAAAAGAATATGTATTTGGTGGATCGCGAAGGAGTGATTCATAGCGATAGACTAGATATAAACGAGCAAAAAAAAGAATTCGCGGTGGCTACGACTAAACGCACTCTGGCAGATGCGATGCACGGTGCCGATGTTTTCATCGGTGTATCTGGACCTAAATTGTTGGCGCCTGAAATGGTGCTTACCATGGCGAAAAATCCTATCCTTTTTGCTTTATCAAATCCTGTACCTGAAATTATGCCAGATGATGCATTGCGCGTGCGCAGTGATCTTGTGTTTGCGAGCGGCCGCAGTGATTATCCAAATCAAGTTAATAATGTTTTGTGTTTTCCTTATTTATTCCGTGGCGCGTTGGATGTGGGTGCTACCACAATCAATGAAGCAATGCAGATTGCGGCAGTGCATGCGATTAAAGAATTGGCAAAAGAACCGGTACCAGAGGAAGTATTTTCCGCTTATGGATCATTAGATCGATTCGAATTTGGGCCGACTTATATATTACCTAAACCGACTGATCCACGGTTAAAAGAACGAGTGTCGTCTGCGGTTGCGAAGGCGGCGATTGAATCAGGGGTGGCGACTAAAAAGCAAATAGGATAGTGTTTGAAAAAGCAGGGAAAGCTCGTGTCATCTAAACAAATTTGGAAACTATTTTGGATATTGATCATCAATTGTGGAATGGTTTTTAATGTTTACGCGGAAACAGTTGATAACCCATGTGGTGGTGCTTCTGCACTACTTAATATTGTGGATAGACCGACTGTCGGTGATAGCGCTTGCGTCGTTCCATTCAAAGAAGCGGTCCTGGAATTAGGGTATCAATATCAGCAGCTTTCACACTCAGCAGGTTATCAACAAAATTTTCCTGAAGCTGAATTGCGAATCGGTTTACCTGTCAATAATGAACTTGTTTTACTATTACCTAATTACATACATCAATCGATGACACCACGCTCCGGATTTGCTGCAACAACGATTGGTATAAAACACGAAATTGGTTATACACAAACTTGGCTGGGTGCAGCAGAAGTTCTCTTCACGCTACCAAGTGGTAGCACTGCTTTTGGCAGTCAGAATATGGGGACTGCCGTTAATGGCATTATTAACTATACGTTTAATTCAACGTTTAGCTTGTCATTTATGCTCGGTGTTACTACACAAACTCAATCTAAGTTAAATGGCGGTCAACGTTTTACGAGTATTAATCCTGATATGGTTTTAACTTATGTGTTTACTCCGAAAATTAACTTCTATGGCGAGGTTTATGGTCAAAGCAAAACAGCGCCAGGTGAAGGCAGTGGATTTAATTTTGATGGTGGTGTTTTATATCTACCACTGCCGAATCTTGAAGTCGATCTGGAAGTGGGTCAACGTATCAGTGGCACTCTCAGTGGGTTTAACCATTATGTTGGTACAGGCATGTCTATAGCATTTAACTAATTTGACTATTATTCAAATAACAAGGAAGAATACACATGTTAAGAATGACACTCCGGTCGTTGCGTGGGTCGTTGCGCGCACATCGTATTCTTTCTGATCAATCGGGCTTTCGCAATCATTTCAATGCGGCGGGCATTAAACTGCCAAACGGTGAAGTGTTTGTGCCTTATCAAATGAATAATAGTATGTGGTCGCACATTCAAGAAATGCGTCAACAAATGGAAAAGAGAAACCCATTAGCTGGCGAAGTACTCAATCGCATGACAATTGAAGGTATGTCGCTTGGATCACTTAGCCCGCTCACGCATGGACATATTGCGAAAGTAGCGATGGCGTTGAATGGTGCAAGAACCTATGCGGAATTAATCGAAAAATATTATCAGTCTGAACATATTCTCATGAGTAACGCGGGTGAGGGCGGTGATATCAATCAACATCTGATTAAACAAATCGCTTCTGCGCGTTTTGGCGTCGATCTGGATTACATCTTGGAAGCGGTGATGTTGCAATTTAAAGCGGCGCAGGGGGTTAAACCTGGCGTGGGCGGCTCGCTTGCTGGTTTAAAAGTTAGCGATTTGATTGCGTCTATCAGAAATTGCATGCCGTGGACATCATTGCATTCACCGGGCCCACACGCTGATCAATATTCCATTGAAGATCTTGCTATCTTGGTTAGAGCGTATCTCGCTGCCAATCCTAAATTAACCTGGTCAGTTAAATTAGCAGCAGAGCCTGGTGTGGATACCATCGCTTTAGGTTCGCTCAAAGCGCTGGGGATGTCTCCCTCTGGCAGACGAAATGAAATTGTGATTACGGGCCAAGGTTCAACCGGCAATACGCCTCTCTTTACTAAATATCATGCTGCCTATCCCTGGCTGGTAGGATTATCTAGAACGCACGCTAAATTAGTCGAAGCAGGTCTACGTGATAGTGCAAACCTCATGGCGAGCGGTGGTTTTGTAGGCAGCTTTTTCGCGCCGTTTTTATGGGGCGCTGATCGCGTAGGCATTGGCACCTTAGCCTTAATTGGCGATGGGTGCATTATGGTAAGAAAATGCCATGACAATACGTGTCCCACTGGTGTTGCGACTTTAGATCCTGCATTAATGGCCAAAAACAAAGGCAGCCCTTTAACCATTGCTCGGGTACTGCTGGGCGCGGCTGAATTAACTGCGATAGAAATGCAACCCTATTTTGATCATGTTAGTCAGGCTATCGGGCGTGCTGCCATATTAGAACCCATTCTGGATGGCCCTTTAATAGGTCACGAAGAACTCTTAAATCGTATGCGAAAAAAACCGCGCTATATTTCCTTAGGAAATTTACCACTACAACAAGGCCCCAGTTACAAAGAACGCGAAATCATTGAAAAAATCCACAGCAACTTGCAAAACGTTTTTGATGTACAAGCAGAGAATAGTGAACTGGGTTTTGGTGCAAGCATCAGCGCGTATAGTAGAAAAGATGAAACCGTAAGAAAAATGGTGGAAACTAACGGTATTACGATAAACATAACTGGTTCGCCCGGACAAAAGCTTGCGGTTTTAGGTGCAGCTGGCATCACGTTTAACGCAAGTGGTACTCATACCAATGATGGCACAGGGCAATCATTGTCTGGGGCGACTGTCATCGCAGAAACATGCGGAGCACATGCAGGATTTGGGATGACTAAGGGACGTGTTATCACGCGCGGTGTCGGTTCCCGAGGTGCGATACGCAAAAGTGGTGGGTCGTTTATTACCGAAGTCGCTGGTGCATTTTTTGCAAATTTTCATACGCGTGGTGAAACCATTATTTTGGGTTTTCCCAACCATTATCCTAATCTACAGATAGAGTTGGATCATTACAAATCACCATTCGCGTTTAAGAAACACGCATTGGGATTTGGATTTTTATCAGGGTTTAGCGGTGGCACCATTATCATGCCACAGGCTTTATGGACAGAAGCGTTACAATTAAAACATGTCAGTCCTGGTATACGTGATCATGTGACGACAGCGTCTTTAGCGGAAAACGATAAAATAGAATTAATGTTAGCATTAGAAGAAGCTATACACCTGCATGGTAATATACTGCAACGTGCAATTTTAACCGCAATAAAAAAAATCCCTGCATTAATCGATAAATGGTTTATTAAAATTTTACCGCCCAAGCAAAATACACCCGCTTTTGCGATTGGACAAATTGCGTTAGCTGAAGAAAAATTACCGCCCCCCATCCGAGATCCGCAACTGGTTTCAGTGCAAAAAAGGCATGATAAACCTAACTCAGACATTTTGCGGCCTGATCGTGAGCGCGCGGCTTGCGGCACGGGCTTAGTACGTCATTTAGATGGCAAAGCAACACATGACATTGTCAAACTTGGAGTAGACGGTTTAATACACTCAGAACATCGGGGTGCGGGGAGTAATGACCCGTTATCTAGTGATGGCAATGGCGTATTAATTGTATTTGGCGATGGTTTTTTTAAAGCGCAACCTGAATTTGCCAATTTGCAATTGGAGCAGGGTAAGTTTGCAGTGGTGACTGTCTTCATGCCTATCGATAACAGTGATTTTATCAAGGTAGAGGAACAACTGAAAGAATCGCTAGCTATATACGGATTGCAATTCGCCGCCAAACGAAAAATTCCCACAAATGAAAGGATGCTAGGCGTACAAGCGAAAAAAGATCAGTTGCAACTGCTGCACTATATTGTGTTAACGCCAGCGCAAAAAAGCGCTGAGCAATTTGATGCTGATTTATCGAAATGTTACTTGCATTTTGAGTTCACGATACAACAAATGATGATGCCGCATCGCGCACATTGTTGTAGTGCGTCACGTCGCTTTATCATTTATAAGTCGAAGGGAAAAGAAAAATATATACGCGATATTTATCCCGATCTGAATCATCCTTTACTGACGGCTTCCATGGTGTTGACGCATTCTCGTTTTGCCACCAATACCGATACGCTGATTGAAAATGTTCAACCCTTATCGGATTCCATGTACAACGGTGAAATCAATAATCTTCGCCGATTCATTGATGCGATTAAATATAATGCGAAATTAAGTCATTTACTGCAGGTTGATATTAGCAAAATTGATTTTTCCCGTTACAGTGATTCAGCCATCATGGCGTTTTATATCAGAATGCTGCAATTGTTTGGTTATGATTCAGAGCAAATAAACCAAGCTATTTTTCATCCTTATGATCCGCGCGGAGAAAATTCTGTTTCTGAATTCCATAATTTGATCGGTATGCCGGGTTTAGAAGGTCCTAATGGCAGTATTAGACTGTATGAAAGCGGTGAGACATTTAAAGTCACTATCGAAATGGATAGTATGGGATGGCGGCCGCATCGCGGAATGATTGATTCAAAGCGACGGTTATTAGTCACCGGGTCAGAATTTGGCATCGTGCCTGGACTTGAGGGGGACCTGATTGAACTAGGGCCAGGGGATGCATTTGAAATTGATCACTCGACAGGCCACTTCAAATTGCTTACTCGAAGTGCAGATCTAGAACGCAGTCATAACGAAAAGCTTGCTCATATCTCTTTAGTAAAATCCAGCGAAAGCTATGAAGCAGTGCCATTAAGTATGTCCTATGAAGAACTGCAAGAGAGAAAATTAAGGGCGGGTATCACCCCGGAAATGGAAAAAACTTTTTTAATCCCTATGTTTAATGATGGCAATGGATTTACCAAGTCAATGGGTGATGATGGCGGACCAGAAGTGACAATCTCTGGGCCTACGCGCGTTATTAATACGATTAAAACAAGTTTTGCGCAGATTACACGTCCTCCATTGGATTATCTTCGTGAAGGTGAAACGATGATAGGTCATTGCTTTATCGGCAGTAGGCCTGCGCTCGATAAGATGCATGCTAGCCACATTGTTGGCTTACGTGTGGATAGTCCTATTATTGATAATGAAGAAATGCACACACTAATCACGTCCAGCAAACTTAGTGTCCTGACGATTGATATCACGTACCCAGTTCGGGGACGAGAACAAGCTATGTTGCAAGCATTGGATGCAGTATGCAGTAAAAGCGTTACTGCCGCTGATAATGATATCAATTTAATTGTTTTATCCGACATTAAATCTGATGATATTCATGCATCTTTGTTACCCATATTAGTGGCGGGGGCAGTGGATTCAGCTTTAAAGAAAGCAGGCATCAGGCATAAAGTGAGCTTGTGTTTGCAATCGGGTATTTGCGCGACGCCACTAGAACAAATTGCAGCGCTCGCTTGTGGCATTAATTTAATTAACCCTTATTTAATTTTCATGCCAGACAAATTATTTGCCGAAAATAAAGCTGAATTTAAGCGTCAGCGCAAGAGTTATAAAACAATTGCACTCAAAGAAAACTATGCAGCTTCTGCACGCGCAGGCGTGCGCACGTTGCCTGGTTATACGGGTGCAGGTTTAATAACGGCCTTAGGGTTGGATGCAGACGTGGCAAATACTATTGGCATTTATTCTGAATTAGGTGGTTTCGATTGGGCTAATATTGCCGCCTCAACGGTTGATATGCACATGCGACCTGGCAATATTGGTAAATATATCTATGAGGGACAAGCAGCGCGCGCAGGTAGATTGAACGTGGCCTTAGTTTCAATGTGGCGATCAATTGCAACAGGCGAAAAAATCCTTACCGAATTACGACCAGAGATGCTAAGAAATATCCGCGGTGCTGAAAAAGATACGTTGGAAGGACAATTTAAATTAAAGCCGCCTGGGATTTGGACCACTGAAAATCCTATGCCCATTCGCATTATCGGTGGTGGTGCCGCTGGTTTTATGATGGCTCGTGCTTTACTGGATTCACCGATGGGCAATAAAATTAAAATAGAAATAATAGAGGAAAATCCAGCTAATCTATTTGGGATGATTAAAGATGGCATTGCGCCGGATAAGCTTGCAATTAGACAAATGCAATTTACTTTACTTAGCCAATGTGTAAAAGATCCGCGTGTTCTTTATTCAGGTGGAGTAAAAGTCGGTAAGAAAAAAGAGAGCGATGTCAGCGTTACCTATGATGAATTGCTGAATGATTCTCCTTGTGTCATTGATGCCCGCGGCGCACCTAGAGACAGAGAATTATCTGAAGTGATAGGGCATGAATTTTTTACCTCTGCTAGTAGTGTATGGAAGGCCTACAATGGTTACTTCGATCCCTATAATCCAGACCGCTACTGGCCATTTCACGATACGCGCAGTCAGGTAAAAATAGTGGTTGGGAATGGGAATGTAGCGGCGGACATTATTCGTTTATTATTAAGTAATACGGAAGGACATCCCGCTTTTCAAGACCGCTCACGCAAGCAAGGCCCTAAATTTATTCGCAATATTGCTAGAGGGCCTGTGACACAATGTAAAATCACTTTAAAAGAATTAGAATCTTTCGCAAAGAATGGCATTCGTGTTTGCGCTAATTTCGATGAAAATAATATAGAAGAATCCTCACTCAATGAAGAACAGCGCAATATACTCGCCTTTTTCCGACGAGTGAAACACAATACGTCTAACTTATTAATCGATGATAAGTGTGTTCATTTTCATTTTGGCTGTGTCCCTAAACGTGTTTACCCTGTTGGTCGAAATATATTTGAATTGGAAGTAGAGCGCGAAAACGGCCAAATTGAAACCTTTAGAGGCGGAGACATTATTTCAGCTGTTGGTCGCGAAAAGTCGGAAGAAGCATTTGTTACTCCTTATGTCATTGGTTGGGCGACTGGCAATGGCGGTAACCTCGGCATTATTCAATCTTCCGTCAATCCAATTAAGGATCGCATTGTCACTGAATTCGAACAGCGTCAATTCGATCACACCGTAGCGCCTCCGCCTGAACGTAAATACCAAGCACGAGCACCAGTGACCAATCAAGGTCTACTCAATATTCTTGCCTATTTCAATGATGGCAACCCATTGGATACCGCACAACAATGGCGAAAAGCTCGGGATTATCAAGCTCCTTCGTTAAATACTGTGGATGAGCAAATCGATGTACCTGTTGTTGCCGCACCAATGAAAAATGACAGTGTGGCTAAAGATGCTATACAAATCATAGATGGCAAGAGCCAGCAATTTGTAGTCATCAAAACAGGCGTTGCTAGTGGCGTCACTATTTATAAAGCATTAAAAAAAGCCGCCGAACGTGATGCTTCAGTGCCCATTCCTCAGAATGACTGTGGAGAATTAGGGACATGTGTGCGGTGTGTTGCTGAGGTAAAACCACCGATTAAACCGACCCACACGCCCTTAGAAAAATCGCTATTACCGACTCTATTTGGCAATAAAGACGCTAGCCGCAAAATCTTAACTTGTCAGCACCCCGCCAATGACTTAAACGGCGCAACGGTTGTGATTACGTATACGGAGCGATCGCTTAAAACATAAACCAAGAATGATCAATGTGGCTGTTTAATTTTTTCTGCCGACAACGACTAAAACAATTCCTGCCACAAAACACACGCCACCTAATATAGGAGGAAAATAAACTGTCTTTTGGGTGTTAGCGGTAACCTGAATATCACCTATCTGAGCTATTTGTTCATGCTTCGTATAAGTAAAACCTTGGTAAACAAGAGTTGCAATACCTGTAAGAATTAAAATAATTCCAAGCATGGTTGTGATCGATTTCATATTATTTCCCTATTAGCAGACTAGACTTTCATTATACCAGCAATCTTAGAAAAGATGGAAATTTGCTTGTTAGGTCGATAATGAAAGCCTGAAAAATGCACCAGGCTTTGATAAAAATACTTGGCTTCCCCTCCTGAATCTCATTTTGGTGCGCCCATCCTTTTACATAAAATTGCCGGAACTGTCAGTAACAGATTGTGACGAATTTTGGTGCAAGTATCGCGAAAGAATATCAGCTAATGAAAAGCTAAAAGCTTTGTCGATCACTGGTGGGGTGCCAAGATACCTTTTTTATATCTAGGGATTTTACTTGGCATTTAAAGAATGGCAAATCTTCAAAATTGAGCCGTTATCGCCTTAAAGATAATTACGTGCGGTTTTATTTAAAATATATTCAGCCGAATAAAAACAAGATAGAAAAGGGTGTTTTTAAAAAAACGTCAGTGACAACCTTGCCGGCTTGGGAAAGCACTAAAACACATCCGGGTTGTCAAATTGATCTACTGATACAGACAAAGATATGTTCTGAGACTTGGAAATATACCAACAAAAATACCAACAGTTTCATGGGCTTGTGAGAAAACATTTATTTCATAGTTAAATCGATGCGTTGCAGCTATAACGACAAACTTCGAAGTTAATTGGTGAAAATTACGTTTTTACTATCGCTTTTAACATAAAATCTGCATATACTAGATGTATGCTATATAAAATCATCATCGAAAACTTTTTTTCTATCACGGATCGGCAGGAGCTTACTTTCGAGGTTCCTGCTAATGCGCCCGATTTGGCTTGTTTCAAGCTTTCACGATCAGATCACAAAACGCGTCTGCCTGCTGTGGTAGGCTTTTTCGGCCCAAATGCTTCAGGTAAGTCTACTATTTTGAGAGCAGTTGTCTCCGCGGCTATATTTGCCTGCCATAGCTTTGATTGGGTAAGCCACATTAATAACCTATTCCAACCCTATAGGCAAAAAAAATGGTGGGGAAGGCCAACGAAAATTACTATTGAGTTTGATAGCCAGCTCAATGACGGCGCACCCTCTGCTATCTTCCGCTATGAGCTCCATATTGGTCACCAGGCTAATGATCTGCGTAACAAGGTGGTTTTATATGAGGCATTATCTTACGCCCCAACAGAGAAGTTCCGTCGTCTTTTTGAGCGCGAAGGCCAAAAATTTAATTTTGGACGCGAGTTCGATATTTCTGGCGCTAATGACCCGAGAACGCAAAGTATTCGCCCTGATGCCAGTGTGATTAGCACGCTGGCAAAATTAAATCATCCATTATCTAGTTACCTAAGTGCGGTAATAGGGTCATTACAAACCAATATTATTGGTGTTTACAAAATTCAACAAAATGTTAATCAGTTTCTTTCTATCTACGTAAATGATAAAAATTGCCTGGAGCGTTTGAATAAGGAATTGAGGCGTTTAGACATTGGCCTTGAATCAATGACAATTGAGCAGAGTGGCCAAGGTCCATTTGCGAAATTCCAGCATGCTGGTCTTGATGAGTTCATTTATTTTGATGAAGAGTCAGCCGGTACAAAACGTTTTGTCGAGATTTTTCCACGAATACATTATGCGTTGGAAACTGGCGGAATCGTTATGATTGACGAGATCGATACTGATTTACATCCTCTATTGTTGCCGGAGTTATTTCGCTGGTTTGGCGATCCTCAGCGGAACTCTAAGGGAGCGCAGTTATTTTTTACTGCGCATAATCCCGCATTGCTTGAAGATTTGGAGAAAGAACAAGTATTTCTTACTGAAAAAACTAGCGGACAACCTACGCATGTTTATGGCGCGCGCGATATTAAAGGGCTGCGTCGAGAGCCTAGTTTGATGAAAAAATATTTAGCTGGTGAGCTCGGCGCTGTTCCTCATGTTGGGTAGAAAATGACAAAAAGAATTATCCAGCAACGGAAACGTATTTTTATCGCAGGTGAAGGCGAAAGCGAGCAATCATTCGTGAAGTGGCTTCAGCAACTTTCGGATCAACAAGGACTGCATGTTCATTTGGATTGCCAAACGCTTGAAGGCGGCGGGTATAAAACGATGCTTGAAAGAACCGTGCGTGAACGCAAACGTAAAGAACGATATAGGGCTAAGTTTTCTATACTGTTAGTAGATAGCGATCGCGCAGAGCGTGGAGAAGATGGTTGGACACTTCAGCAACTAAAACAGCAAGCGTTAAGTCAGAACATTAATCTGTGCGTGCAGCAACCAAATCTTGAAGGATTATTGTTACGTATGTTGCCAAATAATGAACATTTACAGCCAGTAGGAACTAAAGCTCATAGTCAATTACGTCGAGAATGGCCTGAGTATCAAAAGCCTGCGGATACGCGGACGCTGGCAGCAAAGTTTTCTTTGGATGATTTGGTGCGTGTTGCGCGTTTCGATATAGATTTGCGTAGTCTTTTAAAGTCGATAGGTCTGTATCTATAAAGTATGTATTAAAATATTTATAGAATATTTTTGCGGATATTAGGCGAGGATTAAAAAAAATGAGAGATGTTTATTACTCAAGAAGAAATACTTGTAAGGCGAATGTCAAATGGCTATGGGTGGACTCGAACCACCGACCTCAGCATTATGAGTGCCGCGCTCTAACCAACTGAGCTACATAGCCATAAAGGCGCCTATTCTCAAAGGTTTAGGAGGGAGTGTCAAGGCAATCCCTGCAGGTAATCCAATATTATTTGACAAGTCAGCTGGAATCTATACAATTCACCCCCTTACAATTTGGTTATCTCCTTGCTTTCCCAATGGTGGTGAAAGCTGATTAAACCGAGAGGAGCTTTTATGAGCCGCAACAATACTGAAGCGACGCGACACTATGAAGTCGTATTTCTAGTTCACCCAGATCAAAGCGAGCAAGTGCCCGCAATGATTGAACGTTATAGCAACCTGATTACCCAGCACAAAGGCAAAATTCACCGTCTTGAAGATTGGGGCCGCCGGCCGCTTGCTTATCCCATCAATAAAATCATGAAAGCACATTATGTGTTGATGAACATTGAATGCGACCAAGCAACTGTGAACGAATTAAGCGAAAATTTCCGTTACAACGATGCAGTCATCCGTAACAACGTTTTGCGCACCCCGCATGCGATCACCGAATCTTCACCGGTGGCGAAAGAAAAAGACGGACGCGGCAGCAGTCATGATATGGAAATGATCGGTTCCGATAGACCGGATAGGTCGGACAGACCAGATAGATCCGAAAGAAAAGACGATCGTGCGGATAACGAAGCACGTGGCAGAACTAATTAATTAAGCGGGGATCATCATCATGGCTACTGCTACTCATTTTCGCCGTAAAAAAATGTGTTATTTCACGGCAAATAAAATTAAAGATGTTGACTACAAAGATGTCAGCATGTTGAGAAAATTTATTATGGAAAATGGCAAAATCGTACCAAGCCGTATTACCGGTACGAAAGCATGTTTTCAACGTAAATTAACAAGAGCGATTAAGTTGGCGCGTTTTCTTGCTTTGCTGCCTTATTGCGATAGACATTAATTATAAAAGATATTAGTCAACGCCAATGCAACCAAGTCAAACGCGTCTGTTAAGCTGGACAAACTACTTGTTGAGCCATCGTGTCATCGCGGTGGTCTTTACATTTATTATTTCCTTTGTTCCTTTTATTGGTGTGCTAGGGATTTTACTAGCAGCACTGGTGACTTTAAAAAAAGGGATAGTGGAAGGCGCTATTTTTACGCTGGCTGCAACGTTGCCATACTGCTTTGTGCGTATTGCGATGCCAAATAGTGATGCAATGACACCGTTGTTTATCTGGCTGGCGATTGGAATTGGCTCTGTTAGCAATCTGTTAACGTGGGTGTTTGCTGCGATGATGCGCCGCAAGGCGGATTGGAGCACCATTCTGCAGACAGCTGCTCTGACGGGTGTATTGGTGGTGAGCATTGTGCATTTGGCTTATCCAGATATCGCAGAATGGTGGTTTAGTCAGCTGCAAAGTTTTAATGCTCAAGCGCATACGGTGACAGAAGCGATAAAAAATACCGCAAACGTGGATATGGAGATCGATAGCGTTAAAGAAATGCAATTGCAGGCAATGAATACCGCAAAGCTTATTGCAACAGGCACAGTGGTCGGTGTGACCTTACTGTTGGGTATCTGGCAGTTGGTGCTCGCTTGTTGGTGGAATGCGGCGGTGTATGCGCCTGGCAGCTTGCAGGTAGGGCTGCATACTATACGCTTAAGTACCTTGGCGGGAGCTCTTTTTTTGACCAGCCTGGTGTTTTCGTATTTGGGAAATAGCGTAGTTTTAGATATAATGCCGGTCCTTTACTTATTGTTTTGTGCAGCGGGTTTGAGTGTGCTGCATTATTTCTTTGGAATGATAAAGACACCGGTGGTGTGGTTTTGGTTGTTGTTGATGTATGCGACGCTCTTAATAGCAATGCCTATTAGTCTTGTCGTTATCTCGACCATTGCTTTATTAGATACATGGGTAAATTTACGTAAAAAGTTTAAACGCGTTTAATTATTTTTTTATGAAAGAGGGGTAAGAAGGTGGACGTTATCTTACTAGAAAAGATGCGCAACTTAGGTGCGCTAGGCGACAGAGTGAAAGTGAAACCTGGTTTTGCCAGAAATTTCTTAATTCCACAAAGCAAAGCTGTTTATGCGAACAAAGCAAATCTTGCTAAGTTCGAAGAGCACCGTGCGGAACTTGAAAAGAAAGCAGCAGAGAATCATCAAAAAGCGCTTGCAAGGCAACAAGCCTTGAATGCTTTGCCGGTAGTGACGATTGCTGTGAAAGCAGGCGAAGAAGGTAAGCTATTTGGTTCCATCGGTACACGCGATATTACAGATGCGCTCGTCAAAGCAGGCGCGGTGGTCGAAAAGCGTGAAGTCCGTTTGCCAGCTGGCGCGCTGCGCATGGTGGGTGAATATGAAATCACCATTGATCTCGATAGCGATGTGGCGGCGGTGGTGAAGGTTAATATTACGCCGGAAAGTTAAACAATTTCACCTCTCCCGCAAGCGGGAGAGGTCGAGGCGCAAAGCGCGTTGGGTGAGGGTGCCTATCTTTTCCCTATTGCTGCAATAAACATCCACAAAGCTAAAATCGCGGTGATGATTAATCCTACCACGCTAAGTGACATGGGTATGTTTTGACCGTCGATGACTACTTGCCATTGATGCATTAGGCGAAAGAAATGGAGGATGGCGACCAAACTGAAAATAATTCCTCCCACTACCAAGGCTAGATTTTTATTCATCTTCATTTCCTTTTGATTGATGTACTACGTTATTATACTGTAACGCTTAAAGCACCCACAGGAAATAACTATGACAGATACTGCACTTATTAAACGAAAAAACACCAATAAAGTGTCGTCTGTAGGATCACCGAAGGTGCCTCCTCATTCAGTGGATGCCGAGCAGTCCGTGCTGGGCGGCTTAATGCTGGATAGTCGTGCCTATGATCAAGTGGCAGATCGGTTAAGAGATGTGGATTTTTACCGCCACGAAAACCGTATTATTTTTAGGACAATAGGACGCTTAATTGATCAAAATAAACCCGTCGATGTACTGACTGTTTCAGAGACATTGCGCGAGATGCATGAGTTGGAGCAGGTCGGGGGGGAAGTTTATCTTTTTGAGCTTTCCAATAATACGCCTAGTGCCGCCAATATTACGGCTTATGCGGATATTGTTCGTGAGCGCTCTGTGTTGCGGCAACTTATTTTAGCAGCTAGCGATATTGCTGAGAATGCGTTTAATGCCCAAGGCCGAAGTATCGTTGAATTGTTGGATGCCGCTGAACGTAGTGTGTTTTCCATTTCAGAACAGGGGACGCGCGGTGCTGGGCCTGTCAATATTAAAGAATATCTTTCTAAAACGATGGATCGTATCGATACGTTATTCCATTCAGCCAATCCGATTACGGGTGTACCTACGGGTTACCATGATTTTGACAACCTGACATCTGGTTTGCAGTCATCTGATTTAGTCATTATTGCTGGGCGTCCTTCGATGGGTAAAACGACGCTGGCAATGAATATTGCGGAAAACGTGGCAATTAAAAGCCGCTTGCCCGTGTTGATTTTCAGTATGGAAATGCCGGGTGAGGCGATTGTGATGCGTTTATTATCCTCATTGTGCCGCATTGATCAGTTGCGTATTCGTACGGGCAAATTGGCGGATGAAGATTGGCCGCGCATTAGTTCAACTGTAAGCATGTTATCGGAAGCGCCTTTATATATTGATGACACGCCTAGTTTAAGTCCTGCGGAAATGCGCGCGCGCGCGCGGCGTTTAGCAAAAGAACACGGGCAATTGGGCTTAATCATGGTGGATTATTTACAGTTGATGCAAGTGCCTGGCAACAATGAAAATCGCACCGCCGAAATTTCAGAAATTTCTCGTTCGCTAAAAGGGCTCGCTAAAGAATTAAATGTGCCTGTGCTTGCACTTTCACAGTTGAACCGCGGCTTGGAGCAGCGGGCCGATAAAAGACCAGTAATGTCAGATTTACGCGAATCTGGAGCAATCGAACAGGACGCAGATTTGATTGTCTTTATTTATCGTGATGAAGTGTATAACGAGAATAGTCCAGACAAAGGTTCTGCGGAAATTATTATTGCGAAACAGCGTAACGGCCCAATTGGCAAAGTGCGGTTGACGTTTATGGGGCAATATACCTGTTTTGAAAATTTCATTCGGCAGCCTAATTACTAAGAGTGTGACAGCATGAGCCGTCCTACCTTTTTGACTATTGATCTACAGGCGCTACGTCATAATCTAGAATGCGTGCATGAACTGGCACTGGGTTCTGCTGTTATTGCGATGGTGAAAGCGAATGCCTATGGTCATGGCATTGTGCGCGCGGCGCAAGCATTGTCTGCTGCTGATGCTTTCGGTGTGGCATCGCTCGATGAGGGCTTGATGCTGCGTGAAGCGGGTATTACACAGCCGGTTTTTTTAATGGAAGGATTATTTAACAGTGATGAATTAGCTATTGCTGATAAAAATAATTTTACGTTAATCGTGCATCATTTGCCGCATGTGGAAATTTTGGAAAAAGGGCGTGTGGAAAAACCCTTGAGTGTGTGGCTGAAAATTAATACCGGTATGCATCGATTAGGCATTTTGCCCAAACAGCTGGATGATGTGTATCAGCGGCTCCTTGCTGCGCCATCGGTAAAAAAACCGATTGGTTTAATGACGCATTTTGCTGAAGCCGATATGCTTGAAAGTTCTGCGACTGACAAACAAATACAACTTTTTAAGCAACTGACCATGAATTTACAGGGGCCGCGCAGCATGGCTAATTCTGCGGGTATTCTTGCTTGGCCTGCTTCAAAAGCGGATTGGGTGCGTCCGGGATTAATGCTGTATGGCGCATCTCCTTTACCCAATAAAACAGGATTAGATTTTAATTTACAGCCGGTGATGACACTGTCTTCCCAAATTATCGCTATCAATTCCGTGAATAAAGGCGGGAAAGTGGGTTATGGCGGTACGTGGACTGCGCCCGAAGATATGCGAGTGGGTGTAGTGGGCGTGGGATATGGTGATGGTTATCCTCAGCGTACGCAAAGTGGTGCGCCGGTGTTGGTGGATGGCGTGGAATGCGAGTTGGTGGGGCGCGTTTCGATGGATATGTTAACGGTGGATTTGCGTAAACTGCCTAGTGCGCATATTGGATCCTCCGTTGTTCTTTGGGGGAAAGGTCTACCGGTGGAACGAGTTGCAAACTATAGTCAAAGCTCTGCTTATGAAATTCTTACGCGCATGACGCCCCGGCCGACGTTGCTTTTGTCGCCTTGAAAAAATTTAAGCCGAGATTACTTCAAAGTCATTTTCAAAGCATTCCACCGCTTCTTTCAGTGAGCGCACGGATAGAATGTTCATGCCATCCATCACTTTTTTTGTGGCATTGGCGTGTGGCACGACGGCGGTTTTAAATCCGTGTTTCGCGGCTTCTTTTAAGCGTTCTTGTCCGCCTGGCACCGGACGGATTTCGCCCGCTAAACCCAGTTCACCAAACACAATCAAATCATGCGGCAACGGGCGATTTCGCAGGCTAGAAAGAATAGCGAAAATCACCGGCAAATCTGCTGCCGTTTCAAAAATTTGTAAACCGCCAACTACATTCATGAATACATCCATGCTATGCGTTGAAATACCTGTGTGACGATGCAAAATAGCCAGCAACATGGAAAGACGCTGTGTGTCTAAGCCGACTGAAAGGCGTCGTGGGTTACCCATATTGCTTTGATCGACGAGTGCTTGCACTTCCACTAATAAGGGCCGTGATCCTTCTTTGGTAGCGGTGACAATGCTACCTGCAATGGGCTGTGCTGCGCGCGATAAAAAAATGGCTGATGGATGCGACACTTCACGCAAGCCTTTTTCTGTCATGGCAAAAATGCCCAATTCATTGACTGCGCCAAAACGATTTTTGACTGCGCGAATCATGCGATGGCGGCTGTCTTGCTCACCTTCAAAATACAAAACAGTATCCACCATGTGTTCTAACACACGAGGACCTGCAAGGCTGCCTTCTTTGGTGACGTGTCCTACTAAAAACAAAGCAGTACCCGTTTGTTTGGCATAATTGACTAATTGCATAGCGCACTCACGTACTTGACTGACAGAGCCGGGGGCTGAGGATAACAGGGTCGAATGCATGGTTTGAATGGAATCGATGACGAGTACACGCGGTTTTTCTTTTTGCAGATGGGATAAAATAATATCCATTTGTGTTTCTGCTAATAACCATACTTTATCTTCTGATAATCCTAAGCGGCGTGCGCGTAATGTGATTTGTTGGGGTGATTCTTCCCCAGTGACATAAAGCGTTTTTAATGTTTGGCTTAATTGCGCGACGGTTTGCAATAAAATAGTAGATTTACCTATACCCGGATCGCCGCCAATTAAAATAGCAGAACCTAAAACGATGCCACCACCTAACACGCGGTCTAATTCTTGAGAGCCGGAAGCTAAACGCATATCTGCTTCTAGTTCAACATCCGCCATACGCACCATCGCCGCTTCTTTACCCGCGAAACCTTGATAACGTGAAGCGGGCGCTGCTTGATGGCTTTCTTCTACAATGGAATTCCATTCCCCACAATCGGTGCATTGCCCCGTCCATTTTGGGTAAAGAGAACCGCAGTGTTGGCAGCAGAAAGTTAGTTTGTTTTTTGACATTTATGCAACGTCCCTTATAATGATCAAATTGAAAATAATATTGTTAAATCTTTTTTGTAAAACTCGTTGAGCTGTTATAACTTTTATTTTCTTATCCTTCATGGGTTCGCTCCTATTTTGACGAAATTCTCTCGGTTAATGCTGACCGCACGGCTTCAGGATTGCGATCAATAACGATCAAGTATGCACGCGCTGCGCCTGCGGGTTGCCGCACACCCTGTTCCCATTTTTCAACGGTTCTTATGCTAAAACCAAAGCAAGCAGCAAACACATTTTGTGACATATGCAGCTTGTCTCTGATGGCGCTAACATTAATCTTTTTTGGGATTTTAACATGATGAACCTTGGAGGCTTTCTTGTTGCCTTTAGCGTACCCCAGGGCTTCTTCAGCTCCTCTTAATAAGCTTTCGCCAATTTTACTCATGATGTTTTTCTCCGTATGTATGTACGATAGATTTAATAATCTTCTTATATCCTTATCTAAGTATACCCCATTGGGGTCC
>JABDBV010000027.1 GCA_013288395.1 Gammaproteobacteria bacterium | reverse complement strand
AAGAGATATGAAATTCCTCAATTCCGATCTTTCGTTTTTTAATTTCAGGCAGAATGGTCTTGTCGAAAAGCTTCTTATATCTTGAATTGATAATAAATTTCTTTATTTCAATGGTGGGGTGTATTTTAATAACCTCAAAATCAATTAATAACTGTTTAAAGCAGGCATATTTTAAACCAAAAGCGCTATTTGTAATTTGGATCGAGTGATAGATAATGTCGTAAGATATATTCTTTGAAGAAAAAATGTTTTGAAAATCATCATCATCTTTTAAGATCAAGAAAAGATACTCCACGAACTTATCACACATTTGCTTTTCGCTAAATAAGAAATCGCTAAATGTCCTATCTATCGTCACTATACCGGTGTCTTCAAGGATTAGAACCTTGATATGAAATGCTAAATCTAAGCAGCCATCGAATATTGATCTTCCATTAATGTTTCGATTATAAAATAATTGTTCGAGATCCCTCCTGCTCCATATTATATCACTATCTCCTTTCAATGAATTGAACAATTCGAAGAAATATTGAGGGCTACCCAAATTTTCAAACGGTCTAAGATCTTTTAGCATAATTTGCGATAAGATCTTTTATAATATCCGTTTCGTCACTATCATTTATTCGATTAAATAAAGGAATATCATCATTGATGATCATTTCCATTCTTTCGATCTTAACCTTTAATCTGTCATTAATGATCTCATCAATTGAGTTTCTTGAGATAACATAGTAGTAATTGGTGATTTGATCATTTGCTAAACCCACACGATGAATGCGGTCTTTTGATTGAAGAAAGTTAGAGCAATTATAATCACGCTCCAGGTAAATAGCATTGTGACATCCTTTGTGTAAGGATATTGATTCTGCTACCGAAAATGGATTTGCAATAATTACCTGAAATTCAGCGTTATGGGGATCATTGAATTTACTTATAGTTATTTCTCTGTCACTTTGCTCAATTTCACCTATCAATAGTTTAGATCCTATATTATAGCTTTGTAGATAGCTTTGAAGTTCTTTGGCATTTTGGATAAAAATGGTCCAAATGATAACTTTTCCGTTCTTAGTTAATATATCGGCGTCAATTATCTTCTTTATTTCAAGGAATTTTTGCGGCGTTTCAAATTTGGTATAATTGCATATCTTATTAAAGAATTCGGAATCATCCACGTACTCATCATTAAATGTTGTAAACCTTGAATTCGGGTCATATTCACCAGTAAATTCATTATTAGCTAAAGAGTCCTTTAGCGTTCTTGCAAGTAGCGAAGGGTTTGTTGAAGCTTGCCGCAAGCGTATTAACTTTGCTCTGTTTAAAATATCCTTAACAGTTGCAGAAGAATTTTGAGTGAAAGAATTGACATAAGTTGTTTCAATAAAATCATAGATCTCCCGCTGATATGGTTCCATATCAATAAGGATTGTTTGTTCAGCTATTGGGGGAAGTTTAAGATCAGCTTTTTTAATACGTATAAAAAAGGGTGATATATTCTCTTTTAATTGTTGTACACGGTCACTGTCTGGAAGGCTATTGTACGTCATGTCCTCCAAATTTTGATAGTGTACTTTTAGAATATCCTTATACTTAAAGGGATAAATAAATTTATATAAGTTAAAAATATCCTGGTACCCATTTGGAACAGGTGTCCCAGTAAGTATTACTCGTGATGTGGCCTCTTTAGATATTTCCACTACGCTTTTCCCCCAAACGCCTTCAGGGTTCTTTATTCTATGCGCCTCATCGACTACAATCATTGTCTTGTTCCTTTTAAGGAACGCTATTATGTCACGTTGAAGATTATCGACGCCCCCATGAAATATTAATGTAATTTCCGCAGGAGAGCCTGAATATAGGTGTTCTAACTTTTTATCTTTAGAAATAGAGCTATCTCCTGATAGCCTTTTAAAACTTGTGTTGCGCCCGAAACAAGCTACATATTCATTTTCCCATGGGGCGAACGAAGACAATGGGCCGATCACGAGCAACTTGTCAACGTGTTTAGGGTCATCTGCTGGCAAAGATTTCAAATAAGAATATGCCCCATAAACGATCCTTGTTTTTCCGGCACCTGGAACAGCAAAATTACAAGCATTCTGTGCAAATGCCATGTGAAAGGAGGATAGTTCTTGTAATGGGTACAAGTCCTCGACTAAGGTTCTATTAAGATTAGTTTTAAACGACCTATAATTCTCAATTAACTCTGGGTATATATCAAATTCATCATTCCTAATAGATTTTGCCTTTAACTCGAATTCCTCAAATAATTTATTTTCCCTATCAAAACCTTGAACATCTTCAATTACCGCCGATGAAAGTGCGCTTTTAAAGTCATGTTTAGTTAACAAGCCTTGTATTTCCTGAAGGACTTTGACCTGGGTTTCTTCACGAAAGGGGATGAAAATCGTGCTTTCTTTGATGGTATAATTTAAACGTTTTAAAGTGAGAATTAAGCGCTTGTTAGAAATGATATCATCATAGCTGCCCCTTATTATAAAGCCCGGATTTACTTTATCGGTGCTTACATCAATCTCAACGTTTTCCATTAAAAACGTTTTGTAATTTGATATCCTAATTGCTGGATTTTCTTGGCTTTATCATGAATCTCTTCTTGTTCAGCTTCAGCAATGTTTTTTAGATCCAAAGACTCTAACAATCCAATTATATGGGAGAGTGTTCTTGCAGCTGATTTTTGCAATAACATGCCGAATACTTTATTGCCTAATGCTTCAACTTGTTTCTGTACATCTTTATTTGTAAAGGATTTGTGGCCTGTTTTGATCGCATTTAAGGCATCTAAAGCTTTGGAGACTAACTTTTGAGGCTCGTCAGAAGCCCGATTATAACCAAGCTTTTCTTCATGTATCCTAATGTTTTCCTCTAAAAAGCTAACCTTTCCGTCGAGTTTGGTGCTGTCGACAAATGTATTATCTCGGGCGTCAAGGTGTTTATTTAGATTTTCTGAAGTGAGATCGATTTCTACTTCCTGGATATTTTTTAATCTATCATTATGGTATTTTGCAAAGCTTGCCCATATTTCTTTATCCCCAAAAAAGTGATTCGGCCTTTGGCCTTCAGCTAATATTCGAAATTCCTTACCCTCATATTTTGCCCTAATATAATCAAAGGCGATAGCTTTTAATTCGTCTACATCATCGTCCCCATATCCGTCAAACCCTTTTTTACTTTCCTCTCCGTAATAAGTATTTAGCCATTTAGTCAAGTTTAAGAACTGATCCTCTCTTTTATCAAGTTGAGTGTAAAACCCATCATACTCGAAGAACTCCAAATACTCATCCATCACCTCCATGGTGTTAAGATATCTAAAGATTTCGGTCGAATCTTCACCCATCCATTTGGCTATTTTTGCTACGGCGTCTTTATTGGGTTGATGTTTGTCAGTGTTGGATGAATAAGTTTGTTGAGTTAGCTTTTTATATAATAGTTTCGATTTTATATATTTCTCAGTTGCATTATAACCTACTTTTTCATCCTCTCCCATCTGATAGGTCGTTTCCAACTTCTCAATTTCTAAAGGATTTTCGTCTAATGTTACATCAAGAACTACAGCCTTAAAATATTCATATTTTTTACCACGGTTAAGAAGCATCGCTCTTCTATTTCCGTCAATAATAATTCCGTCCTTAGTTATAATTCCTACTTTTTGTTGACCATAGTCATTAAGGCTGGTTTGCGTGGTTTTATTCCTCGTCTCGTTTGATTCAAAAAGTAAATCTTCTATCTTTTTTTTACCTTCAGCACTCTCAACGTCTATGATATAATTTTGCCTTTCAAGAGATTGGGTTCGACTTAAAATTCTACCATTATATTTATTATAAACCAGAAACTCCAAAGGAATTAAATAGACATCTTTAGGGACTAACCTATCGTTCCAAGGAATTTCCATATTCCCATGAGGTTTATCCCTTTCCATTACTTCATGGATTTTCTGTATTCTGGTTTCTTTATTCATACCTAATTGTGATTGGCGATTGTAATTACCTTATTCAAGGCGTAGAGGGCAAAAAGTTGCTTTTTCGGAACAGCATCCTTATTGAATATCTTTATATCTTTTTGTTTAAAGACAGGTTCCTTAAATTCTAATTTATTTATTAATTCGCCCACAAATTCAACCAATGCAGTAGGTTCTAGATAATCTCCTATACTATGTTGCTCCTCATACATTTTCTGTAAATGTTCTCTTGTTCCAATTTTTTCTGAGAACCCATTATTGATGACCTGAATAAATTCCTTTCCATTTTCTAAATTTTCGATAATCGGTTCTAAGCTTTTATAGAATCCTTCATCATAATTGAATGAAGGAAACCCTTCCCCGTTACCATATTGGATTGAAGTCACCCATTTGCTTGCTTCTTTATCGTTATTTATTATGTCGTAGTTAGATAAGGTTACAGTAATATTTCCCTCTTTAAAAGGATGGCGCCTAAATCTCGAACCCGTTTTTCTTTTGCGGGGAGCATCAAAGGTTTTTTCTTCAAAAGAATTAAGATTTGGAACATTTTCAAGCTTAGGCACGGTTTGTAAAAAAGGAACAATTAGTTTATCCATGCCTAACTCATTTCTCACTATAGAGGCAAATGCCCGGCTAACGGACGGGCAAACGGCATTTCCTACCAATCTCCATTTTGTACCTTCCGTACCTATAAATTGATAAGTTATTGGGAAGCCCATTATACACGCAGCTTCGCGAACGGTTGGGGTTCTATACTCACCGTCACCAACTCTGTTGTATTCCGAGCGATATATTAGAGCTTCTCTTGATGTGCCGATCTTAGTCGCAGTTATCGTCCTGCTCGGCCTCTCTTCATTTTCAGGGAATGACATAGTTCCCATGTAGGGATGATTAACCTTTAAAAACTTTGAATTTTTCCATTCACTTGAATACAAACCGGTATCATAAAAGTGATCTGTAAGTTCAGATTCCTTGATTTGCAGTTTTGAATATATTGGGTCAGAAATCAATTCTTCTGATTTTTTACTGTTAGGTTTAGGAAGTGTATTTTTTATAAACCCTAACTTTTTAAAAGGCTGTAAATCTTTATCAAATATTTCCTTTATTTCTCCATTTGTTTTTTGGGGTATGACCAATGAACATTTTGATATGATTTCTCCCGTAACAACGCGTTTTCTGACTTGAGCAGAACCATATTCAGCAGAGTTAATGACAACACTATTACCCTCGATCCTAATAGCAACTTTTGTTGGGCTAAGCCTATGTTTTTTTGCCCATTCATGTAAACCAAGGTCATTAAAATTATATTCTCTTGCCAAATACGTTGTAGAGTTTGTTACATTTTCCATGAACCAAGCCTTCAGTTTTGAATTTGGTTGGAATTTTTTTACAGCAACGATCTTAAGGAATGTTTCAGTAAGTTTTACCCCCAATGACTTATCAGCTTTGCCAGAATTATTTGAACTTGAAAAACTGACACATGGTGGGCTGCCTAAAATAATATCTGTATCAGGAAGAGATTCGATAAGTTCAATAGAATCTTCAAAATCTAAAACGTTTTGAAGAACGCCTTTACCTTCTCCATAATTATGATTATATGTGTCAACCGCAGGTTTCCAGTAATCATAACCTTTTATTATTTCAAAATCCTGTTGTCTAAAGCCTTCTGAAAATCCACCAGCGCCACAAAAGAAGTCAATAAGGCTTAATTTAGTCATGCACGGAATATAGGCATGAAAACACTATTACTGAAATTTATTTTTCACCTTTTCCACAATCGTTAATAGCTCACTTTTAATTTCGCATTCCCATACGACCAAAACTGTCCATCCCATTGATATTAGCTGTTGGCTTTTGCGGGCATCCCGCTCTTTATTTTTTATAAACTTCTGTGTCCAAAAATCGACATTTGTTTTAGGAAAGTTCGGGTAACATTTTTCACAGCGATGCCAAAAGCAGCCATTTATGAAAATAGCCAATTTCTTGCTCGGAAAAGCAATATCAGGCCGCCCTGGCGCCTTTTTCCAATTTATGCGGTATCCCTTAATGCCTACGGACCATAAAGCTTTTCTTAAGATGAGTTCAGGCTTTGTATTTTTCGCTTTATTGGCTCTCATCACTATTGATGTAGATTCCTTATTTGGAATAGGTGCCCTACCATCACGTAAATAAATTTCATGCTTTTTTGACATTTTTAATTATTTATAACCAGCTTTAGTAAATATTAATTCATTTACATCTTACTATGCATTAACATTAAAGTATAGCCACCTCCCATTATTGCTGAAAATTCCTTAAACACGTTGTAGTTTTGACAATTATATCTAATTGTTGTTTTAAGTACAATAAAACATTGTAGTATAATCAAATAGGTCTGACAAAATATTGAATTCAAAATATCTATTATTAAATGACAAAAGAAGAAAGAGTTGCTAAGCTGGTTGAGATCGAAGCCAGCGAGCCACTAATGAATAAATTCATATGGTATAAAGACGTTAACAAAGAATTCGGTGTTCACCAAATACCGTTAGAATTACTAACATACAATCCATATAATGGGCGAATTATGAGCATGACCAAATCGTTTGAGAAGCAACGAGGCGCGATTGATCTAACGGACGAGACACATCGAGAATTGATTGAAAAATTCTTGTGGGATTCTGCTCCCGATTATAATCAAAACACATTAAAAAGTTTAAAGCGCTATGGCCAAAACGAAATCGGAATAGTTACAAAAGATGGGGTCATCATTGATGGTAACAGAAGAGCCTTTTTATTAGGCGAACTTAACAAAGAAGATGATTTAAATAGAAAGTTCCTTGGCATAATATTACCCGATGAACTCCATCAGAATAGGGAAGAGATTAGCACTCTCGAAACAATTTATCAAATCGGTGTTGATGATAAAGTTGATTATAATCCAATTGAAAAATATTTAAAATGTGACGAGCTTAGGGAGTTTTATTCGATTGAACAAATAGCATCGCTAATGTCGGAATCCGTTCCAAAGATAAATACCTATTTAACTATCCTTTCTTTAATGAAAGAGTACTTGAATTATCTGGGGTACCCGGAAGTTTATACGAAACTATATAAAAAGGAAGGACATTTTGTGGATCTAAATAATTATTTAAATAGTTATTCAAAAAGTGCCACCAAATATCAGTTGGTAGATTGGCCTTACTCAGATCAAGATATTTTAGATTTAAAAAAAATATACTTTGATTATATCAGATTAGGTCTTCCTGTATCCAATACCCGCGCAATCGGAAGGCCTAATAAGATGAATAGTTTTTTCTGTCACAACGAAGTATGGTCAGGTTTTAAAGCTAAACATCAAGAAACTCTCAGTTCTTACAAAGAATTGACTTTAGACGAATTTAAAGTTATCAATAAAGGGTCTGATTTGGAGAAGCTAACCATTGAGCGAGATGATCTTTGGGGTGAGAAAGTTGGACATAAGATATTAAATAATCTAAACTATTATAATAGAATTCTTGAAGATAAAAAAAACTCCGATTCGCCTACTGAATTACTAACAAGGGCAAAAGGCACAATTTCTCTTATTGAAACTAAAAACCTAAATGAAAGTAATAAAGCTGAATTAAGTGTTCTTATCTCAGATATCAAGCTACAACTTTCTGAAATAGAATCTCACATATTGCTTTTTCTTAAAGATTAGTTCGTTATAATGATTGAGCAAGTATTCCCTTTAAGTAATATTAATTACGTACTCCCGCCTGAAGAAAAAGTTTTGGTGTTGTTTGTGCATGGATTAAATGGGGGGAAAGGCAGTTGGAGCAAATTTGTAACAGCATTAAACAATGTTAAAGAAATAGAAGGAATGTTTGACGTTGATTATTATAGTTATCCGACTTCATTTTTTGAAACACTATATAAGCCTCTGCCAACGATTCAATCGATTGCGGATGGTCTTCGTAGCCATATAAATTTAGTTTGTAAAAGATATGATAGTATAATACTTGCTTGCCATAGTATGGGCGGATTAATTTGCAGGAGATATTTATTGAACCATGCAAAACAGTATAAAAAAGAGCGTTTTAAAATCAAATCACTTTTGCTTTATGCAGTACCCAACCTTGGGTCTGATCTGAATAAAGTCAACTTTTTCAATCCTTGGCATTCACAGATTAAGCAGCTTGGTAGAAATTCAGATTTTATCCAAGATATGAATAGTGATTGGAATACATTTGGTATAAATGCTATAACTGATGTTAAATATATAATCGCAGGAAGGGATGCTGTTGTATCAAAAGATAGTGCCATACTATATTGGGGGAATACTGCAACTGAAACGGATATATATAAAACTCATTTTAGCATAATTGACCCCTCCGAAGAAAATGACATTTCCCTTCTTGCATTAGTCAATCAGATTTCCAAAATTTTCAACGCATCTTTAGGGGTTGAGGATGATGGTTACTCCGAAAAAGAAGAATTAATCGACTATAACGACGAAGAAACAGAAGAGGATTTTGTTTAAATTATAATTGATCTACTAAATATTTCAATCTATCAAGTATGATTAAAAAACCATTAACGGACGATAAATATGTATAGCTGAAAAACTAAAGTTCCTCTTTTGAACAGATGAAGCTGAAATGATTTCAGAATGGCAAACATCATAAGCTCCCGCTTATGCCCTTCTCAACATTTATCGAAAATCCCTATTTTTGAGTAAATCACCTACCTATGAGCGTCACTTATTTCAGCCCCCGCGACCGTTTTGATTTTTCAAATGATACACTGGATATCGGTAATCCTATAAGTTGGGACCGGTCACAATTTTTAAAGCACTTTTTCAAACGGGTGTTTGCTATACCTGGAGAGCTCGTAGAAGAGTTTTATCAGCGTCATCTAACTTATTATTTATCGCATCACCCCGATGGTACAGATGAGATATTCTTTAAATATTTCTGGTCACTCATCGAAAGGCAGCTAAATGTTTTAATGCGCAAGGATGTTTATGATAAAAACCACTTACGTAATGAACGTGAAATAGCACGGCTGCAAAAATTTACAGAATTGCTGATTTCGCTTGACCGTTGGAATTTCCATAAATCTAACGATGCGGTAATCGCGCAGCAGGATTCTGAAATCTATGTCCTTAGACAAGAGATTATCCAGTTAAAAGCCGAGCTCAAGAAAGCGACCGCACTGGAAACCGAAGGTTATATCAATATTGCAGACGGTTACCGCAATACCGTTTTAAACTTGTATCTGCAAATGCAGGAACTCAAAACACCTGAAGGGAAAGAACTGATGTTTTCACAAACGCAAAGCGTTTGGACGAAGATGATCAGTAAGTATTTCCGCGAAGGAGATAAGGAGATCAACCACGAAACTATACGCCGTTATTTTCCCAGCGATAAGCGGGAACCGGGTGATAAACATGCCGATATTCCAGCCAAATCAAAGCTGTTTACCATCAATCCTGCGAAAAAGCGGAGCTGATTTTCTTCTTTTGCCAGTAAGGTAGCAGGTTGCCTTGTCATCATAGCATTAAATTGGTAATCAATACTTTATAAACTCTTTTAACTTTCCTTAAACCACTCCATTTTAACCACGCAGATTTGCGTGGTCAAGAAATCTACAGAGTATAGCACACATTTGTACCAAAACAAATGCTATGCAGATAATCAATCAAGAAGCCCTTAGCCAATGCATCAGGGATGCAGTCAGGGCAGAACTACAACAACACTTTAAAACAGGCGGTAGTCAGCCGCCGGATTCAGAAAAACTTTTATCCAAGCAGGAGCTTGCCGCCGAACTCGGCGTGTCACTGGTAACGCTTACCGACTGGATGAAAAAAGGCTTACCCTATTTGCGTCTGCATAAACGGGTGTACTTCAAAAAAAGCGAGGTACTCAATGCCATGCAACAAACTATCAAAGATTAAAAGGAGGATGAAAGATGAATGTGGAACTAATCACCCGTGAGGATCTACGGGAATTTAAAAATGAATTACTCAATGAACTTAAACAGATTATGCAGCCGGGACAAGGGCAATCCAAGAAATGGTTGAAAAGCAGCGAGGTTAGGAAGATGCTCAATATATCACCCGGCACCTTACAGAACCTGCGCATCAACGGTACGCTTCGCTTTACCAAAATAGGCAGCATCATGTATTACAAGTTGGAAGACATTAATAAGGTTTTGGAGGGTAACGGAAAATGATTATCTCAAAAAAATTAGCAAGCTATAACGACCTGATCAAACGCATGGGAACCGATAAACGGATATTGGCAACTCATGTAAGTTTACTCACGGCCTTATTTATTTTTTGGCAGCGCGGAGGCTTTGTTAGCCCTTTTTCCATCACCCGTAAAACGGTGATGGCTTATGCCAAAATCGCATCCATTGCCACTTACCATAAGTGTATCAGGGAACTGGATGATTATGGCTATATCCGTTACCAACCCTCTTTTCACCCGGCAAAAGGCAGTCTTGTTTATTGGCCGGATTGGAACAAAAGTTAGCAAAATGAGTGTTGCAATTGGCAATGGCACAGGCCCGATGCGAGGCATTTGGAAGCGCAACAAGCAAAGCCCGTAAGGAAAAATTGGGAACCAGTTACAAAGTAACTGGCGGTAGAGGAAATTATCCGACAGTAAGGAGCAAGTTTGTGTTTTTGTTGCCACAAAAACATCCCGGCTGCCTGACGGCACCGGGCAAACTTGCCTTTTGCGCCCGATGGTTGCAAAAGGAAAAGATGGAAGAAAGAGTAAGGAGTTAACCGATGGAAGCAACAAAGAAGATAACGGATAAGCAACAGATAGCCCAGCCAAAAAACAAAGGTGGTGCGCCGAAAAAAAGGGTTAAAAGGGAGTTAATTATCCGCATTAGGATGACAGCGACCGAGCGCTTTTACGTCGACAATAAAGCTAAGACTGCCGGGATGCGTTCAAGCAGTTGGATAAGAGCAGCAGCTAAAAGCGCAAAGGTAGTTCCGAGATTAACGGACGATGAGCGGCGCATCCTTTGGATGCTTGCCGAACTTGCTAATAATCTTAACCAGTTAACTAAGTTGGCTCACCAGCGAGGGCTTTTAACAGTGGTTCGGGATTGCAGTAAAATTTTGAACGGGATAGATATTATTTTAAAACACCTCAATAACAATGATAGGGAAACTGATCACGGGTAGAAGCTTTGGCGGGTGTATCCGCTATGTAGTACAAAAGCACGATGCGGTTATATTGGATGCAGCAGGTGTAAGAATGCAGCAGGTTAACCAGATCATCAATGATTTCAACCTACAAAGAAAGTACAATCCCAATTTAGGAAAGGCGGTTGGTCATATTGCTTTAAGTTGGAGTGTAAACGATACAGCTAAGCTAAACGATGAAGTGATGGTGGATTTGGCAAAGGAGTATCTGCAAAAAATGAAAATTCAAGATACGCAGTATCTAATTGTTAAGCACCGGGACAAAGATCATCCGCATATCCACATCGTTTACAACCGGGTAAGTAATACTGGTAAAACCATTTCAGATAACTTCCAAAAGCAGCGGAATGTACTGGTAGCAAAAGAATTGACCTTAAAACACGGACTTTACTTGTCACCGGGTAAAGAACAGGTTAATCGCCAACAGCTCAAAGGTCAGGATAAAGTTAAGTATGAACTATTCGATGCCATAAGGTCAGCCAGCAAAAAAGTAAAGAACATCAATGAGCTAAAGGAAGTATTGGCTAAACAGGGTATTGTTACGCATTTGAAGTATAAGAGTGGCAGTACAGAGGTGCAGGGCGTCAGTTTCAGCAAGGGTGAATACAAATTTAAAGGGTCAGAGATTGACCGTAGTTTAAGTTATGCAAGGCTTAGTCAGGCGATAGGCGATCAACAGCTTAAACCGGAAAAAAGCTTAGCAGACCAGTTAAGAGAAGCGATAAGAAACGCCGAGCAGGAAAGAAGCAGTCAGAATAGGCCCGAGCAAACCACCTATTTGAAGCCAGAACCGGAAACCCATTATTTAAAGCAGGCGCTATCAGCAGGAAGTGATTTATTAGGCGGCTTGCTCGGAAACATTGCCGAAGAAGATGATGGGCCGGAAAGGAAACGAAGAAAGAAAAATGAACAAGACCAAAGCAGAGGAATATCAAGATGAAAGAGATAGACGACATTAATAAAAGAATGGATAGTAATGAGGAAATCGTTGATAGTCTTATTAAAAAAATAAGTGAATTGGAAAAGCGAGAGGAAAAAAACACTGATTACACACTTCATTTCGAAGTGTTGCAAAAGATTTTTGAAACCTTTTTATTAAGGTATAATGAAGAAAGTGGCGAATTAAAGACTGTTATTAGCAGGTTAAACGTTAGCTATCCGGCAGAGCAAATTCAAAATACGTTAAGGGAGTTAAAGGCAATATTAGAAGCAATACAAAAATCACTACCTGTAAAAGTTAAGCATCAGCTTGATCCTAAAACCAAGGGCTGGGTTATTTCTGGGGTAATACTATTAATAGTAACCGCTATCAGTGTGGGTTTATGCGGTCATTTTTGGGCAGAGAACAACCGTTTACAGTCCATCGATATTAAGTACCGGCTTGTACGGCAAGTAGATTCAATCGGCACTAAATGGGCGGATAGTATTTATGCCAGTAACCCTGGTAAAGCAGAGAAAACAATTGATAAATTGGAAAGCGGCCAAATTAAGTTAACCGAAACAAGTAAAACGCAAAAAAAATCTACAATGAAGAGATTGAATAAACGGCGAATTAAAGATTTATGATTTTAAAAAGAATTAGGGGAGTTTTATACTTTTTCTGCGGTATTAAGTTTTACGTCATTAAAAAGATTGATAAAAAGTTCTCCTGGTTCCTTATTGGAAGCTATTTCAATAAGGTAAAGCTCATGTGATTGAATTTTCGTAGAATCTAACTTTGTAAGGCGGTTTAAACGATCTCTTTTGATTCCTGTTCTATGCGATAGATTATTCAAATTGTAATCCTCAAGAGAGAAAATTACTTTTCCAAGATCAGTTGTATCCGGTTTTATATTATTTGAAATAAACTTGTCTGTGCTAACTAATTTTAAACCTGGATAGATTTCTTTCAGCACAATCCCGATCGGATCTTTAGTGACTAATGAAATTTTATAAAGTTCTATAGCGGGAATTGCTTTTGTTTCACCACTTCGCATTTTTCTAATACTTCCAACTGGGATTCCGGTTTTTCCATGTATATCAACACTGTCTTTTTCCTTTTTAGTCAAATAAGGGCCTAATAAATTATCTGGTGCTTCTACTTTCAAAATTACATTTTTATTAAAAGTATCGAAGCAAGGTTCAAAAGACGATTGCTTAATAAAAACAGTCATTTATTTAAATATAATTTTAAATAAATGATTTATTTTATATATTTGATTTTTGAAATGGCGGTAGTATGAATTGAAATAGGATTCAAACATCGTCTTTTAAAAGGGTATTAATTAAAGAGTCTCGGCTACCAAATTCTGACAATTGCAGCCAACGAGGCAATAGGTTAATGCCCATGACAGTATTTGTGTATTTTTGTACGCATTATAGTGTTGTGGGCTCTATTGTAAATCCGTTGGCAAGGCCGTCAGAAGCCTGGTAGTGCGGTATTTAGAGCCCACAATGCTTTTAATATATCATAGAGGCTCGTTATCAAGATAACGAGTAATGGAAAATCACAACTGCCCCACATTCGAAAACTCTTGCTTCCTTCTAAAAATGGGCAAGGTGGGTTTTGTTGTAAATCATCCCCTCAGCCTTAAAAATCTATTCAAAAACATCATCTGCTGCCCAGAATGAATTGCTCTCACGAACGGCAACCCAGGATCAGTTGTAGTTAATAGTTTCCCGGTTGCCGTCGCTTTTAGTTCCTATTTGACTAACTCTTTTAACGAACTCAACAAACTAAGCTTTCATGAAAAAAACTTTACTATTCATAGTACTGGCCGCGCATTGCCTTTTTTTTTTAAAGCAACGGCCCAAAATACAAACATTCCACCGGGTCAAACCATAAGCGGAAAAGTCACTGACGACCAGGGCAATCCGTTGCCGGGAGCTACCGTAAAGATAAAAGCCACGAATGAGGTGGCGATAACAGATCATAATGGTTTATACAAATTGGGTAAGATTTCTGGCCAATCCATTTTAATAGCCTCCTTTATTGGATATGAAACGCAGGAAGTAAAAGCTACTGACGGTTTCAATGAGATTCATCTTTTGGTGTCGCACGGCAAATTAGATGAAGTACTTATCCAGGCATACGGTACAACCACAAAAAGATTGAATACCGGCGACATTACAAAAGTATCAGCAGCCGATATTTCCAGTCAGCCAGTAAGCAATGTTTTAGCCGCATTGGCGGGCCGGGTTCCGGGTATGAGCATTACGCAGACAAGCGGCGTTCCAGGGTCTTCGTTCAATGTACAGATACGGGGACAAAGCGTATTGGACAATAGCCTTTCCAATAACGACCCTTTGATTATCATTGATAATGTGCCTTTTGAACAGGGAATTGCTCCGACAAACCAGCTAACCTCGGCCGCAAATAATCCCACTTCAATCAGTTCAGGCGGATTAAGTCCTTTAAATAACATTAATCCGGCAGATATAGAGAGTGTAGAAGTTTTAAAAGACGCAGACGCTACCGCTATATATGGCAGCCGTGGTGCCAACGGGGTTATTTTAATTACCACAAAAAAGGGCAAGGCCGGTGCAACGAAAGTTAACCTGACTGCTAATTCCGGGTTAAGCAATACAGGTAGGATGATGCCTATGTTAAATACACAGCAGTATGTAGCAATGCGTAAAGAGGCTTTTGCCAATGACGGATTAACCATAAGCAGCAACCCATCAGATCCCGGTTATGCGCCCGACCTTACTTTGTGGAGTACAAGCCGTTATACCGATTTTGAAAAATTACTGATCGGCAATACGGCACACACCAATGATTTCCAAGGATCAATTTCCGGCGGAAATATAAATACGCAGTTTATCATTGCCGGCGGGTATCAAAGACAAACTACAGTCTATCCAGGTGATTTTGCTGACGGCGTAGCCTCTATGCACTTTAGCATCAATCATACCTCTACCGACAAGAGGTTTACCCTACAGCTTACCGGAATGTATTCCAGTGACAAAAACACAATGCCGTCCACGGATTTGACCAGGTATATCAATTTACCGCCGAACCTGAAATTACGTGACAGTACCGGGAATTTAGCGTGGCAGGATAATGGCGTTGTTTATAACACCCTGGGGAATGGTGATATTATTAATCCGCTTTCCTTATTACAGCAACAATATACTTCTGTTAATGAAAATCTATTAGGAAACCTTCAATTAAGCTATAAAATATTAAAAAACCTCGTTTTCAGAACCAGCCTGGGGTACAATGTTTTTCATTCAGATGAAACGTCCCTCATGCCTTCTACTTCTATAGACCCCAATTCAGGCCTATTACCCTCCTCATTGTTTGCCAATTCAGTTAATAAGAGCTGGATCATTGAACCGCAATTAGAATATACCCGGACTACGGCGAATGATAAGCTAAGTATTTTATTGGGCAATACCTTGCAAGATAAATCCGGGCAAACCAATTCGCTGTATGGCAGTAATTATGATTCGGATTTATTGCTAAACTCTATTGCCGCAGCAGGAAACATCACCGCCAGCAACGGTTTTGTACAGTACCGTTATACCGCCTTTTTTGCCCGTATCAATTATAATCTTAAAGATAAATACATTTTTAACCTGACAGGCCGCAGGGACGGTTCAAGCCGCTTTGCCCCGGATAAGCAATGGGCAAATTTCGGCGCTGCCGGGGCCGCATGGATTTTCTCCAGTGAATCTTTCATCAAAGACAATCTTTCTTTTTTAAGCTTTGGCAAATTAAGAAGCAGCTATGGGATCACCGGGAACGACCAGATCGGTGACTATAAGTTTTTGAACCTATGGACAAATACCGCAAATACTTATAACGGCTTATCAGGCTTGTACCCGCAAAGTTTATACAATCCAAATTACAGCTGGGAGATCAATAAAAAACTGGAAATCGCAGTTGATCTTGGTTTCCTGAAAGATGACATACTGTTTTCAGCGTCCTGGTATAATAACCGCAGCGATAACCAGTTAATCAGCTATTCATTGCCGAGTCAGACAGGCTTCTTTAACGTGGTAAAGAACTTTCCGGGACTGGTAAGTAATACAGGTCTGGAATTGGTACTAACTACTAAAAATATTCATAAAAAGGATTTCACTTGGACGACTTCTTTCAATATCACTGTTCCTAAAAATGAGCTGCTGGCATTTCCGGGCTTAAGTAGTTCAAGCTATGCCAGCCAATATGTTATAGGGCAATCCCTGCACCTTATCAATGCCCTGAAATATACAGGGGTTGATCCGCAAACTGGGCTTTACACTTTTGAAGATAAAAATAAAGACGGTCAGCTTACCACGGCGGACTACCAGCTATCGGGTAATACAGACCCTAAGTTTTACGGAGGCCTGCAAAACAACATCAGCTATAAGCAATTTGACCTGAGTTTTTTCTTTGAGTTCAGGAAGCAAATGGGATTCAGCTATCTGAATCAACTGGCAACTACACCGCCGGGATGGATATACAATCAGCCTGTAATAGTAGAAAGCAGGTGGCAGCAACCGGGGGATCATTCTTCCATTCAGCAGTTTACTTCAGGTTATACCAATGCTTATACCTCTATTTCTTATTTATCCCTTTCCAATGGCATTTACACGGATGCTTCCTATATCCGGCTTAAAAATATTTCGCTATCCTATCGTTTGCCTGCTGCATGGATAAACAAATACCATATCAGCAATTGCCGGTTGTTTTTGCAGGCACAAAACCTGCTGACCATCACCAAATATGTGGGATCAGACCCGGAAACACAGAATCTATATGTATTGCCACCATTAAGGACGATTGTAGGCGGCCTTCAACTTAATTTCTAAATCAAGTGCTATGAGAAAAGTAAAAATAGTGTACCTGCCAGTGTTAGCGTTAATTACGTTCATGGCATTTTTAAGTGCCTGTAAAAAGTTTGTAGATATCGCTCCGCCGCTGACACAAGCGGAATCAAGTACGGTGTTCTCCAGTGACCAAACGGCAACTTCGGCGGCAGCCGGCCTTTATTATCAGATCACTGCCAGTAATTTAACCTATCTGAACGGAGCAATTACAGTTTATACAGGCTTGTCTTCAGACGAATTAATCGATGCCGGTTCCAATTCGACCTATGATGCTTTTGAAAATAATGCGATCCCTTCCAATCTATCGGCGATCAATTCTGCTTTTTGGAGTAACGCCTATAAATACATTTACCAGGCTAATGCGGTTATCGAAGGATTAAACAGTTCTGTCACTTTATCAAAACCTGTAAAAGATCAGCTGATGGGTGAAATGCTGTTTACCCGTGCGCTGAATTATTTTTACCTGGTTAACCTATTTGGCGATGTGCCGCTGGAAACTTCTACCGATTATTTAGTTAATGGTTCGATGCCCCGCACCGCTACATCAAAAGTGTACAGCCAGGTAATTAATGACCTGTTAACAGCCGAAACATTGTTGACCGCCAGCTATGCCTCATCTGTGAATACAAGACCAACTGAAATGGCGGCTGCTGCTTTATTGGCAAGGGTATATCTCTATCAAAAAGATTGGATAAATGCCGAAACACAGGCATCTATCGTGATTAATTCGGGATCATATAATCTTGAAACTAATCTGAATAATGTTTTTCTGGCAACATCTGGCGAAACCATATTCCAGCTGGCGAGGCCTGCAAATAATACGGCTGAAGGTTTGGCGTTTATTCCCTCTTCATCTTCGGCAAAACCAACATTTGCGATAAGAAGCTCGCTGTTAAATGCTTTTACATCCGGGGATAACCGCAAAACGAGTTGGCTGAACGGCAATACCATCAACGGAACCGCTTATTACTATCCCTACAAGTATAAACAAAGGGTTAATAACCCGGTGACCGAATATAATGTAGTGCTCAGGCTTGCAGAAGTTTATCTGATCAGGGCTGAAGCAAGGGCGGAACAAAATAACATCAGCGGTGGACAGGCAGATATTAACCTAATCAGAAACAGGGCCGGTTTAACCAATACTACCGCAAGCACATCAGCCGCTTTGCTTAATGCCATAGCAGCTGAAAGGCAACTGGAGCTATTTGCAGAGTGGGGACATCGGTGGCTTGACTTAAAGAGAACGGGAACTATTGATACGGTTATAGGTACCGCCAAATCTATAGTCTGGAAACCCAATAATGCCTTATACCCAATTCCTTTAGCGCAGATCCAGCTTAACCCATTTCTCACGCAAAATAGTGGTTACTAATTGACCATAAATAAAACTTACTGCCATGTCAAAATCTATTGCTTCAATTATCGCATTGTTTTCCTTTAGTTATGCATTTTCACAAGTTCCGTCTACTTATCCTGAAATTGGTAAGCCATGTCCTGACTTTCATTTTAACGAGGTTCGTTATTATCCCAAAAAGAGTATTTCACTTAAAGATTTCAGAGGTCAATGGCTGATGCTGGACTTTTGGAACCGCTATTGCAGTGTTTGTTTAGGCAGGATGCCCGGTAGTGATAACTTACAG
>JABDBV010000026.1:15305-18629 GCA_013288395.1 Gammaproteobacteria bacterium | reverse complement strand
ACACCGTCCGATATAACACCGCGCCAATAGGGCCCAACACTGCAAACCAAAACACTACAGCAAACACGCGTCTATTCGCCTGAGCAAAAATCTGATTGAGTAATTGTTTATGCAAGCTTTGCGCGCTATGCATATCTGTAATACCAAACAATACTTTTAATTTATTAGCTGCCGCTTCGCCATCACCCTGCAAGAGTGCATTAATAGCAGCAAACACATCTGCCCATAAATTTTGCGGGCCGAAGCAATAAAGCAAAATAAACACTTGGAATATTAAATTGCCAAAACCATAGAGAAATCCATGTAACAAGAAGCTAATAATAGCGACGACTAAAAGCAAAGGAATAATCGTTGCCGCTAGCACAACAATGGCTGACTTGCCAGGCAGACGCTGATACATCACTTGCTGCAACGCTAGATACCAATTCCAACGCCGCAAATGGCTCCAATCAAAAAAACGCTCTATGAGTAATGCAACCAACGTCACAATAAACATCATGCTAATTTTCCTTTTAAATATGTCCAATCAAATACAGGTCCAGGATCCGTCTTTCGCCCTGGCGCGATCTCTTCATGTCCCACCACGCGGTCTAGTGAGATAGCCGGGTAGGCTTGCATCAGCAAGCGAATGACATGAGCCAATTGATCATACTGTCTCTGATCATATGGTATCTCATCCGTACCTTCCAACTCTATCCCAATAGAAAAATCATTACAGCGTGTCTTACCCTGGAAGCTGGATTCTCCTGCATGCCAGGCTCGCTCGGTAAATGGAACGAATTGTACGATCTCCCCCGTTCGCTTAATAAATAAATGCGAGGAAACTTTTAAATGCGCTATCTGCTCAAAATAGGGATGCACTGTTTTATCCAACTGCCCGCTAAAAAAAACCTCTACGGCATCCGTTCCAAACTGGCCGGGCGGCAAACTAATACCATGCACTACCACCAAATTAATTTCACTCCCCACGGGGCGCTGATCGCAATGTGGTGAAGGACTATACAACACCGCCCCCCTCTTCTGATCAGAAAGAGAGGTTAATAACCCACTTTGCGTGTCGATTTTCAAGGTATGTTCCAGTGTATAAATGATTATTTTCCGATTATAATCTGATTGCAAATGAATACAAAATATGTAAAAAATGGCACCTTATTATAAACACCGAATCTTATTCCATGCAGCCAGAAGAAATCAAAACCCTTATTGAGGCCAGCCTCAATGATTCCATTGCCTATATTGAAGGCGACGGCACCCATTTTACCGCTGCCGTCATCTGTCCTGCCTTTGCCGGCAAAACGCGTATACAGAAGCAGCAGCTTGTTTATGATACAGTAAAAACACAGCTATTGGATGGCACGCTGCATGCCCTCTCCATTACCACCTTTACGCCAGAAGAATGGCAGGCATTGGCAGATGATCTTCGATCGGAGAACCCATAAATCATGGAAAAATTAATCATAAAAGGCAATACACCTTTAAACGGTGAAATTAAAATCTCAGGCGCAAAAAATGCGGCACTCCCTATTTTAGCCGCCTCATTGCTCAGCAATGCGCCCATTCAAATCAGCAACATCCCCCACCTGCAAGATGTCACCACCATCGTCAGTTTGCTTGGTCAAATGGGTGTGCGCATTACATTGGATGAACGCTCAAACATTGAAGTCGATGCGAGCCAACTCACCTCTTTCCACGCCCCTTACGAATTGGTGCGCACCATGCGGGCATCCGTGTTGGTACTCGGCCCCTTATTAAGCCGATTTGGCGAAGCCATCGTTTCCCTTCCTGGCGGCTGCGCCATCGGTACACGGCCTGTAGACCAGCACTTAAAGGGTATGCAGGCCATGGGTGCTGAAATGAGCATTGAGAATGGCTACATCAAAGCCAAAGCCAGCCGTCTACGCGGCGCAAATATCGTCATGGACATTGTCACCGTTACCGGCACCGAAAACATTATGATGGCTGCCGTATTGGCGCAGGGACAAACCATCATTCATAATGCAGCCCGTGAACCCGAAGTCACTGATCTTGCCAACTTTTTAAATACCTTAGGCGCAAGAGTATCTGGCGCCGGCACCTCCACCATCATCATTGAAGGTGTCAATGAGCTGGGTGGCGGCTGTTATCACGTCATGCCCGATCGTATCGAAACCGGCACCTATCTTGCTGCCGCCACCATCACCAGCGGCAAAATCAAACTTAAAAACACACGCCCTGATTTATTAGAAGCCGTATTATTAAAACTCGCAGAAACGGGCGCTGTCATCGACACCGGTGCTGACTGGATTTCCTTGGACATGAAAGGCAATCGTCCGCGCGCAGTCGATATCAGCACGGCACCTTATCCTGCCTTCCCTACAGATATGCAAGCACAAATGATGGCTGTCAATGCAGTCGCTGAAGGAACCGGCGTCATCACTGAAAATGTATTCGAAAACCGCTTCATGCACGTACAAGAATTACAACGCATGGGCGCAAACATTGCATTAAAAGGCAATTCAGCCATTTGCTCCGGCACTGATCATTTACATGGCGCACCCGTGATGGCAACCGATTTACGCGCTTCTGCAAGCTTAGTACTGGCAGGTCTAGCCGCACACGGTGAAACCAGCATTGATCGTATTTATCACATTGATCGCGGTTATGAATGCATCGAGGAAAAATTAGCGCAACTCGGCGCACGCATTCATCGTATACCTTCAAACACTGCGGAATAAGTATGAAAAAATGGTTTGCATTTTTATTGTTATTACCTGCCATTGGCAGCGCCGCCAATCAACGCGATTTGGACAAATTAGCGGGATTAAAAAAATCGCAAACAACCATTCATTTGGATTTATCAAAAACCGATCTGCGCGGCTACCCATTTATTCCAGGAAAAATTGATTTACGCGCAGCCAATTTGTCACACAGTAATCTCTCCGGTGTTAATTTATCGAAAATGGATATGACGAATGCTGATTTGAGTTATTCTGACTTATCCAATGCCAAATTAAACCAAGCAAGTTTAGCAAACGCGAACCTCAGGCACGCTAATTTATCAGGCGCTGAGTTAGATCATTCCGATTTATCCCAAGCAGATTTAAGCTTTGCTAATTTATCAAGCGCACACTTGCAGCAATCGATTTTATCCAAATCCAATTTAAGCTGCGCGAACTTGAACGAAGCCAATCTAAACAAATCCACATTTAACGGCGCCAACATTTCCGGCGCCACGTTTGTTAACACACTAACAACGGATCTTGTCGGTTATGAATCGGTGACTGACCAGAAGATAAGTTGTGAGTTAATTTCATAACCATTCTTGCCCTCTTGCTCTCATTACGC
>JABDBV010000026.1:0-15205 GCA_013288395.1 Gammaproteobacteria bacterium | reverse complement strand
ACAACGGATCTTGTCGGTTATGAATCGGTGACTGACCAGAAGATAAGTTGTGAGTTAATTTCATAACCATTCTTGCCCTCTTGCTCTCATTACGCCGTCATTGCGAGGAGCCCGTAGGGGGACGAAGCAACCCAGAAACCGGTGCTGGGTTGCTTCGTCCCCCTACGGGCTCCTCGCAATGACGACGCAATGACGACGCAATGAGGGGTGAAGGCAATCATAAACACTGATTCTCGCAGTATTCCTACACTGCTTTAATATCAATTTTCCTAGCAAGAGAAATAAGTTTTGCCGTATTACTTTTTGCAAAAAGCAAATTAGCGCATTTTAAATCATGCATTGCATTGTTATCCGCCCAATGAACAGAATAAACATAACCGGAGTTAGCGTTTCCTCGCACATCGATTACCGTCACTTTTCCATTAACATCCTTCCTACAAATTTCCTGGGGAATTAGTTCTGAACCATGACTCAATTTAATGTTATTAAGAGTGTATTGGCATGTACCTAACTCATTATCTGTAAATATTTCGGTAACCCCACTCCATCCATTCTTATAGGCGCCAGCTGCCGCAAAACCTACCACTGAACTTGAATCAACAGGTATCCCATCAAAATGAAAAGCTAAGCCAACATCGTTGATGGTGGATTTAAGATTCGTATCAGCTGAATTGTTTGAACCCGCTTTTAGTGGTTCTAGATATCTCATTTTCATGAGCACTCTAGCCTGAGGATTATCAACTTCGTAATATCCGTTTTCTTTAATTTGGCGTTGCGCTTCCATCAATGTTTTAGAATTGACCCCCAATAAGGGCATTTTCTTTAAAGGAACAATCTTTATCCCTCCATCTGGCAGCGGCAACCCTCTTTTCTCAATATCATCAAAAGTTGATGCTCCTGCATTTAGAGTGATGAACAACATTGGCAGCAAGAGTTTAATGTTCATGTTTTTTATCCTTTTTGTCGATCAGTGATCCCACCAACCATCGTAAATATTACAATCAATAGCTTCAGTTTGACCAATCAACTCGAGACGCTCGGTACCTGGATCCTTGATCCAGTGTAATCCAATAACTTTCCAACCATCCCCTGGCAATGCCTCATTCCAATGGACAGCTGCAGAACGCCAGGTTTCTTCCAGACCAGTAAAGATATCATGAGTTGGAATTTGATTCTTAATGTTTTTAAAATGCAAAGACATGGTCGCATAAGTACGATTCCAGCGCATGTCCCAAGTTACACTTTCGTTATTTATGCAGTTCGCTCGACTATGAATTGTCAACTCAACTACTCCAGCTTCGACTGGAACAGAAAAAAAGACTACTGCCAACATTAAAAAATATTTATTCATTTTGGAATTCCATTACCAACAATCAGCATGCAACCTAGCACTCAAGGATAATTACGCAAAATAAAAATCCAGTGTCATTTTCAAGCCGTCACGGATATCAACGGTTAGCTCCCATTGCAATTGTTCGCGTAAGTGACGAATGAAAGGAACACGCCATGACACACCTTGATAACCCGCGCCATAATGCGCTAATACGCACCAGCGCATCAATTCCATCGTCAATATACGTCATACAACGCTGCTGCGCGCCGCCATTCACCCAATTGAACCAAGCCGATTTAAGCAAATCCACATTTAACGGCGCCAACATTTCCGGCACCACGTTTGTTAACACATTGACAACGGATCTTGTCGGTTATGAATCGGTGACTGACCAGAAGATAAGTTGTGAGTTAATTTCATAACCATTCTTGCCCTCTTGCTCTCATTACGCCGTCATTGCGAGGAGCCCGTAGGGCGACGAAGCAACCCAGAAACCGGTGCTGGGTTGCTTCGTCGCCCTACGGGCTCCTCGCAATGACGACGCAATGACAACGCAATGAGGGGTGAAGGCAATCATAAACACTGATTCTTGCAGTATTCCTACACTGCTTTAATATCAATTTTCCTAGCAAGAGAAATAAGTTTTTTGGCGTTGCGCTTCCATCAATGTTTTAGAATTGACCCCAAATAAAAATCCAGTGTCTTTTTCAAGCCGTCACGGATGTCAGTGGTGGGCTCCCATTGTAATTGTTCGCGTATGTGACGAATGGAAGGGACACGCAGTGACACATCTTGATAACCCGCGCCATAATACGCTTTAGCATCAATATCCACTAAGTTGACTGCTTTTGCTTTATCTGCGTACTTCGGATAATGTTCACCGATCGTACTGACTAACATTTCAGCTAACTGACGGATGGAAATATTTTCAGTGGGATTGCCAATGTTAAAAATTTTATTGCGCGCTGCATCGTTTTTGTTCTCAATAATACGCATCAGCGCATCAATCCCATCGTCAATATACGTCATACAACGCTGCTGCGCACCGCCATTCACTAAATTAATATCCTCGCCACGTAAAATATTACCAATGAATTGAGTGAGCACGCGTGATCCGCCAGGTTTGGGATTAAACACATTATCCAAGCGCGGGCCATACCAATTAAAGGGTCTGAATAAAGAAAAATCTAAGCCTTTATGATTACCATACGCATAAATAACGCGATCCATTAATTGCTTCGATGTTGAGTAAATCCAACGTTCTTTACTAATGGGGCCGGTGACTAAATGACTCGAATCTTCATCAAATTCTTTATCAGGACACATGCCATATACTTCGGAGGTGGATGGAAACACAATGCGTTTTTTCATTTCCGCACATTGCCGCACAATATCTAAATTCGCTTCAAAATCCAATTCAAACACACGCAGCGGATCTTGCACATACAATGCAGGCGTTGCCACTGCTACCAATGGCAATACCACATCACATTTTTGAATATGCTCGCGAATCCATTCTTTTTGTTTCGTCATATCACCCTCTGTGAAATGAAAACGGGGATGTGACAAGCACGCTGAAATTTTATCCTGCGATAAATCCATCGCATAAATTTCCCAGTCTTTTTTCGCTAAAATCGTTTCGCTTAAATGACTGCCAATAAATCCATTCGCACCTAAAATTAAAATAGTTATCATATAGTTTTATTCTCATTAAAAACGGTATACATCACGTCTAACACCTTGTCGTGCTCTGCATCAGTCATCAATGGAAATAAAGGTAAACTCACAATGCGTTCACAAACGTTTTCTGCGAGAGGGAAGTCACCTTCGTTAAAGCCAAATGCTTGTCGGTAATAAGGATACAAATGCACAGCACGATAATGCAGACCCGTCCCTACATTCTTATCTTTCATTGCCGATATAAAGGCATCACGATCCATCCCTGCCACTTCTGCATTAATCAATGGCGTATAAATATGCCATGAATGCAAATGTTCAAAGTCGGGACGCTTTGGTAATGTCCATTGCAACCAGTCAGACAATGCTTCGTGATAACGATCAGCCAATTCATTGCGTCGCGCAATAAAACCCGGTAACTCATTCAGCTGATGGATGCCGATCGCTGCTTGAATATCTGTCATATTGGATTTGTAACCCGGTAACACTATTTCATAATCTTGGTTACCGCTTTTCCCATAGCGGTTCCATGCTTGTCTATCGACGCCGTGAAAACGCAAGCGCGCCACTTGTTCAGCTAATTGCGCATCACGTGTCACAATACAGCCACCTTCACCCGTGGTCATATTTTTGTTGGGATGAAAACTAAATACTTGCGTATCACCAAAACTACCAATGCGTTTACCTTTATATTCCGTGCCTATTGCATGCGCCGCATCTTCAAGCACGCGCAATCCACGATGTTTCGCGAGTTGATAAAGCGGATCCAAATCCACCGGCAAGCCAGCAAAATGCACCGGCAAAAGCACACGGGTGCGATCAGTGATCGCAGCTTCCAACAAATTCATATCCATATTTAATGTATGCGGATCAATATCCACTAACACAGGTTTACCACCCGCTAATACGATGGTATTTAATGTAGCCGCAAAAGTAAGTGGTGTTGTAATCACTTCATCGCCAGGTTCAAGATTCATAGCTAATAAAGCTAAATGCAGCCCAGTGGTGGCAGACATCAGTGGCAATACATAAGGTGCATCAAAATAGGTTTGCAATGCTTCTGTGAATTTTGCTACACGCGGCCCAGTCGTAATCCAACCGCTTTTAAGACAATCCACCACTTCATCAATCGCTGCCTGACTAATAGAAGGACGCGAGAAAGGTAAAAATTCATTAGACATAATTTATTTCTCTCTATATTAATTAACAACAGGTTGGCCGCCGCTTTGCGCAACCAGGTAAACACCTGCAATAATAATAAAAATCCCGAGCACTCGCATCGATGTTAAGGGTTCCCCAAACAAGTAGTTTGCCGCTAGGGCATTCACTATATATCCAATGCTAAGCATAGGGTAGGCAAAACTAACCTGAACCCGTGAGAGCACCAACAACCAAACACCTACGCTCATCACATACAGCACCAAGCCACCTAAAATAGGCGGATTCCCCATTACCTTCAATCCGATCGGCACAGTATTCGCCAAAGAAAACTCAAAATGGCCAATTTGGCTCATCCCGGCTTTGAGCATTAATTGAGCAGCCGCATTCAATAAAACACCCAATAAAATCAATCCAAAAATCATCATCTTGTATCACCTCTTTCAATGAGACCTGCATCATACAAAATTTTGAGTAAATTTACACACCAACATGGGAAAAATTAAGTTATAATCGCTGCCCTATTAAAATGCAAAATACCTAACATTCAAGAGGAAATACACGCATGTCTATATTAGTTGGAAGAAAAGCACCTGATTTTACCTCGGCAGCTGTATTAGCAAACGGCGAAATCACTGCTAATTTTAACTTACATAAATCCATTGAAAAAAAATATGGTCTCTTATTCTTTTATCCCTTGGACTTCACCTTTGTGTGTCCATCTGAATTAATTGCGCTTAACAACCGAATAGCTGAATTCAAAAGCCGCAATACCCTTGTCATGGGCGTCTCCATTGATTCTCAATTCACCCATAACGCCTGGCGCAACACACCGGTTGAAAATGGCGGCATTGGCAAACTTGATTATCCATTGATTGCAGATGTGAACCATCAAATCTGCCAAGCATACGGTGTAGAACATCCCACAGCGCATGTTGCGTTACGTGGCGCCTTTATCATTGATAAGCAAGGTGTGGTTCGCTCGCAAATCGTCAACGATTTACCACTCGGTCGCAATGTGGATGAATTAATCCGCTTGATTGACGCCTTAGACTTTCATGAAAAACATGGCGAGGTTTGCCCTGCTGGTTGGGCTAAAGGCAAAACAGCTATCAAGCCAACAACTGAAGGCATTGCTGCCTATCTTGCCCATGAGGCGACGGGGCTCTAACTCTATATATGTAATGTCTGTCATGATCCTGGACACAAAGAGCGTGTCCAGGCTACGAAAACCAAAACCCATCAACGCATGATGGGTTTTTTTTTATTAAAATTCTTTTAAAAATTATTTATCTCTGATATAAACTCACTTCGCGCAAAAAGTGCATGAGAAAGCAAATTTTTACAGTTTGTCTTATATTATACATTTTCTTGTGTTGTGAAAAAAAATTGATTGCAAGTACACTAAAATGCGCATCTTTGGCGTGTTTGGATGAAAATTTGCTTGCAAAAATGGACGTTACTGGGTTAATTTTAGAACTCGTCCGGATTAAACATTTCAAGGAGATACTACAATTATGAACCTCAAACTCGTTGTTGCATCAATGAGCGTACTTGGTTTGGTGAGCTGCCCAGTTTTTGCAGCAGCAACAACCACCAATACCATGCACAAACATCACCACAAACAGCACCACGTAGCACATGAGTACAAAGAGTACAAAGATGTGTTACCTGAGCCAGTTTGCACAATCAGCCAAACAGCATTGATCATGAGCAGCATGGACCAAGATATTGGTCGCGCAATGCCAAATCCTTGCAACCCTGGCTGGTTTAACCGCATCCAATTAAGTGGCGGCGTGAATGTGGACTTAGGCAAGTTTGGTAACAGAAATACCAACTACATGGGTGAAAACTATCAACGTTTCTCTCTCAATGATGCCTACTTAAACCTTTCTGCTAACATTAGCGATTGGGCAAAAGCGTTTGTAAGCTTGAGCTACAACACGGCAACCATCAATGCGCCAAACATTCCTGATGCGATTACGCAATATGCTGAATACAGCGCTGCTTACAGCAACAACGTCACCAGTGGCGGTAACAGCACGGTACAAATCGAACAAGCTTATGCAACATTTGGCAACTTTGATGTGTCACCGCTATTCTTGCAAATTGGTAAAAGTTTCCAAGATTTCAGCCGTTACGAAATCCATCCAATCACACGCAGCTTAACCCAAGATTTGTCTGAAACATTAGCGACTGCATTGAAAGTTGGCTTCATTGCCAATGGCTTCAATGGTTCGTTATATGCTTTTGATGACCCAATGGGCAAAATCGGCAAGTCCTCTACCACCACTAACTATGGTGTTGCATTAGGTTTCGAACAACCATGCGACGTATTAGGTTGGGACATTGGCGCTGCATACCTCTACAACTTGATTGGTGTGAATGACACTGCCTACACTGTTAATCAGTTCAACATCATTAACGATCGTGGACAAGGTTATAACACCCGCATCAGCGGTACAGCATTATATGCTGACCTGAACAGCGGTCCTTTCGTCATTGGTGCTCGTTACACCACCGCGCTACAACGCTTTAGCCAACTTGACTTACCTAAGAATGGTACGGCTACTAGCACATCCGGTGCAAAACCATGGGCAGCTGGCGTACAAGCTGGTTACGGCTTTGATGCTTGGGGTAAATCACAAAATATTTATCTCGGCTACCAAGCTTCACGCGAATCGGCTGGTTTGTTGTTACCTAAAGATCGTTACCTTCTCGGTTATGGCGTTGAACTGTTCGGCAAAGGCACTAATGTTGGCCTCGAATGGGATCATGACATGGCTTTCAGCAGAGGCAACGGTGGAAATGGCAACAGCTCCAACCTCGTTACCGTACGTACTAGCGTTAAATTCGGTTAATCTTAACCTGAATAAAAAAGCCCGCGAAAGCGGGCTTTTTTTTGTTTGTTTTATTTGTTAACCGCGAGTAGAACCCCAGCGATTGGTAATCTGGCAAAATAACTCTGCGGTTTTTTCTGCATCGTAGATAGCGGAATGTGCCTCTTGCACATCAAAGGAAATGCGAGCACGGCGCATGGCTCTTGCTAATACGGTTTCACCATAAGCCATCGCTGCGAGGGAGGCGGTATCAAAAGTCGTGAAGGTGTGAAATGGAATAGGGTGAATGCCTGCACGCTTTGCTGCGGCGAGAATAAAGCTTAAATCAAACCAGGCATTGTGGCCGACCAACACGGCGCGATAGCAGCCCGTTTTTTCTAGTTGTACACGCACCACATCAAAAATACGGTGCAAAGCTTGGCCTTCTGGTATGGCAAAACGCAAAGGGTAAAAAGGATCGATGCCAGTGATTGCTAGCGCTTCTTTTTCTAAGCGTGCGCCCAGAAAAGGTTCCACATGATAAGCGTGCGTTTGCTCGCGATAAAGCTTACCATCCTCGTCCATACCGAGGATCACTGCCGCAATTTCGAGCATTGCATCCGTGGCGGGGTTAAGGCCCGATGTTTCCACATCGATCACCACCGGCAATAGACCGCGAAACCGCCGCGCTAAATTGGTTTTATTAATAATTATTTTTTCTGGCATTTTTTCTCTGGTCAAAAACAAGATTTCTACTAAAATAGGGAATCATTTTATATTCTCAATCTATTAATGGGGTGCCTTCTATATGACTATAAAAACACCATCTGACACCCAATCTTTGCGAGATACTATCACAAATGCCTATAGAATGGATGAAGCTGACTGTATCAAACGCCTGATCCCAGCAGCAAGCCTGACTGAGGCTGAGCTCGCCCATATCACTGAAGTGGCAACTGCGTTGGTCATCGAAACCCGTCACTATAAGCAAAAGCAGGGCAAAATAGATACATTACTGCATCAATATGATCTCTCCACCGATGAAGGCATTGCATTGATGTGTCTTGCCGAAGCACTTTTGCGCATCCCAGACAAAGCCACCGTGGATAAATTTATCAGCGATAAATTATCCACCGTCGATTGGAAAAACCACTTAAGCAGCGGTCATTCGCTTTTTGTTAATGCTGCTACTTGGTCGTTATTATTAACCGGTAAAATTTATGCGCCTACACTCGACAATGAACAAGGTTTTGCAAACTCATTAAAACGCGGCACGAGCAAAGTGGGTGTCACCATGATCCGTCCCATCATTATGCAAATGATGAAAGCGATTGGTAACCAATTTGTCACTGGCGAAACCATCACGGCCGCATTAGAGCAAGCACACTTGCTTGAATCTAAAGGCTATCGTTTTTCTTATGATATGTTAGGTGAAGCAGCTCGCACCGCAGATGATGCAACACGTTATTTTACTGCTTATTCTCAAGCAATTGATGCTATCGGTCAGGCAGCCACTGGAAGTAGCCCTGCGGATAATCCTGGTATTTCAGTGAAATTATCGGCATTGCATCCTCGTTATGAATTTGCAAAGCGCGCGCGCGTGATGAAAGAATTGCCGCAGCGATTACTAACGCTCGCTCTGCAAGCTAAAAAATATAATATAGGCTTCACGGTTGATGCTGAAGAAGCAGACCGTCTCGATCTTTCTCTTGATATCATCGAACAGGTATTTAGCGATCCATCACTTTCTAATTGGGAAGGATTTGGTCTTGCTGTACAAGCTTACCAAAAACGGGCTTTTTATCTTATAGACTGGCTAGCGGCTTTATCTAAACAAAATGGCAAACGCATCATGGTGCGGTTAGTCAAAGGTGCTTATTGGGATGCGGAAATTAAAATTAGTCAAATGCTTGGCTTCTCTGGTTATCCTGTTTTTACTCGCAAAAACACAACCGATGTTTCTTATTTAGCGTGTGCAAAAAAATTATTTGCACATCTTGATTGTTTTTATCCTCAATTTGCAACACACAATGCCTATTCAGCTGCAGCCGTGCTTGAGATGGGAGCTAACTTACCGCGTGCAGCGTACGAACTCCAATGTCTACACGGCATGGGTCGTCCACTCTATGATCAAATCGTTGATAACACAAAATGGAACCGACCCGTACGAATTTATGCGCCTGTAGGTACACACAAAGAATTGCTTGGTTACCTAGTGCGTCGTTTACTTGAAAATGGCGCTAACACATCGTTCGTCAATATTCTGGCGAATGATAAAATACCGATGGATAAAATTGTGTTTGATCCGGTTTTACGTATCGATGCATTAGCACAAAAACCACACCCACATATTCCACTGCCAGAAGGGATTTATGGTGACTGGAAAAATTCGCTGGGCATTGATTTATCTAATCGACTAGAACAAGCGTATTTTATGCAGCAACGCGATGCAGCTTTACGTGAACCTTGGATCGCGGCTTCTATTGTGAATGGCGAAGTATTATTCGATAAAAATAAAAGCGCTGCACTCTCGCCTAGTGATAAAAATAATGTGATTGGTGAGGTCTGCAAAGCAGATTCCGCTGATGTTGAAAACGCAATCGCCACAGCACATGCCGCAGAAAAAAAGTGGGCAGCTGTACCCGTTTCAGAGCGCGCTAATATTCTTGAACGCGCTGCCGAACTCTATCAGCAAGCAATGCCGTCATTTGCCGCTATCTTGTCTGCAGAAGGCGGTAAATGCGTCAATGATTGTCTCTCAGAAATTCGTGAAACTATCGATTATTGCCGTTATTACGCCTTCTGTGCACGCAAAAACTTAGCACCCGTTACATTACCAGGTCCTACGGGTGAACATAATCAATTAAGCTTACATCCGCGCGGTGTTATTGCTTGCATCAGTCCTTGGAACTTTCCTTTGGCTATTTTCACAGGACAAATTGTCGCAGCCCTTGTTGCTGGCAATCCTGTGATTGCAAAGCCCGCTCAACAAACACCACTGATCTCCTTTAAGTCGGTGCAAATTTTACATGAAGCCGGCATTCCTAAAGATGTGCTGCAATTATTAATTGGCTCAGGACAACTCATCGGTACCGCTTTAACTAGCGATCCACGCATTGCCGGTGTGATGTTTACCGGCTCGACTGAAACTGCAAAGTTTATCGAAAAAACGCTGGCGAATCGCTCAGGCCCTATCGCTATGTTTGTAGCAGAAACTGGCGGCCAAAACACCATGATTGTAGATTCTTCCGCATTACCCGAACAAGCCGTCTTTGATATTGCTCAATCAGCATTTAATAGTGCTGGTCAACGCTGCTCCGCTTTACGCGTACTCTTCGTACAGGAAGACATTGCAGAGACCCTACTGGCGATGCTCAAAGGTTATATGCAAGAATTAACGATAGGCGAACCACAGCATTTATGCACAGATATAGGCCCTGTCATTGATGAGGGCGCACGTCAAATGCTACAAGATCATTTTACGAAAATGCGTAATCAAGCGACTCTCATTGCAGAAGTACCCATGGAAAAAACCCTCCCAGGCTCTTATTTTACACCCTGCGCCTTTGAGTTATCTGATTTGAGCATACTGGAAGGTGAAATATTCGGCCCCATTTTACATGTGATCCGTTATCGTGCCGATGAACTCGATAAAGTAATGGATAGTATTATCCAAACCGGTTATGGATTAACATTAGGTATACACAGCCGCATCGATGCAACCATACAATATATTGCTAGCCGAATGCCTGTCGGCAACATTTATGTTAACCGCAACATGATTGGCGCAGTCGTTGGTGTACAGCCTTTTGGCGGTGAGCGTTTATCTGGCACAGGCCCCAAAGCTGGCGGTCCGCATTATTTACCGCGTCTTTGTGTTGAACGCACTGTGTCAACTAACACCACCGCGGTGGGTGGTAATGCTCGATTAGTATCATTACTTGAGGACGATTGATGGATACAAGCCAGACCATTACCTACGTCATTTTTCTTATTTTTACCGGTACAGCGGTATTGTCCACCATGGCATTATTTACCCGACAATCGCTATTGGTTGCCTATATCGTATTAGGCGCACTGATTGGTCCTTATGGATTCAGACTGGTAGATAATACAGACATTATTAAGCAAGCGGGTGATATTGGCATTATCTTCTTGTTGTTTTTACTGGGCCTGCATTTGCATCCACAAAATCTTTTTCACTCCTTACGTAAAATGAGCTTGATTGCCTTTGCGAGCTCCGCCCTATTTTTCATTATGGGTTTTGTCCCCAGCTATTTCTTTGGCTATTCCATTTTGCAAAGCTGCATTATCGGTGTTGCCACCATGTTTTCAAGCACCATCATCGGTATTAAATTATTGCCCACCACCATTTTACATCACCAACATACCGGTGAATTAGTCGTCAGCATTTTATTACTCCAAGATATACTCGCTATTGCTGTACTGTTAGCGCTGGAAGCGATGACAGGTAGCGCTGTTTCTATACACCACATCAGTATTATCGTTGGTGCCTTTCCTCTGTTAGTGATTGGTTCTTACGCTTTTCAGCGTTATGTGCTATCACCGCTACTCTCTCGCTTTGATAAGATCCATGAATATATTTTTATTTTATCGATAGGCTGGTGTCTTTGTGTTACTGAATTAAGTGCTTATCTTGGGCTGTCAGCTGAGATTGGCGCTTTCATCGCAGGGGTAGCACTCGCTGCCAACCCCATTTCATTTTATATTGCAGAAAGTCTAAAACCCTTGCGCGACTTTTTTCTTGTCATTTTCTTTTTCACCGTAGGTGCTAGCTTTGACTTTGGCTATCTCTCAGTGGTTGCGGTTCCCGCTTGCGTACTCGCTGCATTAGTTCTATTGCTTAAACCATGCATCTTTAAATGGTTGCTGTACCGCTCTGGTGAAGTAAAAGAAATTAGTTGGGAAATTGGTGTACGTTTAGGACAAATGAGTGAATTTTCGCTGCTCGTCATTTATTTAGCCTTAGAAACAAATCTTTTGCCGCTTGAAACCACCTACATGGTCGAAGCTGCCATCATTATCACGTTCATCGTATCTTGCTATTGGACGGCGATGCGTTATCCCACACCACTTGCATCAACCGATAAATTACGCAGAGATTAATATCATGAGCGAACATTCGCATCTTAGCCATCATCATGGACATTCCCATGCTAATAGTGCGCGATCATTTAATGTTGCATTTGCCATTGCTGTTTCTGTGACATTAATCTACGCCTTCGCCGAATCCGCCTACGCTCTATCAGCCAATTCCATGAGTTTACTTGCTGATGCCGTGCATAATTTAGGTGATGGCTTAGGACTTATTCTTGCCTGGATTGCAAACTGGTTATTATCTTTTCCTGCTAAAAAACGCTATAGCTATGGGTTCAAACGCACAACCATCATTGCTGCCTTGATTAATGCCTTTATTTTAATTGCCACTTCTGCACTCATTGCTTACCAAGCGATTTATAAATTATTTAATTTAAGCGCGGTCGACGAACAAATAGTGATTATCATTGGTTTGATTGGTATCGCTGTCAATGGTGGTTGTTCTTTATTGTTTATGCGCGGCGCATCGGATGACATCAATATTAAAGGCGCCTTTTGGCACTTGCTCGCTGATGCGTTGATTTTGGTAGGTGTCGTAATTTCCGCGATTATCATTTCATATACTGGATGGATATGGATTGATCCGGTGGTGGGTCTTATTATTGTCTGCATCATTTTATGGGGTACATGGGGATTAACGCGCGATTCCATTAGTCTGATGTTAGATGCCATTCCGCATCACATTGATCATGCGGGCGTGAAGCAATATCTTACTCAGTATCCCGGCGTTCTAGCCCTACACGATTTGCATATTTGGGGTCTTAGCACGCGCGAAGTCGCACTCACTGCGCATTTAATCATGCCTACTAAGCCATTAACTGATTCGGATTACAAAAAAATTAATCATGATTTACATGAGAAATTTAAGATTAGTCACGCTACTATTCAGGTAGAGAGTGGCAGTGAGGATGATCCATGTCTACGGTCTGAAATATGCTGAAAGGAAAAGGGGTCAAGTCTCTGCTTAACGAATAAATAAATCTCAAAATAACTATTACTGGTACTTTAATATTCGTTAAGCAGAGACTTGACCCCCTTCTATGTCAATCTTTCAACTTCTTATACTTAATCCGATGCGGCCGTTTCGCATCATCGCCCAAGGTACGCAAACGGTATTCTTCATAATCCGTGTAATTACCATCAAAGAATTCAACGTTACTATCACCTTCAAATGCTAAAATATGCGTAGCAATACGATCTAAGAACCAGCGATCATGTGATACCACCATCGCGCAGCCGGGAAAGCTTAAAACAGCCTCTTCTAGCGCACGCAAGGTTTCCACATCTAAATCGTTAGTCGGCTCGTCCAGTAACAAAACATTACCACCGCTGCTTAACAGTTTTGCTAAGTGCACTCGGTTACGTTCACCACCTGATAGTTCGTTGATGATTTTCTGTTGATCCGTTCCTTTAAAATTAAAGCGGCCCACATAAGCGCGGGATGGCATTTGGAAAGTGCCAATGGTCATGATTTCTTGCTCGTTGCTAATTTCCTGCCAAACTGATTTTTGTGCGTTTAATGCATCGCGGCTTTGATCCACGTAAGACAATTGCACAGCATCTCCCAAACGGAATGAACCGGAAAAATCGGTGTCTTGCCCATTCAAAATCTTAAACAGCGTCGACTTACCTGCGCCATTTGGCCCGATGATACCCACCACCGCACCTTTAGGAATAGTAAAACTTAAATTTTCAAATAAGACTTTATCACCAAAGCGTTTTGATAATTGATTCACTTCGATCACCAAATCACCTAAGCGCGGCCCTGGTGGAATATAAAGCTCTAATGTTTCGCAGCGCTTTTGAAATTCTTTCGAACTCATTTCCTCAAAGCGTGCCAAACGCGCCTTGCTTTTCGCTTGGCGCCCTTTAGGGTTGGTGCGCACCCATTCCAACTCCGCCTTCATTGCTTTTTGATGTGAAGTTTCTTGACGTTCTTCTTGCTCTAAACGTTTTTCTTTTTGCTCTAACCAAGAAGAGTAATTACCTTCGTAAGGAATACCTTGGCCACGATCTAATTCTAAAATCCAACCCGCCACATTATCGAGAAAGTAACGATCATGTGTCACCGCAACGACCGTGCCAGGGTATTCGTGTAAAAAGCGTTCGAGCCACGCAACACTTTCAGCATCCAAATGGTTGGTTGGTTCGTCTAAAAGCAGCATATCCGGTTTTGACAGTAATAAACGGCATAAAGCCACTCGTCTGCGTTCACCGCCCGATAAAGTAGTCACATCTGCATCCCATGGTGGTAAACGCAGCGCATCCGCTGCCATTTCCAATCGACGCTCCAACTCCCAAGCACCCGCTGTATCAATCGCCGTTTGTAGATTGCCCTGCTCTTCCAAAAGCGCATTCATTTTATCGTCACTCATGGGTTCGGCAAAGCTATCGCTGATGGCATTATAACGGTGCAGCAGCGCAATCATGTCACTAACCCCTTCTTCCACATTGCCGCGCACGTTCTTATTGGGATCCAGTTGTGGTTCTTGGGACAAGTACCCGATATTAATACCCGCAAGAGGACGTGCCTCCCCCAGAATTTCTTTATCTAAGCCCGCCATGATTTTAAGCAAGGTGGATTTACCCGATCCATTCAACCCCAACACGCCGATCTTGGCGCCTGGATAAAATGATAACCAAATATCTTTGAGTATATGACGTTTAGGAGGGACGACTTTGCCGACGCCTTGCATAGTGTAGATATATTGAGCCATGAGAGTATTTTCTAGTCTGTATGTAAAAAAGGTGGGGCATTATCGCTTAAAACACGGCTCAGGCCAAGATTTATAGTATGAGTTTAAGTGCGCAATCTAGGTATTGTTTGATTTTGTTCTTGCTCTGGTTCTTGTGGATTTGCATCTCTACCGGTTTTTGCTCCACGCGCCCTAGCCTGCTCTTCCGCTTTTTTGAATTGATCAAATGCAGGCATTATTGAACTGATGTTTTGTAATCATGCAATATGCTCCTCTGAAGAAAAAATGACGAATGCCGCTTTGCTATTATCCGAAAGCGGCATTCCATGCTCCGTGGTCCCTAGAAACGACACAAATGAATTTTATTATATCGCACTTCTGCCCCAACATTTCCAACAAGCGAT
>JABDBV010000025.1 GCA_013288395.1 Gammaproteobacteria bacterium | reverse complement strand
AAGGCGGAAGCGGCTAACTATGCAAAGTCTCAATTTCTCGCCATGGTCAGTCATGAGTTACGTATTCCGCTTACTGGCATCATCAGCACGGCCAGCATGCTGTCAGAAGGGACGCTTAATTTGGAAGAAGCGCGCGTGTTTGGAAAAATCATGCTCGAATCGGGCGGTTATTTATTGTCACATATTAATAACATTTTAGATTTTTCCCGATTAGAAGCGGGCAAATATGAATTTAATGCGTTGCCTATTAATTTGAAACGACTAGTGGACGAATCCGTACAAATGCTCAGACCCGCTGCAAAAAATAAAGGGCTGGATGTTTTTGTCACGTATGAACCCGATGCGCCGAATATTGTACTGAGCGATGCACATATTCTAAGACAAATTTTAAATAATTTATTGAGTAATGCCATTAAGTTTACAGAAAAAGGGCATATTGACATCAACGTTTCCTGCTTAAAAAAATCCGTAAAATCTGCGCAATTAACGTTATCGGTAGCAGATACAGGTATTGGTATTGAGAAAGATAAATTCGACATTATTTTTGAAAAATTCTTTCAATTAGAAGATGCGTATGTACGTAAATATAGTTTAAATGGTACCGGCTTGGGCCTTTCCATCGTTAAAAAATTAGCGACGCTTCTTAATGCAGACATTCGTTTAACAAGCGAAAAGGACAAAGGATCGACTTTTTCATTAGTGGCGGATTTTATTCTGCAAGATGAATATGCTAAAGAACTTACCTGGGATCCTTCTACTGTTAAAATTTTAGCAGTAGAAGACTCTCTGCCGGGTGAAATTAGTTGCAAACATACAGGGGCAGCTAAGCATGATGTGGCATCAGGCCATGAATTAAAGACGTCTGCGGCCGGATCTAGAGCGCTCATGGTGGAAGACAATCTGATTGTTCAACGCGTGCATAAAATCATGCTTGATAAATTAGGCTGTCAAGTGGATGTATCTGATAATGGTCAAAAAGCGCTTGCGATGATCACCAGCAAGCATAATTATGATATTATTTTCGTTGATATTGGCTTGCCAGATATGAGCGGATATGAGGTAATCAAACAGATGCGCCAGTTCCAGATAAAAATCGGCGCAAAGATTCCTATTATTGCGTTAACCGCTTACACTAGAGAGGAAGAAAAATTAGCTTGTTTAAATGCCGGAGCAGATGAAGTAGTTTGTAAACCAATTGTAAGTAGTACTTTAGAGGAAATTTTTAAGCGTTATCGGATACATACAACCTCGTAATAATTGGGTTTGAACTTGGCCATGTTTTAAGGGAGTTAAAATGAAAATGAATTTCATATTTAAACGCCTCATTTTTTTAATTCTATTATTCGCACTATGTTCCCCCTATTTATTCGCATCGAGAGCATCTAGTGTTGTACTGACAAACGGAACAATCCATAGCTTTGAACGCTGTCCAGTCAAGTCCTCTAAGCAATTGAGGTGTAACACATATCTACAAACGACCGCCTATACGTGTGGCCCCGCTGCAGCGATGACGATAATGAATTATTATAATAAGTTAAAAGGCAGCCAACTCAATAGACAAATGGAGTTAACCATTGCTAAAGAAATGGGTGCCGATGAGAATGGGGTAAGCACATCAACGCTCTCTTCCTGGTTAGGCAGCCATGGATTCAGTATTAGTTCAGGCGATTATGTCAGTACCGATACAATCATTGAATACATAGACAAAGGGCGACCGGTTATCGTCGGTTTTGACAGCCATTGGATGGTGGCAATTGGTTATACTAAATCTAGCAATGGTGATTCAAGCCACGATCAAATCATGTTTTCGGATTCATGTTGTAATAGAAGAATTATCGGTAGAGATACTCTTGATTCAACTTGGCAAGATGCCCATATGTTGCATAGTCATTGCGGCGGTAACGGCAATTACATTGTTGCTACACCGGGGTAGAGAAGCCTCACATCGCTGAGTTAATTAATGATTGACATATTCATCGACTGTGACTTGTAAGCTTGCTGCATGCCGCTGAATAGTATCATACATATCATGCACTGCGTATAATTGTGAAAGTGTAGCCGCTAATAAATTTACTATTTTTAGATCATTGTCATTAAATTCAACTTTAGACGATTTATCCGTAAAATAAATAAACCCATATAAATGAGTTGGCATGATGAGCTTACAAGCTAAAGTTGAATGAAATGTGGGGAGAGGATTTGATAAGGTTAAATTTATTTTATCAAAATTTAACTGGATTGTTTGATCAGCGTCGATGATAAATTTAAAAAATTTATAAGCATTTTCATCAACATTAATTTCAGTATGCATAAGATCATGATCACTTGAAACGACCATATGTTTTATTTTAGAAGAATCATTGTGAAAAATACCTATCACACAATGATTTGTTCCCAATATAGTACGAGCTTCTTCGCAATACTTTTTTAATAACTTTTTTGAGTCCCGTTCCTGCATTACATGAAAGCAAAGTTTTAATATATTTAATAGGCAATGACTAAAAGCTGAAAGACAGGATGTATCGTTGTTTGCAATTAAAGTAGATAATTGCAATTTTAATTCAAAAAATATATTTTTTGTTAAAAATGTATGGTTACTTTCATGTGCTTTCATATTAATGTCAGGAAGTTCGGCAGCATCAATATGAGCCAATGCTTTTTTGATCGTATCAAGTATCACTCGAGGGCTGCTAGGCATGTACAATACATACTTCACACCGCATGTTTGTGCTAACATCTTAGCTTCAGTCAATAAATAGGAAGCAGTATAGAAAATAATTTCCATATTTGGCATTTCTGGATTTGATTTTATTTTTTTTACTAACTCATAGCCATTTATTGTTGGCATAAGAAGATCGGTTATCATTAAATCAGGTTTTTCTTTGTAGATAATGGCTAACGCTTCTTCACCGTTAGATGCTTCTAATAACCGATGATGTCCATATCCTAAGACCATGCTTAGAAATTCTCTACACATGGCGCGGTTATCAACAATAAGAATAGTCGCCATTATGTCTCCATTTGTTCTTTAAAAGAGCACAATAAGTCTTACTTACGCGATGTTACTTTCAACAATTAAAATTTTATAGTTAAATGAGAAAGGCGTAAACATATAATTATTCACAAAAATGGATATTTTTCATGAAAACAAAGGCGCTGATTGTTACATTTATTACACTTCTATTTTTGGTTTTTGCCTATACATTTTTTTTACACTCCCCAAATAACAAAATTCAATGGGTAAACTACACAGATAATGTATTGCTTAACGCAAAAAAACGGCATCAACGCGTATTAATTTTTGCTGAAGCCAATTATTGTGATTGGTGCAAACAAATGGAGACGATCAATTTTACTGATCCTACTATTATTAAGTTAATAAATACTAACTATCTTCCTGTTATATTGGATGTTGAAAAAAATATTAATGCTGTTAGTCAATTCCATATTTTAAATTTACCAACACTTATTTTTATAAATAATGACGGCAGAGAAATGACAAGAAATGATGCGTATCTAGATGTGAAGAGCATGATAGAGTTATTCCATTCAGTAAGTCTGAAGCAGACAAATGATACTATCTCATCGAGCATTCATCATGAATAGAGGTTGGTTATTTATTCTTACACTGATAGTGTTAATCAACGCGATATTTTATTTTTTAGAAAACAGTTATGCAACTGATCCGGATATCATTCATATCACCATTATGGGTAACAAAAATGATATAAATGCGGAGCGGCTCTATCAAGACGCATTGAAATATGCCCCAAAAAATTCTCAAATTGAATGGCAAGATAAAAGTTCCACAACATATCAAATGCTTAATCGCGCGGCTGCTTATGTTTGCATTCCAAACCGATGCTCATTGCCTTCTTTTACTTCGAAAGAATTAATCTCCATGATTAACTACATTCAGTCACAACAAGTAAATTCAAATAACATTACAAAGACAAAAATAATGACAAATAAAATTTTTAATAATCATCAGATAAAGTTTCAGGATATTCTTCAAACTAAAAATCCATTATTGATTATGCCCTTATTTTGGTTTTTTGGATTTATGTTGGCACTTACCCCTTGTGTCTTGCCGTTGTTACTGATTATGACAAGCATTGCTGGCGCACAGAAAGAAAGACTGGCAAAGAAAAAAGTTTTTTCTTTGTCAGTCATCTATGTTTTATCATTGTCGATCAGCTATGCTTTTATTGGAATGCTGGTCGCATTATTTGGTATATATATTCAGATTTACATGCAAAATGTTTGGATTATCGGCGCATTTAGTTTGTTGTTTATTATTCTTGGTATCTCGTCACTAGGTGTTTTCAACCTGAAATTGCCAGTTAAACAGCGTGAAGCTCTTTCATATTACAACAAAGCGCTGGGAGGTACCTATATCGGTGTTGCGATGATGGGCATCCTCGCTACGCTGATTGCATCCCCATGCACTGCGGCGCCATTAGCAGGGGTTCTTACATTTGTCACGGCGACTGGCGATATCAAGCTTGGAATCCTTAGTTTGTTTTCTATTGGAATCGGCATGGGTACCCCTCTTATAATTATTAATACATTAGGAGGTGAATTGCTTTATAAATCAGGAAAATGGCAAAAAATTATTAAGCAATTTTTTGGATTAGTGTTGATAGGCATTGCAATTTGGTTGCTAGGCCGCATTCTATCTGGAATAGTAGTCATGTACTTGTGGGGGATATTATTTATTTTTTCGGCCATTAATATGGGTGCGTTTGCAAAACAAAAAGTATACCGACCCCACTTGATAGATATTCTTGTAAGACTAGCGGCAATTATGATTTTAATGTATGGTTCTATATTGCTTGTAGGTGCTGTTATTGGTAACACCAACTCTTTATCTCCTCTGGATCAGAATACTAACAAAACACTCAATTCCGAAAATATGTTTATGACGGTGAATAATATGGCCGCTGTACAACAATCTTTATCACAAGCGCAAATAAACCATAAGCCGTTAATTTTACTTTTTACAGCTAACTGGTGCATTTCATGCCTTGAATTGCAACATGATGTATTTTCAGACCCGGCAGTTCAAGTTGTTTTACAACAATTCATACTAATAAAGGTAGATTTAACGGTTTCAAACATTGATACATTAAATATTGCTAGAAATTATGGTGTGGCAGGACCTCCTTCTACATTGATTTTTAGTCATAAAGATCAACTTCCTTTAATTAAACTTGATGGTGTAATTGGAAAAGAAAAGTTAATCATGGTAATGAAAGAAGTTTTGAAAAAGTATTAACATGAGAACATGTTAAGTTATTCATATTTAACTGGGTAACATTTATGGAAATTATTTTATTTGCTTTTTTATTGTTCGGTATATTACTGGGATTGATGCCATGCTCAATACCCATTATTTTAATAGTGAATAATCTTTGTGGTGAGGAACATCAACGGCGCTCAGTCAAATCTTTATTAACGTTATTTGGTTTTATTGTCGGTGTAATTTTTGTTTATTTCTTGATAGGCCTAATAGTTGCACTACTTGATTATTATTTGGAAAGGTATTTACAATTCAATTGGATTGAACCAATTTTAGGTATTTTGATTGGCTTTTTAAGCTTTTCTACGCTAGGTTTTATAAACGTACCATTTTTTCAATATCGATGGATTGATTTTATAAAAACGAACAAAAAGGAAAGTGATAACTTTCCCATTATTGCTACACTCAAGATTGGTGTGTTATCTCTTTTAATTACAGCGCCTAGCACTGCGGCGCCATTAATTGGCATTTGTAGTTATATTTTTAAGTTTGATAGCATACTTTTTGAAGTTTCTGCATTATTTGCAATAGGTTTAGGTTTTTGTTTACCTTTAATTTGCGTTCACTTGTTTGGGAGCCGACTGTTTCAGTTTGGGGGCCCTTGGCAAGATAAAATTACAGATATCCTAGGCTTAATTTTGTTGGGCACGGCTATTTCGATGTTTACTTCATTTTTGTCAGCCAAAATCATCATGTTGTTATGGTCAGCCCTAGCAATTTTCAGCTCTATACATATGAACTTATTTTATAATCGTGGTGAAAATTTATTAATTAATACTATTAAAGATGAATCAATTTGTAATTTTGATGGTGAGTCAACTTCATCTAACATAGCTACCAGAAAACATGCTAGAACACTTGCCAAAATGATTAGCTTGATCATTTTACTGTATGGGTTTCTTTTATTTATAGGTGCATTTATAGGAAGTTCAAACCCGTTAACACCACTTAAACCTGTGAGTCCAATAATAACTTCATTATCTTAGTTGTCGGTTTAGTTTCCTTTGCTATAATTGATGCCGGGCCTAAACCGCACAATTAAATAATTTACTATATATCAAAAGGTTACATAAAATGCAATCAACTGAAAGCAAACCTGACAACAATCATTGCACAATTAAATCGCCTGAAGAAATAGAAAAAATGCGCATTGTAGGCCGTTTAACAGCGAAAGTACTTGAGGCGGTGAGTGAGATGGTGAAGCCTGGTATTACCACCATGGAAATCAATGATTTTTGTGAACGCTATATTGTGGATACCTTAGGCGCAATTCCTGGTAGCAAAGGACAATATGGTTATCCTTACACGGTAAACACATCGATTAATAAAGTGGTGTGCCATGGTATGCCTGCTGTGGGTGAAGTATTGGAAAAAGGTGATATCGTCAATGTGGATGTGACTGTTATTAAAGATGGCTATTATGGCGACAGCAGCAAAATGTTTTGTATAGGCGAGGTTGCCGCGCATTTACAGCGTTTGGTGGATGTAACGCAGCAATGTCTTTATGAAGGTATAAAAGTAGTGAAGCCTGGCGCAATGCTGGGTGATATAGGTTATGCGATTCAGTCTCATGCTGAAAAACATGGCTATTCGGTGGTACGTGAATTTTGTGGCCATGGCATTGGTAAGCAAATGCATGAGAGCCCGCAAGTGACCCATTATGGCAAACGAGGGTCGGGCATGACTTTACAAGCGGGGATGACTTTTACCATTGAGCCAATGATCAATCAAGGCAAGGCGGCCATTAAATCTCTTAAACGTGGCGATTGGGATATCATCATCACCGCAGATCGACGACCATCAGCGCAATGGGAGCATACGATATTGGTGACGGAGTCTGGGTTTGAGATTCTTTCGTTGCGGGAAGAGGAGAAGGATATGGCGCCTTTACCATAAGCCCCCGTTAAACCTGGGAGCCTATGATGATTCAATATCTTAAAGTGGATTTTCACTAACACTTCAATTCTCCTGCCCTATGAAGTTTGGTTAAATTTACTGTGGTTAATTTCTTCAAATAGCCTATAACCCGCTATACTTAGCATGTACTCTCCCATTAATTAAAATAAAGAGAATAATGCTACTTATGGGTATAGTAGATAGAATTCACACCACATATTCAACGTATGATATTTATTTAAAATCAACATGTTATAATGCGATGAGGCACCGCAAGCTGTAAATGAACTGTCCAATAAGCTAGCAAAATATAGTACAATTATAATACAGTCAGACACTAAAATAATTAATTTAATGATCTGAAATTGGAGGAGTGGGTTATGTTTGATTTTCTATACAAATTGCTGGATGACCCGGCTTTTAAAGCTAAAGTAAAATATAACCTCAGACATTTCAAAACTAACGAAAAAATTTTAGAGCAGGGTAAACCGCACCGCTGTTTATATTTAATTAAATCCGGTAAAGTCCGTGTCATTGTCCGTGCTGCGATTAAGGATGAATCACCTATTAGGCCTGGCATTGCGGAGCTTGGTGAAAATGATGTATTTGGCGAGTTTGGTTTGTTTGATGATCACCCAGCGAGTGCTGATATTATCGCGATTGATGATAGCGTGTTAATTGAAATAGATATTAAAACGTTTAAAACCTTCTTAGACGCTAATCCTGAAATAGGTTATCAAGTATTGGTTAGTATGCTTAATAAACTGGCGTCACGATTGCGTCGTGCTGATAAAACTATTTTTACTCTCTATTCCTGGGGTATGAAAGCGCACAAACTTAATCAGTTTCTAGAATAAAATTTTTATTCTATGTCATTCAGAGGATTCTTTACTATGATTGATAAAGTGGTAATAGCCAATAGAGGAGAAATAGCGTTACGTATTCTTCGTGCATGCAAGGAAATGCATATCAAAACTGTTGCTGTCCACTCAGAAGTTGATAGCAACCTCTTGCATGTTCGTCTTGCTGATGAATCAATTTGTATTGGTCCGAACCCCGCCGCTGGGAGTTATCTTAATATACCAGCTATTCTTAGTGCCGCTGAAATATCAGATGCCTCTGCTATTCATCCTGGATATGGCTTTCTTTCTGAGAATGCCGATTTTGCTGAAAAAGTTGAACAAAGTGGTTTTATATTCATCGGGCCGCATCCAAAAACCATTTCTTTGATGGGCGATAAGGTAACAGCAATCAAATATGCAAAGAAAATTGGTATCCCTTGCGTGCCAGGTTCTGGCGGCACTATTGGGGAAGATAATACCGAATCACTTCGTATAGCACGAGAGATTGGTTATCCTGTCATCATTAAAGCATCCGGCGGTGGTGGTGGCAGAGGAATGAGAGTCGTGCATTCGGAATCACATTTTTTGAACGCGCTGACCTTAACGCGTGGAGAAGCGAAGGCAGCATTTAACAATGATAATGTTTATATCGAAAAATATTTACAACACCCTCGCCATATTGAAATTCAAGTACTCGGTGATGGTCAGGGCAATGCAATTTTTCTTGGTGAACGTGACTGCTCAACGCAACGACGTAATCAGAAAATTATAGAAGAGGCGCCAGCGCCAGGCATTACTCAAAAACAGCGCGAAGAAATTGGTGAAATTTGTGTGGCGGCTTGCCGCGATATGAAATATCGAGGTGCGGGAACAATGGAGTTTCTGTATGAAAATGGAAATTTCTTTTTTATCGAAATGAATACGCGTATTCAGGTAGAACACCCGGTTACGGAATTTATAACCGGCATTGATCTGGTTAGGCAGCAAATGTTAATTGCATCTGGTGAGAAACTATCCCTTACCCAAGCAGATATCACTATCCATGGTCATGCCATAGAATGCCGTATAAACGCTGAGGACCCGCGTAATTTTATGCCAAGCCCTGGCCAGATAACCTATTTTCATCCTCCTGGCGGCCCGGGAATCCGCTTGGATTCGCATATCTACACCCATTACACCGTTCCTCCTTATTACGATTCACTCATAGGCAAAGTTATTGCTTATGGGGATACCCGGGAGATAGCTTTGTCTCGTATGCGACAAGCGCTTGAGGAAACCGTGATTGAGGGAATTAGAACGAATATTCCATTACATCTTGATATTTTAAACAGTGAGACATTTCAGCATGGTCAATTTACTATTCATTATCTTGAAGAATGGTTGAATAGATAGTAGTATGAATAATCATGAAAATTGGCATCTTAAAGGAAACTATCACGGACGAAACTCGGGTTGCTGCAACCCCTGAAACCGTTGCGAAAATGATAAAGGCTGGCATGGAAGTCAGTATTCAGGCAGGAGCCGGATCCCATTCCTATATTAGTGATCAAGCCTATGCACAATCAGGGGCCCGTATCGAACCAGATGCTAAAACGATTTACGCACAGGCTGATGTCATTCTTAAAATGAATGCTTCACTAGAAATTGATTTAATGCGTGAAAAAACCGCGCTGATTGCGCCATTATATATTGCTCGCAATCCTGAACTATTAAAGTTGCTAGCCGCAAAAAAAATCACTGCATTCTCGCTTGATCTCTTACCCAGAATTGCTCGTGCGCAATCCATGGATATTCTGAGCTCCATGAGCAACCTTGCCGGCTATAAGAGTGTCATCATGGCAGCAAATTATCTAGGCAAGATATTTCCGATGTTAACGACCGCAGCGGGCACTATTCAGCCTGCAAAAGTGATTGTTATCGGCGCAGGTGTTGCCGGCTTACAGGCCATTGCCACTGCCCGTCGGCTCGGCGGTGTGGTTATCGCATTTGATACGCGTCCTGCGGCATGTGAGCAGGTCAAAAGTCTAGGTGCTGAATTTGTCAGCCTGGAAGTAGCACATGAACAATCAGAAGATACGGGTGGTTATGCGAGGGAACAGTCCGCCGACTTTTACAAAAAAGAACAAAACATTGTGAACCAATACAGCAAGGAAGCGGATGTTATCATTACGACCGCTTTAATTCCCGGGAAAAAAGCACCGCTGTTAATTACGGAAGCCATGGTGAAAGAAATGAAGCCAGGATCAGTGATTGTAGATTTGTCCGCAGAACAAGGTGGAAATTGCGAGTTGTCGGAAGCAGGGAAAGTGGTGACCAAACACAATGTTACCATTATAGGCGTATTAAATTTGCCTGGATCATTACCGGTTAATGCAAGTCAGTTATATTCGCGTAATATATTTGCGTTCCTGCAACATGTTGCGCCTATGATTAAAGAAAATAAAGTTGATATGAGCGACGATATTATCAAAGGATGTCTGGTAACGGATAACGGTGATATTTTGAAATAGGTTGAGGCTAATATGATGCCAAATACATTGGGTATATCTGATATTTATATTTTTATTCTCGCCGGTTTTCTCGGATATGCTCTTATTTCACGTATTCCTCCGCTGTTACATACACCCCTGATGGCAGCAACCAATGCTATTTCCGGCATTGCGCTGGTTGGTTCTATTGTGGTTGCTGGAGAAGATTACGACACCGTCACCAATATTCTCGCATTTATCGCAGTCGTCTGCTCAACGATCAATGTGGTTGGTGGTTTCCTGATTACAGATCGTATATTGCGAATGTTTAAAAAAGACGATAAAAAAACGAGTAGTAAATCATGATTTTTATCCAAATTACTTATGTACTAGCTGCCATTCTGTTTATTTTAGGTATACGTTCTTTAGGATCACCTGTCACTGCCAGGCGTGGTATGAACTTGGCATCGCTTGGCATGTTCATTGCCATTGTAGGCACATTATTTATGCCGCAGATAGTCACCTATAAATGGATTATCGCGGGACTAGTCTTTGGCACTCTGCTTAGTCTGCCGATGTCACTCTGGATCCCCATGACGAAAATACCCCAGCGGATTGCTTTATCGCACGCGGGCGGTGCCCTGGCGGCTTGTTTGATTGGTGTTGCAGAATATTATCGTTATAGTAGCAACATCAGCCATTTAAGCATGGGAATAGTGGGTATTGAAGTCATGCTGGGTGCGTTGACATTTACTGGTAGCCTCATTGTTGCTGCCAAGCTACATGGCACACTGCCAGGTCACCCAATTACCTATAAAGGTCAAAATATTGTTAATATTTCCCTTTTCAGTTTGATGATTGCATTACTTGGCTATATTACTTTATATCCAGAGCTTAATTTGCAATTTTACATCTTGTTATCGTTAGCATTCCTTTTTGGTGTATTTCTAGTGACGCCGATTGGTGCTGCTGACATGCCAGTTGTTATTGCTATCTTTAATGCCTATGGCGGCTTGACGGGCGCAGTCATGGGATTCATGTTGAATAACCGTATCCAGATCATTACGGGTGCGCTCGATGGCGCGTCGGGCTTTATTCTTTCGATGTTGATGTGCAAGGCCATGAACCGTTCTGTCACGAATGTGCTATTTGGCGCATTTGGCAAGGTAGAAGATGAATCTGAAAAAACCATCAAACGTAGTGGTCACAAAGAACCGCAATCTGTTTCCGTTGAGGATGCTTTACAATTTTTTGAGCAAGCGCAGAGTGTCATTATTGCGCCTGGTTATGGTATGGCGGCTTCTCAAGCGCATCATGCATTGCGTGCTTTTGCTGACAAATTAAAGGCAAATGGTGTCAGCGTGAAATATGCTATTCATCCTGTCGCGGGAAGAATGCCGGGTCATATGAACGTGCTGCTGGCAGAAGCAAACGTACCTTATACCGATTTGTTCGACATGGAAGAAATCAATCCTGAATTTCCACACACAGATATAGCGTTGGTGGTTGGTGCTAATGACGTGACTAATCCTTCAGCACGCACTGTCAAATCGAGCCCTATCTATGGCATGCCCATATTGGATGTCGATAAGGCAAAAAGGGTCATTATTTTAAAACGTAGCATGAGTCCAGGATTTTCCGGCGTGGAAAATGAATTGTTTTATAACGACCATAGCTGGATGCTTTTCGGCGATGCCAAGGACTCACTTAATCAGTTAGCTTATGGATACAAAAAAAGCTGGGGTTAGAGAATGGAATCTGAAATACCGCATTTAATTGCCAAGTTTAGATTTTTTAATCTATTGCCTGAAGAAGCTCGTCAACTAATTTTAGATCAGATAGAAAAATTAATTGTTAACGCTGGTGATGTACTTTTTCAGCAAGGTAGCAGTTCAGATTATGTATACCTATTATCTAGCGGACATCTACTTTGTTACGTTAAAACGCTTGATCAATCAGAAAAGATTGTTACGACTATCAATTCGGGTGAACTGATTGGAGAGTTAAGCGCGTTATCTGGAGAACCTCGTGCTTTAACGATAAAAGCGAAGACAAATTCTGTACTTCTAAAGCTACCATCACCCTTATTTGCTAAAATTTGTAAAGAAAATCCATCTTTCTATTTTGAGATTATCAATGTCATTATCAATCGAAGCCAACATTCAATAAAAATAATAAGTGGAAAAAAGAAAATTAAATGCGTTACTATTTTTCGAGTGAGCAATCAAATTTCGTTCGATCAATTTAAAGGTTTATTGATTAAAAATTTTGACAAGCGTTATCGGGTAAAATTCTTGGAACAAAAGGATTTGGTTTCTGATAATACCAACCTAGAAGAAAGTCATTTTGATAAAGAATATGATGTTATTATCATTTTTTTAGATACCTTTAATGAAACAGTTTTTCAAAATACCTTGGTCGAATCAAGTCATTTTTATTTGCTTGTCGATGGCAAGGACACGGAGTGTTTATTACAAAATAGTACCAGGAAATTACTAGATAAACTCACCACCATTCAGGATCATAAATATTTCCTGATTATTCTCCATTCAGCGGATACTGAATATCCTAAAAACACAATTAATTGGTTAAAAACAGCTAACTTCAAACTTCATCACCATATAAAAATTAATCGTGATGCAGATTATCAACGTTTAGGACGGTTCTTAACTGATGCTGCGATAGGGTGTGTATTTAGTGGTGGAGGAACAAGAGTATGGGCTCATGGAGGAGTAGGTAAGGCATTGTTTGAAAAAAACATCCCTATTGATGCCATTGGAGGAGCAAGTGGTGGTGCATGGGTAGCTGCAGGTATGGTAATGTCTACCAATTTTGAAGATGCCTTGAAAAAGCTCGAGCTAGGATTAAGAGCTGCTTATGTTGCTTTTTCAAGATATAACTTAACTTGGCCAATTATTTCATTAATGAGTGGGTATAGGCTAGAACTTGCATTAAAGGAAATGTGCTCTGACACAATGATAGAGGATTTATGGATTCCTTATTTTTGTATCGCTTCCAATTTGAGCGATCGCAAAGAAGAAATATATCAAACAGGATTATTGTGGGAGAAATTAAGAGCGTCCATTTCAATCCCCGGGTTGATACCCCCCGCCATTATTGATGGCGCATTACATGTTGATGGCGGCATAATGAATACGTTACCTGTCGATGTAATGAAAAACCTGCTGGGCGAAAGAGGTGTTGTTATTGCGTCTCATTTAAGTAGGTATGAAAATAGTCGAGCAAAATATAATTTTCCCTTCACGCTGACTTTTACAGATTTATTACTCCGCAAATTGGGTCTTGCTCATCACGAATATAAATTTCCCAGTTTTTTGGAAACCTTTCTCAGCTCGATCCAGTTAGGCTCTATTGAAAAAGAAAAATCAAACATGCGCATGGCGGATTACTTAATTAACCCAGACCTTGGCAACTATCGTTTGGTTTCATCATATTCTGCGACTCAAGAAAAGGAGTTGATTGAAAAAGGGTATCAGGAAACGGTTAAGGTATTATCTGCATTTGATTTAACTATTCAGCGGTCAACGAACAGTCAAAGCCAAGGATGTTAATGTTGATTATAAATTCAGTGATTTTATAGTGTTAATTGGCAAAAATAGCTTCAACTTGTTTGAAGGAAATTCAATGAAACCGTAATTATTATAATACTTCGCTGCTTTATCATCTTTTGCATTAACTATAACCGCATTAATTCCGATTTGACTACTAATCGAAAAGCTGCGTTTGAGAGCGTCAGTTAACAGGTGAGCCCCAATTTTTTTCCCTTGATAAGCAGAATCAACCGCAAGTCGACCTAGTAGAATCCCTGGTAGCATGGGATATTTAGGTAGTTTTTTAATAGCTTCATCTGGTAACTCACTAGCATCTATGCTAACAGTAGATAGAGTATAATAACCAATAACGTCATTCGAATTGATACGAGCAATGATATATGTCATCCCCACATTTTTTTTAATGTCCTGACTAGCTTGAGTTTTTAAGTAGTTATCTAAAGGGGGAGTCCCACAGGAGAAATTTTGCCTATTATGTCGTGAATCAAGCTTGCTAATTTCGTAGATAGGTTGAGCATGTGTTGTCATTTAGAAGTAACATCCTTCTTGTAGCGCTTAACCGCATCTACTAACTTGCTTGAAGGAGCAGGTATATTTTGTAATGCGTTAATAAAGATATCTCTATCTTTAATAGACAAACGAATATGTTCATGTTCTTTAATAACACGTGTTGCGGCTTCATAAGCTGAATTAACAACAAAATCAGTTAATGTACGACCTACTAAATCTGCGGCATGTTTAAGAAAGGATTTTTTTTCGTTACTAATCCTAGCTTCAAGTCTTTCGAAATCTGGTTTATGTCTACTGATTGGAGAGGGCATCGCTCACCTATAATATATAGTTTTATATTTGTAGTATACGGCAATTTGCCGTATTGTCAAACATAGTATATAGCCAGTAATCGTTCTTATTGAAAAATACTTTTATTATTCAATATATTATTGCACTGGTATTATTCGATTCCATTTATGATTAATTTATGATTAAATAGTGATCATTATTCATAGAAACGAGGACTAAAAATGTTACCCAGACCCTCTCATTACGAAATACTTGGTATCCCGGAAAATGCCGATAAATCAGCCGTGGTAAAAGCCTATCGCAAATGCGCTCTTGTTTTACATCCCGATTCCAGACAACGCGTTTTCAGCACCCTGTTTGCCATGCTCGAACCTGAATTCATGCCCTACATTGATGAAGCCTTGCTGCGTGTCAACAGCGCGTATCAGACCCTCACCGATCAAGTAGAGCGCCAACAATATAATTCTAATCTAAGCGCCATGACGCAAGACGCGGAAACAATGGAAGAAAAAGCACGTAATGATACTTTTTGCCAGTATTGGAAAAAGTTCAAGGAAATCTATGAAGAACAAATGGCCTTTACTGAAGTAATGAGAAATCCAGATTATCTGACGACATTATTAAAAGATAATAAGAAATTAAAAGGTGAACTAAAAGCTTTAGAAGACGTATACATACAGCTTGACAGCAAGTTTCAGGAGCTTAGAAAAACATCACAAAATCGCGAAAACGCGCTCCAAGATCAAATAATTGGTTTAAGCCAGCAAGTAGCGAATGAAAAACGATTAAGAGAAACGGCAGAGCAAGAGAAAAGGGTTCTGGCTGAAAAGTTAAAAACACAAACTTCTATGCCATCCAGCTCTTCTTTTAATGCAAGTCCTTATTCTATGTTTAATGCGAATGCGCCAATAAAAGGTTTAGGCTCCATTCGGAAAGATTACTTTAAATCTTATAATGGTAGTAGTGAATTCACTTTCAGCGGCTTAAACCTGGTATTTGGTAATTACGAGGATGCAAATTATTTTTATTTGTCGCTCAAAGAAAAAACAGAAAAGAAAAAATTTGAAATTGGCATACCCTGTGAAAATTCAGAATACCTATTTCGCAGTAAATCAGAAATTTATACTGTCAGGCTTTCGATTAATTTTGACTATTCACTCAGTAACTATAGATATGCATTGAGCGAGAAAGAAAAGCACGAGATGCTGCTAACTCACCTAAAGCAACATTTTAATATCTCAGGTGTTTCAATCATCGATTGGGATGGTAATAAAAATGCTCTGCTTCAAAGAGAAACTATTTCAAAAAAAATCGAATCGGATACAATCAAATATTACGATAAAAAGCTAGGGAAATGGTGATCTAAACAATGCTTGATGAAGGCACGACGTATGAAGATTACGAAGCCAGTTTGAAAACACCAGAAGAACTGAAAGAAATTTAAACGAAATATGAAAAATGGTCTGAGTATGAACGTAGTTTATACTCACATAATTATGGGCTTTTCTTGAAAAATATTTGCATGCTGTATACGTTAAAAAATCAGAGTTTATTTAAAAACAACAACGCCTTTAAGATTTATTCTCCATCCAGTTTTTATACCTTTCATTTATCAGGTCAGCCGTTTCATTCATCATCTTGATTGCTATTTCGTCGACATGACGGTTGCGCCAATCATCTAAGGGTGTTCCTTTGACCCATTGATTAAATGCACCTAAAGCAGACCCACAGTGGATTTGATAATCTGCGGTTTGCTCAGTATTGCCTTTCATTGCCAAACGAGTGGTATGAACAAAATACCATCGAAAAATTAATGCCATTTTATTTTTTGGATTTTTTTCTGCTTTTTCTATCTCATCTGGTTTTTCTTTCATGTAGTACGCTTTTGTCTCTTCCCAAACCTCATTAAAGTTGCGTCTAAAATAACGCTCTTGAATTTGTTGTTTGGTTTTGTCATCGATTGCATCGAGAGAATCATAATGCGTGTATAAGTCATAAAGTTTATTTGCCCGAGCAGGGAAGAGCAAACCTTTTCGAAGTACTTGTACCTTGGCGCCCAGTTCAAACATATCGCCAGCGGGGGCATAGGCAGTATCTTGAATATTCATTGTTTGCAGCATATCTTTTACCTGATCACTGTTCCCTGCTTCAACGGTGCATTGATTGATTGAACCCGTTAGAATGAAGTCCGCGCCTAACATAAATGCTGCAGCAGCAGCTTCTGGGGTCCCGATGCCACCCGCAGCGCCTACGCGTATTAATTTAGGATAGTGATATTTTTCCATCATATCTTTGCGCAGCGCTAAAATCGAAGGTACTAACGTTAATGCAACGCGTTGATCGGTATGACCACCAGAATCAGATTCTAAACAAATATCGTAAGACAAAGGAATGTGTTCACCAAGGCTTGCTTCTTCACTAGTGAGCTTGCCTTGCTGAACGAGTTTGGTAATGATTGCCTTAGGCGCTGGACTCATAAAGAGTTCTGCCACCTCAGGCCGAGAAACCTTGGCAATGACATTATTCGGAATAACGATATTGCCGTTTTGATCACGCTTTAAGCCCTTTAATCGAAAAAGAACTAACGCCGGTGTGATTTGTGCGTATGCTGCCGCCTCAACGTTTTTAATGTTGTATTGATGAAACAGTTCCACTGTATGTTCTTCAAAGGCGGGTACGACTAAATTGCAGAGCAAATTCATGCCGTAAGATTGGCCTGCATTGAGGTTACTTTGTATATATTGGATATCTGATTCAATTCGATCAAGCCGTAAGCCACCTGTTCCCAGGAAGCCCAGTAAACCCGCTTTACCCATTTTGACGACGATTTCTTTCGAGCCGATGCCTTTATACATTGCGCCTGTAAGGTAGGCGTAACGAATTTGATAATCGTGTTTAAATTGCTGGCTGCCGAGAGCTTCTGGGGTAATTAATGTCATTAGATACGTCCTGTTTTGATTGAAGGGTGAACTGTTTCTCCATGTTGTATTTATTTCTATTTATTATCGCATAAAATACAAGAGGGCAACTCACAGGTAAAGCCATAAAACTCAATAACTAGCTGATAATAAACCATAATTCTTTTTTGTCATTGCGAGCGTAGCGGTAACTATTCAGTGATACCACGGACCTAATCGTGCCAGTGCAGGGGAGGAATGCTATAATTTTTAAATTAAGGAGAAATAACATAGATGACAATTCAGGTGATAAGTTTACGCGTTCGCAGTGACCAAATAATTAATTATTGTTATGTGATTATAGATTCAAATACCAAAAGCACGGTATTGGTAGACCCTGCCTGGGAGCAGGATACCATTGAAAAGGCGTTAGCAGCTAATCAGGCAAAGGTAAGCGCGATTTTATTAACACACTATCATCGTGATCATGTTAATCTTTGCGAAAGCTTTGCAAAGAAGTATAACGTGCCTGTTTATATGTCGAAAGTGGAAAAAGAATATTACGATTTTCAGTGTACTAATTTGCAGACAATAGCGTCGTTTAATTCTTTTGATATTGCGGGTTTAACCATCACTCCTTTGTTTACACCAGGCCACACAAAAGGCGGGACTTCCTACTTAATCGGCGATAATTTATTTTGTGGCGATACTTTATTTATAGAGGGTTGTGGATTATGTACGGGCAATGGAGCAGATCCAGGCACGATGTTTGAAACGCTGCAACGAATAAAACAAACGATTCATCTGAATACGCTCATTTATCCTGGGCATTCTTATGGATATCCAGTCGGACAACTGTTTTCATTTGTATTGGCGAATAATGTATATTTGCAATTAAGCAGTAAAGATAATTTCATCGCCTTTAGAATGCGTCCTGATCAAAGGGGGTTGTTTAGTTTTAAATGATATGTGTTACTATACCCTTAGGTATAAACCACATAAAACAAAATACTAGAGAAACATTAATGGATTTTCAAAAGTGCTATTTAGACAGACTAAAGAGTCTCGTTTTGAAGAATGCAGAAAATCAGCC
>JABDBV010000024.1 GCA_013288395.1 Gammaproteobacteria bacterium | reverse complement strand
CCTTTAACCATTGTTGCGTCTTATGGTTTTATTCTAGGGCATTTTGGCTCTCCCATCTTGGGATTAAGCGGCATTACTTGCGCAACCTTAGTGGTGCAATGGATTTTATTATTTTCTTTAATATTGATCATGCTGTTGCGCGGAACGATTAAAAAATACCATATTTTTGCAGCTGGATATTTGCCTGATTTGGCAACCAGCAAATACATGCTGACGCTTGGTTTTCCTATAGGCATACAATTTGGTGGTGAAATTGCGGCAATGACAGCGGGAGTTTACATGATGGGACATTTTGGCGAAACGCCGCTGGCAGCGATCCAGTTGGTTAGCCAATACACCATGTTCGTTGTAATGATTTTTCTTGGTATGTCACAGGCGCTTTCTATTTTGATTAGTGAATCACTAGGTCGACAAGATATAGAAATGGTTCGCCGTTATCAACAGGCAGCCATGGTGTTATTTGCTTTGGTTTGTATCGTCATGACTATCTTCTTTTTAGGCTTGCCTGGTAAATTAATTCAGTTTTACCTTGGCAAGACGGCAACTGCAGCGTTTAGCTATTATGCGAAAATATTTTTCGCATTGAATGTGGTGTTCTTGATATTTGATGGCTACCGGAATTTATTTTCTGGCGCGTTACGTGGTTTGCATGATTCTCGAATTCCAATGCGTATTGGTATTATTGCATTATGGTTTTTATCGATACCCATTTCTTATTTAATTGGGTTCGTTATGCATGGCGGCCCTATCGGACTGCGTATTGGATTTATAACAGGTATAATTTATTGCGCGTGTTGGTTGTGGATACGACTTAAAAGAAAAATTCATTTTGCTGTATGAGAATAAAGAGATAAATGACGATGACCGTATTAGTAACACTTGAAAATGTATCATTAGCTTATGGTTTAGATAAATTACTTGATCAGGTTAAATTGCAAATCAGTAAAAACGAACGCGTTTGTTTGATTGGACGTAATGGCGCTGGTAAATCGTCATTAATGAAAGTAATTGAAGGGGCACAACTGCCGGATAGCGGGACGGTCTGGCGTAAACCGAATTTACGTATCGCACGCTTAGCGCAAGAATTGCCCCAACATGAAACACGTACCGTATATGAATTTGTAGCGGAAGGCTTAGCTGACATTGGACAGTTGTTAGCAGCGTATCATGCACTCATTCATGATTTAGCGACGCATCCCTCTGATAAGCAATTAAACAAACTAGAAAAGTTGCAGCATCAGATTGATGCCAAACAAGCATGGCAATTTGAGCAGCAGATAAATACGATATTGACGCGTTTAGAATTAGATCCCGATAAAAAAGTCATGGAATTGTCGGGTGGATGGCAACGTCGCGCTGCATTGGCGCAAGCTTTGGTTTCATCACCTGAATTATTATTATTAGATGAACCGACAAATCACTTAGATGTAGAAGCAATTCAGTGGTTAGAAAATCAGTTGTTAGATTGTGGTGTTGCTTTATTGTTTATCACACATGATCGTTCATTATTACGTAAATTAGCTACACGCATTATTGAATTAGATCGCGGTAATTTAACTTCTTGGCCAGGCGATTACGATAATTTCTTGGTACGTAAAGAAGAAATGTTACATGCCGAAGAAAAACTACACGCCAATTTCGACAAAAAGCTGATGCAAGAAGAAAAATGGATACGCCAAGGTATTAAAGCCAGACGCACACGGAATGAAGGACGTGTGCGAGCACTAGAAGCTATGCGACGCGAACGTTTAATACGTCGCGAAGTTCAAGGCAAAGCAACATTTAATTTAAACGAGGCGGAAAAATCGGGTCAATTAGTCGTTGAAGTGAAAAATATTGTATTTGGGTTTAACGATCGCTTATTAATCAATCGTTTTTCTACCCGTATTATGCGTGGCGATCGGATTGCATTGATCGGGCCGAATGGGATTGGTAAAAGCACGTTATTAAATATTTTATTAGGTAATCTAGAACCACAAGCAGGGGAAGTACATTTAGGCACGAAATTAAAAATTGCTTATTTCGATCAATTACGCCAAACACTCGACCCTGAAAAAACAGTCATTGAGAGTGTGGGAGAAGGGAGTGACACGATTGAAATTAATGGCCAGCGAAAACATATCATTAGTTATTTAAATGATTTTCTCTTTACTCCACAGCGCGCGATGACACCAGTAAAAGCTTTATCTGGTGGAGAATGTAATCGTTTGTTATTGGCACGCTTGTTTAGTCAACCATCAAATTTATTAGTCATGGATGAACCGACGAATGATCTTGATATTGAAACATTAGAATTACTCGAAGAGTTAATTGAACAATACCAAGGAACATTATTGTTAGTCAGTCACGACCGCGCTTTTGTGGATAATGTGGTGACGAGTACGATTGTATTTGCAGGTAATGGTAGGATTGAAGAATATGTTGGCGGTTATCAAGATTGGTTACGCCAGCGTGATTCGTCGTTGCAGGCTACAAGAACGTCCAACCCGCAGAACGATACGCATGAAGCCACTAAAGTGCGACATACCCAATCTAAAAAACTAAGCTTCAAAGAACAACGCGAACTTAACGAATTACCTGGTAAAATTGAAGCATTGGAAGCAGAGCAAGCAAAATTACAACAACAGTTTGCATCAACTGAATTTTATAAACAGGACGCGGAAGTGATTGCGCAAGCCGCCGCTCGGTTGAAGCAATTAGAGGATGAGTTGCTTCAGGCTTATAAGAAGTGGGATGCGTTTGGTTAATGCTCAAACGATGGCTTTTTTAGCTTATATTGCATTCAGATATATGCTTCAAATCAATTGTTGGTGCCGGTATTTTGAAATGTCATCATCGCTTGCAGATTGAGCCAGCTCGTTAATGTATCTATGAGTTTGGGCGACTGGGCTTGCTAAGAGACAGCCCATTGCCAGTAAGGAATCATTTCAAAGGGAGATTAGACTTTTATAGCAAGTGTAGTCCGGATTAAAATTAAATTAATCATACAGGTAGTCTGGACACGCTGTTTGTGTCCGGGGTGGTGCGTATAGCGAGGCCGTTGCCCTGGACACAAAAAACGTGTACAGGCTACATGCTACTTCATAAAAAAATCGGTACTTATTCCAAAACGTTTTTTTAAGCCAATAATTTGGCTTTTAGATAAAGCACGCTCACCATTAAGAAACTTTGATACATTAGCCTGGCTGCTAAAAATATCAGACAAGTCGATTTGATTCAGATGATGTGTGTTCATTAGGTATTTCACCATATCAACCTCATTGATGTGGTGTCCAATTGCTGGGTAATGTTCATTATCATATTGCTCTAAATTTTCGCCAATAATTTGCATAACGATCGCTAATGGGTGATTTTCATCGTCTCTTACTTCGTCTATTAATTTGTCGAGTACTTTTTCAAGAGTAGAGTATTCTTTACTGTTGCTAGGTTTTTTGAACACGGAAACAGGTAAATGAAATTTGCGCTCGGTTTTTTTGTTGATGTAATCAATGGCTAAGGCTGCTTTACTCATAATTCACCTCGTTTCAATCTGGTTTGATTATAAGGCTTGCTATATTCAGCATGAGTCCATATCGCACGTATAAAACAACGCTTGGTGTTGTAGTGAATGGCAGTAATCAATCGGTAGTGATTGCCGCCGATATTAAATACGGTGTAGCCATAAACAGCGTCAATGCTTTTAAACGTTTCTCTTAGAGCATGTATGTTTGAAGCGTTTATGGCTTGCATTGTAAAATACCACTCTGTTAACGGTAGCGCTGCTTGAGCATTCTGTTCGTAGTAATCACGGATCTTCTTTTTAGAGATAATACGCAATGTGTTTCTCGCTTCTATAGGATTAGTATATGTCAGTTTGACATATATGTCAAACTGACATAAGCAGGGTTAATGAAAGGGAAAAGGGGATGGTAGATCCAAATCGCGCCCGGAGAGATTCGAACTCCCGACCACCTGGTTCGAAGCCAGATACTCTATCCAGCTGAGCTACGGGCGCAATGCTTGGTACTCGTTGTTGAAACGTTGGCTCGCCTCAACCCTCACCCATACCCTTCTACCAGCTCAGCTGGAGGAAGGGAACGTAGTGTAGGTGGGTTTTTCTATCGCGCCCGGAGAGATTCGAACTCCCGACCCTCTGGTTCGTAGCCAGATACTCTATCCAACTGAGCTACGGGCGCTTATTAAAACTAAAACACATATCGGAGAGGGAGGGATTCGAACCCTCGATGGAGTTTTTGACCCCATACTCCCTTAGCAGGGGAGCGCCTTCAGCCTCTCGGCCACCTCTCCTTAGTTGTTTACGCTTACTCTTTTACTCTTTGTTTCCCTTGTTGTCCGCTTTATCTGTCTTTGTTTCGCGTTTTTTCTTGATAGTGACAGCGGTAGTTGATGTTGACGCTGCTGTTAGCACTGGTGCTGAAGGAGATGCAGTAACAGGTGTTGCAGCAGGTGCTGCCGCTTCCTTGGCAGGCGCGCCTTTTTCTTGCTGAATACGTTGGTAAATTTCTTCACGGTGCACGGTCACGTCTTTGGGGGCATTAATGCCGATTCGCACTTGGTTACCTTTAATACCAAGTACGGTAACGATTACGTCGTCGCCAATGACGATAGTTTCACCCACACGTCTTGTTAATATGAGCATTAATCCTTTCTCCTTTGATAAACTGCCTTGTCCATTTTAAATACTGATTATTGAAAACATTCCATTAGACATAAATGACCAGAGCATTTATGGAGGTTAGTATTCTTGCATAATCTTATTACCATGGGTTGATTATGAGTAGGCTGAACCTCAAAGCAATTTTTTGTGTACTTTCTCGGGGAGCAATATTAAACAATATAATGGTAATCTGCAAACAGGAATTGCATTTTTTTTAAATGCTTAGGTTTACTCTACAAAAAGTTTCTGCATCGCAGCAGGTTCTTTATCTAATTCAAATGCCTGGTGTACAGCGCGCACGCCCCTTTCTAGCTGTGTTTCATCGACTACGACGGAGATTTTGATTTCAGAAGTCGTGATCATTTGGATGGGAATACCTTCATCACCGAGCGCCTTGAACATGGTGCTAGCTACACCTGTGTGAGAGCGCATGCCAATGCCAATGAGTGAAAGTTTGGCCACTTTTGCATTTGTTTTGATCGCAATGGCACCAACGTCTGTTGCGAATTCTTCTAAAGCCTTAAGCACTTTTGGGTATTCTCTGCGCTGCACCGTGAAGGTGAAGTCGATGGTATCTTGAGCGGTGGTGTTTTGCGCGATCATGTCAACTTCAATGTTCGCGTGACCAATCTTTGCTAGAATCCGGCCTTCCATGCCTATTTGTTTGGGCACGCCAGAAATGGAGATGATGGCTTCTTCACGGCTAAAAGCAATACCAGAAACTAAACGTTTATCCATGATTTTATCCTCAAAAGTCACTAACGTGCCGGTGCCGTCAGAAAAGCTAGAAAGTACCCGCACCGGCAAACTATGTTTACTGGCTAGTTCTACTGATCGCATTTGTAATACTTTAGCACCAAGGCTGGTCATTTCTAGCATTTCTTCAAAGCTGATGTGTGACAATAACCGGGCTTCGGGAATCAGGTGAGGGTCGGTGGTGTAAATGCCGTCCACATCGGTATAAATTTGGCATTCATCGGCCTTGAGTGCGGCAGCGATGGCAACAGCAGTGGTATCCGAACCGCCACGGCCTAAGGTGGTGATATCGCCATGCTCATTAATGCCTTGAAAACCAGCAATGACAACCACATGGCCTTTTTTTAACTCACGCGTGATGATCTCGGTTTTAACTTCTAATATGCGTGCATTATTGTGGATGCTGTCTGTGTGAATACCGATTTGCGAACCTGTAAAAGAGCGGGCAGGGTAGCGTTTGTCGTTTAATGCCATGCTGAGGAGTGCCATGGAGACTTGTTCGCCGGTGGAGAGGAGGGCATCTAGTTCACGGGAATCAGGTTGGGTGCTGAGTGCGTTTGCTAAGCGAATGAGGCGGTCGGTTTCGCCATACATAGCGGAAACCACCACGACTACTTCGTGACCTTGTTCTTTGGCTTGAATGACTTTATTCGCCACATGATGCATGCGGTCGAGGCTGCCTACGGAACTACCACCATATTTTTGGACAATGAGCGCCATGCTTTTACACGCCTTTCTCTTGTATCCAAGTGTATACGGACTGTAAGGCTTTTTCCAAGGCTTCCGGTTTATTTCCACCCGCTTCAGCAAGATCGGCACGTCCGCCGCCTTTGCCGCCAATTTGGCTGGCGACCATGCCAACAATATCTTTGGCATTGAGCTTGTCCAGCAAATCTGCGGTGACGCCACCCACAACGCCTACTTTGTTTTCTTTAACTATCGCAAGCACAATGACGGCACTATGCAATTGCTTTTTTAAGTGGTCCATGGCGTTACGTAATGCTTTACCATCCAATCCATCTACGCGCATGGCTAATACGTTTATTTTGCCAATGCGTGTTGCCTGGGTGGCCAAATCGCGGCTGAATAAATCGGCGAGTTTATCTTGCAGTTGTAGAATTTCTTTTTCTAAGAGATGGATGCGATCCTCGGATTGATTTATCTTTTGTTTCCATTCGTGTTCTTGTTTTTCAATGTATTGTAATGCGCCTTCGCCAGTGACTGCTTCAATACGACGAATGCCGGCTGCGACCCCAGTTTCTGTGGTAATTTTAAAAATACCAATATCACCGGTATGCTCTGCATGTGTGCCACCACATAATTCCACTGAAGGGCCGAAACTCACTACGCGTACTTTGCTGCCATATTTTTCGCCAAATAATGCAATGGCGCCGCTTGCAATAGCCTCATCAGGTGTTGTTTCGCGTACATTACCTGTGTAGTTGGCGCGTACCATCTGGTTCACGCGCTGTTCAATCGTTTGTAATTCTTCTTCGGTGAGTGGTGCAAAGTGCGTAAAGTCAAAACGCAATCGGTCAGCATCGACCAGCGACCCTTTTTGGACGGCGTGCTCGCCTAATACTTCTTTTAATATCTTATGTAAAATGTGAGTGGCAGTGTGATTGAGTACAATCGCAGCGCGGCGCTTTGCATCTACTTCTGCATTGACGGCATCACCTACTCGCAGCGAGCCTTTTTCTAGTTTGCCTAAATGCAAATGCATGTGGCCTTGTTTGATAGTGTCTAATACTTTGAATAAGGCTTTTTGGGGGATATTGATTAAGCCCTGATCGCCAACTTGGCCGCCTGATTCGGCATAAAAAGGCGTGCGATCTAAAACGATGGATCCTTTCTCTCCCGCATTTAACGTGTCTACAAATTTTCCGTCTCGATAAAGTGCGAGGACGTTGGCAGAATCTGGTACGACTTCGATCAATAAATTTTTGTGACCGGTAAATTCGGTGGATGCGCTATTCATCTCAGCGGTTGCGATGTCGCTGGTTTCAGTGGCCATGGTGAATTGGCTGGATTGTCTGGAGCGTTCCCGCTGTTTAGACATGGCGGCATCAAAGCCCTCATAATCAATCATCAAGCCGCGCTCTCTTGCGATGTCTGCTGTTAAATCTGCAGGAAAGCCATAGGTGTCATAGAGTTTGAAAACAGTGTCGCCGGGGATAATATCGCTTTTTAATTCTGTGACAGCTTGCTCAAAGAGTTTTAAGCCTTGCGATAAAGTGGTGCTGAATTGTTCTTCTTCTAGCCGCAGCATTTTTTCGATGCGCGCTTGGTTTTTAGTTAATTCTGGATAAGCATCACCCATGAGCGTGACGAGTGGCTGCACGAGTTGATAAAAGAAAGCGTCAGTGAGACCCAGTTTATTGCCATGTCGTAATGCGCGGCGAATAATGCGACGCAAAACATAACCGCGTCCTTCGTTTGAAGGAATCACGCCGTCTATTATTAAAAAAGCACAAGAACGAATGTGGTCTGCAATGACTCGCAATGAAAAATTGCCAAGATCAGTGATGCCAGCGAGTGTGGCGGCGGCTTTAATCAGCGGTTGGAAGAGGTCTGTGTCATAGTTGTTATGCACACCTTGTAATACAGCGCACAGGCGTTCAAGTCCCATGCCGGTGTCGACGGATGGTTTAGGCAGCGCTGTTAGTTTGCCATCCATTGCACGATCATATTGCATGAAAACAAGGTTCCAAATTTCGATGTAACGATCACCGTCTGCATCTGCTGTTCCTGGTGGACCGCCAGCGATGTCTGCTCCGTGATCATAAAAAATTTCTGTACAAGGGCCGCAGGGACCCGTGGGGCCCATGGACCAAAAGTTATCGTGCTCACCGCAACGGCTGAAACGTTTAGGGTCGACTTTTATTTCATTAAGCCAAATGTCTTCTGCTTCTTTATCTTCTTCGTAAACGGTGACCCATAATTTTTCTGGTGGTAGATGCAATTCTTTAATAAGAAAATCCCAGGCAAAACGAATGGCATCATGTTTGAAGTAATCACCAAAGCTGAAATTGCCGAGCATTTCAAAAAAGGTGTGATGTCTTGCGGTATAACCAACGCGTTCTAAATCATTGTGTTTGCCGCCTGCGCGCACGCAACGTTGAGAGGATGCGGCGCGTTGATAAGCGCGTTTATCTTTTCCTAAAAACACATCTTTAAATTGCACCATGCCAGCGTTGGTGAATAGAAGGGTAGGATCATTTCCAGGAACGAGAGAGCTACTTTGAATAATTTCGTGGCCGCGCTCTTTGAAGTAAGCGAGAAATTTGCGGCGGATGTCATTGCTGGTTAGGGATGATTTATTAATTTTCGTGGTCATATTTAGTGTCTTTTTATTTGGTTATGTAATGGTTGCTGTCATTGCGAGGAGCCCGTAGGGCGACGAAGCAACCCAGCCTCGGTTTCTGGGTTGCTTCGTCGCCCTACGGGCTCCTCGCAATGACGGCGCAAAATAACGGCGCAAAATAACGGTGCAATAACAGGCTACTTCATTGCAAATTCAATCTGTTCCCGCGTATACCCGCGATATTGTAAAAAGCGCATCTGTTTAATACGCTCTTTAAAATCCGTCGGAACAATGGCTTTGAACCGCTTGCGCCACAGCCGCTTTGCTTCGGCAAGCCATGCATTATCTGTGATCTCAATCACTTCTGCAATCGTCTCCGTATGGATGCCACGGGTTTCTAATTCCATGATGAGGCGCAGCGGGCCATAACCTTTTGCACGCCTAAAGTGACAATACTGTTCAGCGAAGCGGTGATCGCTTAATAAGCCAGATTGAGCAAGTTCTGTGATGAGTTTGTCGATTTCAGCTGGAGGGTAGTGCTTATTGCGTAGTTTTTGAGTAAGTTCTGCACGGGAATGATCACGGCGTGACAAGTAATTCAGGGCGTCACGCCGGATTAAGTCCTTTTCAGAGGAATGGTTTTTCATGCTTAAGCGACGCTTTCCTCGGCATCATCTTCCGCTTCTACTTTATCGCTCTTCACGACTCTAGCGTGCAGGTTAATCATGAGTTCGCGGATTTTAGTTTCAATTTCTTTGGAAGTGGCAGGGTGTTCCTTCAAGTATTGCCGCGCATTTTCCTTGCCTTGGCCGATGCGTTGACCATTATAGCTAAACCAGGAACCTGATTTTTCTATTAAGCCCTGCACTACACCTAGATTAATAATTTCGCTTTCACGGGAAATGCCTTCATTGTACAGAATATCAAATTCGGCTTGTTTGAAAGGCGGCGCCACTTTGTTTTTCACTACTTTCACCCGTGTTTCGCTACCGATGATTTCATCACCTTCTTTGACATTACCAATGCGGCGTATATCTAAACGCACGGAAGCATAAAACTTGAGTGCATTGCCACCGGTGGTGGTTTCGGGGTTGCCGAACATCACGCCGATTTTCATGCGGATTTGGTTGATGAAGATAACGAGGGTGTTTGAACGTTTAATGTTCGCTGTGAGTTTACGCAACGCTTGCGACATGAGTCGTGCTTGTAAGCCCATGTGCGAATCGCCCATTTCACCTTCGATTTCAGCTTTAGGGGTGAGAGCGGCGACGGAGTCAATGATGATCACATCAATGGCACTTGAGCGTACCAGGGTGTCTGTGATTTCAAGCGCTTGTTCACCTGTGTCTGGCTGCGAAATGAGCAGTTCATCGGTGTTTACACCTAAACGCTTGGCATAGTTAGGATCTAATGCGTGTTCAGCGTCAATAAAAGCGGCTGTGCCACCTTTTTTTTGCGCTTCGGCGATGATTTGTAGGGTGAGAGTGGTTTTGCCTGATGATTCTGGCCCATAAATTTCAACGACACGGCCTTTAGGTAAGCCGCCAATTCCTAGTGCAATATCTAAGGACAGTGAGCCGGTTGAAATCGCTTCAATGTCTGGAGCGTCTGCGGCGTTATCGCCTAGGCGCATTAAGGTGCCTTTACCAAATTGTCGTTCAAGCTGACTGAGGGCTGCGGCCAGGGCTTTTTTCTTGTCGTTTTCCATACGGTGTTCCTTTTCAAATCGATGATAATGGGGAGGGTGTTGCGCTCACCAAATCTAACAGGGTGCGGAGTGCTTTTTCAATCACTTTTTCTCTTATCTCATTTCGGCTTCCTGTGTAAATATCCATCTGTGTTTTCGTAGGCGATTGACCGAGAGCATAAGCAACCCAGACGGTGCCTACTGGTTTATCGACGGTTCCGCCTTCAGGCCCGGCAATGCCGGTAATCGCAACGGCAACATTGGCGAGGCTATGCAGGAGCGCGCCTTCTGCCATTTCACGCGCTGTTTCTTCACTAACGGCGCCGAATGATTTAAGTGTGGTGGTTGATACGCCTAGTTGTTCTATCTTTGCGTCATCGCTATAGGTGACAAAGCCACGTTCAAACCAATTCGAGCTGCCGCTGATACTGGTGATCCAGTAACTTAAACCGCCGCCGGTGCAGGATTCGGCGGTGGCGAGCATGTAATTATTTTTTTTAAAAGCATCGCCCAACAGGCTGGCCAGATTTTCTAATGATGCTGTCATGTTCTTTACCTTCATTTAGACTCGAGGTATATAAGAGTCGTTAATAGATGGAATGATTATATGGCACTTTCAACAATAGATACAAACCACGATTCTACACGTGATCACACACCTATGATGCAACAATATTTACGCATCAAGGCGGAAAACCCACACACCTTGCTTTTTTATCGTATGGGTGATTTTTACGAGTTATTTTACGCCGATGCGGAAAAAGCAGCGCGCTTGTTGGATATTACACTGACAGCGCGCGGACATTCATCGGGTAAACCGATTCCAATGGCCGGTGTACCGTTTCATTCGGCAGAATCTTATATTGCAAAATTAATTCGCCAAGGGTTGTCGGTGGCGATTTGTGAACAAATCGGTGATCCCAAAACAAGTATAGGGCCTGTTGAGCGTAAAGTGGTGCGTATTTTAACTCCGGGAACGGTGAGTGATGCTGCATTCTTGGATGATCGGCAAGATAATTTGCTGCTTGCACTGCATGCGGAAGGGGATGTGTATGGGTTGGCAGCACTTGATATTAGCGGCGGTCGCTTTTTATTGCAGCAAGTGGAAGGCGTGGAAGCATTAAGCAGTGAATTGGCGCGCTTAAAACCGGCGGAATTATTGGTGAGCGATGCCTGGGACCATGCGCTTTTGCGTGATTACCAACATAATATTAGGCGTTGCCCCCCTTGGCAATTTGATGAAGAAACCTCCGTGCGATTGTTGACAGAACAAATGCAAACACATGATCTCGCTGGTTTTGGTTGTGTAGATTTAGTGGTGGCGTTGTGTGCGGCAGGTTGTTTGTTGCAATATGCTAAAGAAACACAGCGCGCGGCTATGCCGCATATACGCACGCTACATGTGGAGCGGCGTGAAGAGTGTTTGTTGTTGGATGCAGCCTCAAGACGTAATTTGGAATTAGTTACCAATCTCTCGGGGGGTGAAGAAAATACCCTGGCATCGGTGCTGGATCATACGCATACCGCTATGGGCAGCCGTTTATTGAAGCGTTGGTTGAATCGTCCGATACGTGATCATGCCTTGCTGCGTGCTAGACAAGAAAGCATTCAGCAATTGCTAGAAAACCATGGTTTTACGCCACTACAAACATTGGTGAATCAATCAGCGGATTTAGAAAGAATTTTATCGCGTATCGCATTAAGAACAGTACGTCCGCGCGATTTGGTTGCGTTGCGCGCCACATTAGCGCTGCTACCGATGTTGCAGCAACAACTACAATCATTTGATGCCTCGCTTATTCAGCAAATTAAACAGGCTATCCGTGAATTTCCAGAAGAGCATGTCTTGTTAACGCGCGCTATCATTGATAACCCGCCGGTGACTATTCGAGAGGGGGGAGTGATTGCACCTGGTTATGATGCGGAATTAGATGAGCTGCTAACGCTCAGTGAAAATGCGGGTGATTATTTAATTAAATTAGAAGAACAAGAAAAAGCGCGCACGGGTTTTTCCACATTGAAAGTGGGTTATAACCGCGTACATGGTTATTACATTGAAATTAGTCGGTTGCAAGCGAAGGAAGCGCCAGTGGATTATATCAGGCGTCAAACATTGAAAAATGCAGAGCGATTTATTACGCCTGAATTAAAAGCATTTGAAGATAAAGCACTAAGTGCGCGCGACCGAGCGCTCGCGCGAGAAAAAGTATTATATGAGGAATTGATTGATAAGTTGCTGCCTTCTATCGCTCTCTTGCAAGTGTGCGCGAGTGGCATTGCCGAAATTGATGTGTTGGCAAATTTTGCCGAGCGCGCGGCACGGCTTAACTGGTCTTGTCCTCTGTTAAGTGATGAGCCGGGTGTCAGCATCACAGCAGGTCGGCATCCTGTAGTAGAAGCAGTTTCCACACATCCCTTTGTGCCGAATGATGTACGCTTAGATGCGCGGCAACGCATGCTTCTGATTACTGGGCCTAACATGGGTGGTAAATCAACTTATATGCGTCAAGTCGCTTTGATTGTGCTGCTCGCGCACATTGGCAGTTTTGTGCCGGCCAAAGCGGCGGAAATCGGCGTGATCGATCGTATTTTTACTCGCATTGGGGCGGCGGATGATTTGGCGAGCGGGCGTTCAACCTTTATGGTGGAGATGACGGAAACCGCTAATATTTTGCATAACGCAACAGCGCATAGCTTAGTGTTAATGGATGAGATAGGACGTGGTACCAGTACCTTTGACGGTTTGTCGTTGGCATGGGCCGCAGCGCATTATCTTGCGCAAGGAGTGCGTGCGTTTACGTTATTCGCTACGCATTATTTTGAATTAACCGCACTCGCTGATGAAATTGCCACGGTCAATAATGTGCATCTGGATGCAACAGAGCATGGTGATAAAATTATTTTCTTGCACACGGTGCAGCAGGGCCCTGCTAATCAAAGTTATGGTATACACGTTGCGCAACTCGCTGGCGTGCCGCGTTCAGTGATTCAATGCGCTAGGGAAAAACTGCAGTCACTTGAGCATCAGGCATATCACCAAAGTGTACCGCCAGTGCCAGAACAACGAGACTTATTTGCTGAGATGGAAAAAGCGCATCCAGTTATTTCGCGCTTGCAAGAATTAAATCCGGATAAATTGACACCGAAGGAGGCGTTGGATTTGATTTATATGTTGAAGGCGGAAGTGATGCTTGGATGATTATTTTTATTTAAGAGATCAGTAGAAAAAAAGCCATTTGCTTTCAAGTAATCCGATTGGGATTTTTTGAGTACGTCGTAGGCTCTGTCGCTTAGTTTGGGAATGTGTCGGTTGGCCGCCATATCCGCCTCGTTTTGGTGAGTTGTTATTTGGTATTTATATAGATGCGCATTTTATAGACATAATAGACAGAATACAAGCTGGTTGTTCGCTCATTCGCGCTGTTGCTCTCTTGTCCTCTCGCCCTCACCGCAACCCCACACACCCCTCATCCGCCCTTTGGGCACCTTCTCCCACAAGGGGAGAAGGCTGATAGTGAGGTAAGTGAAGGTCTTCAGCGTTTTAGAAGCTCAGATGTGCCCACAATCCTAACTACTGAGCCTTCTCCCCTTGTGGGAGAAGGTGCCCAAAGGGCGGATGAGGGGTGTGTGTGGTTGAGGTGAGGGCAGAAGGGCAAAAAGGTAACCCCAACCCTCTACGCCGTTTGATTATTCAACTGCCGCAGAAATTCTTCAAACTTTGCCACTTCATCTTCAGTCAACTCCACATGTTTTCCGCTGCGTAACCCTGAGGGCAAATAAATGGGGCCAAAACGAATGCGGATTAAACGGCTGACGGAGAAATTTAAGGCTTCCCATAATCGACGGACCAAACGGTTGCGACCTTCTTTGACGACCACATGATACCAATGGTTGGTGCCGGTGCCGCCCGCTTCAATGATATGTTCAAAACGCGCCATGCCATCTTCAAGCATCACACCTTCGGAGAGTTTATCTAAAATGTTTGCATCAATATCGCCGCGTATGCGTACCGCATATTCGCGTTCTATTTGGAAGCTAGGGTGCATCAAATTGTTGGCGAGTTCGCCATCGTTGGTGAGTAGCAGCAAACCTGAAGTGTTAAAGTCTAGGCGGCCTACAGAAATCCAGCGGCTATTTCTGATGATGGGCAAGCTTTCAAAAATAGTGCGGCGGCCTTCAGGATCATTGCGGCTGCATATTTCACCCTCGGGTTTGTGGTAAAGCAACACACGCGATTTTTGATTTTTGCTTTTGATTAATTTAATTTCGCGGCCATCAACGGAGACATGATCGCGGTAAGTCATGCGATCACCAATGGTGGCTAATTTTCCATTGACAGTTACGCGACCCGCTTCAATCCACGTTTCGATTTCTCGCCTGGAACCAAGGCCCGCATTCGCTAGAATTTTTTGAATCTTCTCGCTCGACATGGTGTAGTCTTCTTTTTTAGTGGCTGTGTTTAACCAGCAGCCGCTTCTTCTTCATCTGTCTCGTCTTCTTCCACGATGATATCTTCTAGCACATCTTCGTGATCGGCTTCGATTTCGATGGTGTCGTTGATCGCAATAACGTTGTTTTCAGCGTTGACGAGAGCTTCCCGTTCTTCAGGAATTACTTCGCTGTCGCTTGGTCCGATATCGCTATTTTCTAAGGCGAGCTGTACTTGTAATTGTTCATCTTGCGCTTCAAGCGTTTTGAATTCCGCAAGGGTCGGTAAATCTACGAGTGATTTAATATTGAAATAATCGAGAAAATCTTTGGTGGTACCGTAAATGGCGGGTTTACCCGGCACATCACGGTAGCCAATCACGCGCACCCATTCACGTTCTTGCAGGGTTTTAATGATGTGGCTGCTAACAGTCACACCGCGTATTTCTTCAATTTCAGCACGGGTAATGGGTTGCTTATAAGTAATGATAGCCAGGGTTTCTAAAAAAGCGCGCGAATAGCGAGGGGCGCGTTCTTCCCATAATTTTGCAAGCCAGGGACTAAATTCTGCTTTGGCCTGGTAACGGTAACCACTGGCGACTTCTTTTAATTCAATGCCAGATTGTAGAGGACGGTCGCTGAGAGTGCTTAAAGCTGCTTTAATATCGACATTGGTTAGCCCTTCTTCGTCCGGAAACAAGGCGAGCAGGGCGTTGACGGTCAATGGACGCCCGGCAACCATAAGGGCGGCTTCAATAATGGCTTCAATTTTCTCTGATGGCAGCGCAGGCATTGATGTTTCCTCTCATGCGGAATCTAATGCATACATGCTAGCAAAAAGTCGGCAATTATCATACAGTTTCTGTTTTTAAAATGCGTATCACCTTAGGTTTTTTTATGTCAGCCACACTGATCCGGTCTTTATATAACATAACGCCTGCCGCTCTAGGGGGAGTGATCACCATTGGTAATTTCGATGGAGTCCATTTGGGACACCAGCAATTAGTGAGGCGGGTGATTGAAGCTGCTAGGGAGCGAGGGGTGCCTGCAACGGTCGTGACATTTGAGCCGCATCCTTTCGAATTTTTCGAGCAAGAGGTGCATACCATCCCGCGCATTACTAGGTTGCGGGAAAAGTTTAGGGCGTTAGCCAATTGTGGCATCGATAACGTGTTGGTATTGCCATTTAATCAAAAACTTGCATCTTTATCTGCAAGTGATTTCGTAGAGTCAGTTTTATATAAAAACCTAAAGCCTGTGCATGTAATAGTAGGGGATGATTTTCGTTTTGGCCACAAACGGCAAGGGGATTTTGCTTTGCTGGAACGCCTCGGGCAGTCATTAGGATTTTCAGTGGAAGCGATGCCAACCTTGGTGATTGATGGAGAACGGGTCAGCAGCACCCGGGTGCGTCGTGCCTTGGCTAGTGGTGATCATCAGCTGGTATCCAAACTGCTGGGACATTCTTATTCCATGCTCGGACGTGTGCGTCCTGGTGATCAATTGGGCAGACAGCTTGGGTTTCCAACGGCCAATATTCATCTGCATCGAAGGCTAACCCCGGTGCTAGGTATTTATACCGTTTATATGCACGGGCTTTACGCGCACCCTTGGCCTGGTGTAGCCAATGTGGGCACGCGCCCGACGGTGGATGGTACGCGAACCTTACTCGAGGTACACTTACTCGATTTTAATCAGGATATTTACGGTCGTTATGTGCAGGTCGAGTTTTGCGAAAAACTTCGGGAAGAAGAACGTTATCCCAGCCTCGAGCTTCTTAAAGAGCAAATCAAAAACGATGTAGAAGTGGCTAGAAACTATTTTAAAAAACAAGGTGCGTTATGAGTGATTACAAGAATACATTAAATTTGCCGCAAACCGATTTTCCAATGAAAGCGAATTTATCGCAGCGTGAAGTGGAAACGTTGAACAAATGGCAGCAAATGGGGATATACGCCAAACTGCGCGAGCAAAATAAAGGCAAGAAAAAATTTATTTTGCATGATGGTCCGCCCTATGCAAACGGCCACATCCATGTAGGCCATGCGGTAAATAAAATTTTAAAAGACATGGTGGTGAAATCTAAAAGCATGAGTGGTTTTGAGTCACCGTTTGTGCCGGGGTGGGATTGCCATGGGTTGCCTATTGAATTAAACGTAGAAAAAAAACATGGGAAGCCCGGACATAAAATTAGTGCAGCGGCATTTCGTGAAGCTTGTAGAGAGTATGCAGAATCGCAAGTTGATATTCAGCGCAGTGAATTTATCCGTTTAGGCGTGATTGGTGATTGGGAAAATCCTTATTTGACCATGTCGTTTCATTATGAAGCGGACGTCATCCGTTCATTGGGAAAAATTATTAAAAATGGGCATTTGCAAAAGGGTTATAAACCCGTGCATTGGTGTTTGGATTGTGCATCAGCGCTCGCGGAAGCTGAAGTCGAATACAAAGATAAAGAATCACCTGCTATTTATGTGCGTTTTGAAGTGGTCGATGTCGGGGATTTTTTGAAGCGTTTTTCCACGCCCATCAAAAATACGAATCGTATATCCATTCCTATTTGGACGACAACACCCTGGACATTACCTGCGAATGAAGCTGTCGCGCTGAATCCCGGTTTGGATTATTGGCTGGTGGATGTGAATGATGAGCAATTGCTTATCGCCGCTGATATGGGATTGACTGCCAATGTGTTAGCCGCCTGTTTTGGATTTGATAAAGAACAATTGCAACAACTTAACCAATGTGAAGACAGAAAAATTCGCGGTGAATTACTGCAAGGTGTCAAACTTAAGCACCCATTTTACGACAAACAAGTTCCAGTAGTATTAGGCGAACATGTGACATTAGAAACAGGTACCGGCGCTGTACATACTGCGCCTGCGCATGGTGTGGATGATTTTAATATAGGCAAACAATATCACTTGCCGCTGGATAATCCAGTCGGTGATGATGGTTGCTTTACACCTAACACGCCACTTTTTGCAGGCGTTCATGTTAGAAAAGCCGATGAAAAAGTTATTGAAGAATTAAATAAACATCATAGCTTGATTCATCAAGGCAAGATTAATCACAGTTATCCGCATTGTTGGCGGCATAAAACAGCATTAATTTTTAGAGCGACACCGCAATGGTTTATTAGCATGGATCTTGCGGGCTTACGTAAGCAATCATTGAATGCCATTCTGCGTGTTGAATGGGTGCCAGATTGGGGCCAATCACGCATTAGCGGCATGATAGAGAATAGACCGGATTGGTGTATTTCACGGCAACGTGCCTGGGGCGTGCCGCTTGCGTTGTTTATTCACAAGCAAACAGGTGAAGCGCATCCTGATACAGTAAACTTAATTGAAAAAGTCGCTGATTTAGTTGAGAAAGAAGGCATTGAAGCTTGGTACACCTTGGATGAAAAAACCTTGTTGGGTGCGGAGGCAGAACACTATCGCAAATCCATGGATGTGCGAGATGTTTGGTATGATTCGGGTGTGTCGCATGAATGTGTATTAAAGCAACGTCCTGAACTTGCGTTTCCAGCAGATATAATGTTGGAAGGCACCGACCAGCATCGCGGTTGGTTTCAATCATCACTCTTAACGTCGATGGCGATGAATGGCACAGAATCCTATAAAGAAATTTTAACACACGGTTTTGTGGTGGATGCAGAAGGTTACAAAATGTCGAAATCCATCGGCAATGTGATTGCGCCCGAAGAAGTAGTGAAATCATTAGGCGCGGATATTTTGCGTTTGTGGGTAGCGTCTGTTGATTACCGAACGGAAATTACGGCATCTAAAGAAATTTTAAATCGCATTTCTGAAACCTATAGGCGCATCAGAAACACCGCGCGATTTTTGTTAGCGAATCTACATGGTTTTGATCCTGAAACACATTTGGTGCGCCCAGAAGATATGCTGATGTTGGATCGTTTCGCAGTGGATAAAGCAAGACAAGTGCAAGAAGAAATAATCGATGCCTATGAATCCTATCAATTCCATCTCATCGTGCAAAAATTACATCATTTTTGCGTGGTGGATTTGGGTGGTTTTTATTTAGATGTGATCAAAGATAGGCAATACACCATGCAAACAAACAGTGTGGGGCGTCGCTCCGCACAAACCGCGTTGTATCATATTGTGCAGGCATTGGTACGCTGGATGGCGCCGATTTTAAGTTTCACGGCGGAAGAAGTGTGGCAATACATACCCGGTAAAAAAGCGGAGTCAGTACAGTTAGTGGAGTGGTATGAACACTTAGCAGCCATTCCTGATTATGAAATGATGAACCAAGCTTACTGGGAAAAAATAAGAGCAGTGCGTGATGCGGTCAATAAAGAAATTGAAAATATGCGTAACCTTGGCAAATTAGGTTCGGCATTGGAAGCAGAAGTGACTTTGTATTGCGGAGCGCAATTGAAAAAACAATTGGATGCGTTGGAGAACGAGTTGCGTTTTGTGCTGATCACCTCCTCTGCGACTGTGATCTCAGAGCACGCAGGGCCAGTAGACACCGTTGTAACTGAGGTGCCTGGGCTTTCATTAAAAATTGAAGCGACCGCTTATCCTAAATGCGAACGTTGCTGGCATCGACGAGAGGATGTGAATGCGAATAGTAAGTACCCAGGTCTTTGTGGACGTTGTGTGGAGAATGTGGGTGCATCCGGGGAAGAACGAAACTATGCGTAAGTCAATTTTTCGCACGGGCTTGGTCTGGCTTTGGGTTGCTTTTCTGGTGATCGTGCTTGATCGTTTGAGTAAAACCTGGATGGTGCAGCACTTAATTGCTTATGAGCCGCTGCAAATCTTACCCATCTTTAATTTCACACTCGCCTATAACACCGGCGCTGCCTTTAGTTTTTTGCATTCAGCGGCAGGCTGGCAAACGCTATTATTTAGCAGTTTGGCATTGGTGGTGAGTGCGGTCATTATTTATTGGCTTGCAAAAGCATCATCGCGTCAATGGTGGATGAGTATTGCGTTGACATTGATTCTCGGTGGCGCGTTAGGAAATGCTTGGGATCGATGGTTATATGGGCATGTTATCGACTTTTTAGATTTTCATTTAGAAGGTTGGCATTTTGCGATTTTTAATATGGCGGATAGTGCGATTTGTGTGGGGACAGTGATGTTGTTACTTAATTGGATGGTCACCTCTCCCGCAAACCGCCATTCTTAACGTGCCCTCTTGCCCTCACCCCAACCCTCTCCCGCAACCACCGATTGTTTTTTTCCAAACACCGAGGGCGGGAGAGGGGGACGTTGAAACCACCTTCAGTGTTCTTTTCTACAATGTTGCAAAG
>JABDBV010000023.1 GCA_013288395.1 Gammaproteobacteria bacterium | reverse complement strand
CCCATTAACCCATTGCAACCGCAATTTTACGCTCACCCGTATAGGGAGTTCTTCCATGCGCCATGAGAATATTGTCTAAGAGCATGATGTCACCTCGTTGCCATTCAAACTTTATTGTTGCAGCGTCATATGCTTGTCGAATTTCAGTCAAGTAGGGCGGTTCAAAATTTGTTCCATCTCCATAAAATGAGTTGCGAGTCAAATTATCTTCTCCCAATTCCGCTTTTAGAAATGCAGCATCTTCATTCACTAAACTTGAAATGTGGAAAAGATGGGCTTGATTAAACCAAACTTCTTCGCCGGTGATTGGATGATTGACAGTTGCTTGGCATACCTGTTTCGTTGTTAATTCGTTACTATCATTACGCCACAGCCATTGTATTGCGTGTTCATCACAATAGCATTCAACTTTCTCTTTACTGTCTGTTTGAAAAACTTCTTGCCAACTTAAATCAATCCCTGATGTATAATTACGTACGTACATTACTCCCTTCTGTTTAAATTTATTAACAATTTCTGGGTTAATATTCTTCAAGACTTTTCTAGAATCAGCAATTGGCGTTTCGCCGCCTGACGTGGGTGATATTACACAAAAAAACATAATCTTATTGGGCCAGAATCGAAAATAGGAGAATTCATTATGTAAAGGGATATGACGATTGCTAGGATACTCTGTTGCAGTATAGATACGGCCGCCAAGTTTTGTTCTTGGGGTTGAACGGTAAATATATTCTAATAAATTTGGGGTAATTATTTGCGCGACTTTATTAAATTCAGACACACCATTTATATCAAATCCCCGTAACAATACGGCGCCATATTGTAATAAAACGGTTTCAATTATGTCTTTGTGAGTTTGGATGAATTCAACTGCACTAAATGTAGGTTTGGATTCAACAACAAAAATATCTCTCACTCCAGGCTCTAAAATATAACAATCACAATTTGCTATAAGATTTGTTGATAAAAAATCAGACCTCAACATGAGACTATTTCTCCATTAAAGGGTGGCCTTTTTCACGTTTCTTTGATAGATTAATTTATCTAAAAATTGTTCTTTATTAACCAAGACCTCTCCCCTGAATCGGCTAAAATATTTTCTTTTCCCTCATCAATAATTAAGCCTGATTCATTGGGGGAAGCTGGTAATGAATCTGCACTTGATGGCGGCAGAGAAGCATTTGCAGATGATTGATTAGAATCGATCTCCGAAATTTTGGCCACCGCAATATTTGCAAAACTATTATAAGTCCAGAACTCAGTGATAGCATTGGTGCAAACAACAGAAATGGCCAATAAAAGAGAAGCGCTCTCTGTAAAAGCCATTCCCTCAGCTCTTGCTTTTTCACTCATTGTTTCTATTTGCTGAAACTGCGAAATAGCATCCAATATGGTCGTTATTGTCACCGCACCCGTTAAGGCTAATCTCGCTGCGATTACTTTATTGCTACTTGTACTAATTTTGTGTCGGAGACTTTCCGCCTGTACATCCGTTGAAAAAAAACGTTGATCTAATGATTTTCCTACTTCTGCATAATCCTGTCTTGCGTTCGAAAATAAAAAAACAAGCCAATTTAATGTTGTTGTGCAAACTGTACCTATAATGCCTGTAAAAATACTTACACCCGTACTTTTACTAACGATTCTCATTGCCAATAAATCAACAACACCACTGCCAAGCGACGAAATAATGTTTAAACCTACACCAACTTTTGGCAATAATCTCTCAAACCATGTCCGCACAAAGTCTCTCCTTTTATTTTTGGCTCACTAATAACGATAGACTCTCTTGCAGATTACTTTTCGTGACTTGTTGATGCCACAATTTTGCATATATACCGTCTCGATTTAATAACTCATCATGCGTTCCCGCTTCAGCAATTTCACCCTTATCCATTACAATAATTTTATTTGCATGAATAACGGTTGAAAGCCGATGCGCAATGATGATAGTAGTAATGCCTTGTGAAATTTCGATTATATTTTTTTGTATTTCACTTTCTGTTCGACTGTCAAGAGATGAAGTTGCCTCATCAAAAATATATATCTTTGATTGTTTTAAAATAGCACGAGCTATTGCGATTCTTTGCTTTTCTCCTCCCGACAGTTTTAGCCCGCGCTCTCCTACAATTGTTTTATAGCCTTCAGGAAGTTGAGTGATGTACTCATGTATATGTGCTGCTTTTGCTGCGCGTGTTACCTCTTCTTGAGTTGCGCTTGGTTTTGCATAGGCAATGTTATAATAGATGCTATCATTGAATAGGATGGTATCTTGTGGCACTACCGCTATATTATTTCGTACTGATTCTTGAGACGTTTTGCTAATATCCTGTCCATCAATGAGGATTTCGCCTGATTGGATATTAAACAAACGTAACAATAAACGCATTAAAGTAGATTTACCTGAACCACTTTGCCCAACAATCGCAAGCGATTTTCCTGGTTGTATAGAAAAAGATATATTTTTTAATGCAAAGCGATCGGTATCAAATGCGAAGTTTACATTTTTGAAATCAACAGCGCCTTGTGAAATATTTATTTTTCCCACGCCTGTTTTATTTTGCACTTCAGGTGTTTCATTTATAATTTTGATAATATCATCAAAATTGGTCACGGCATTTTTTAACTCTCGAATAACATAACCTAAAAATGCTAAAGGAGTCGTAATACGTATTAAGTATGCATTTAATGCGACAAAATCACCCACAGTGAGATTACCATAAGAAACATTCAGTCCAGCAACTAACGTCATACAGGTGAGGGTCACGCCAACAATAAAATTTTGTCCAAGGTTAACGGATTCAAATGTAATATCACTTTTAACATTAGCCGACTCGTGGGCAGCTAAGGCCTTGTCGTAACGCTCTTGTTCATGATTTTCATTATTGAAATATTTTACTGTTTCATAATTTAGCAGGCTATCTACTGCTGTACTGCCAGTCTCATTGCCAGCTTCATTTGCGAGTTGTAACCTTTTAGTATCCCACCTTGCACATAGCAAGGTAAAACCAATAAAAGCGACAATTCCTAGGGTAAGAATAGCTGCGTAATACCATTCAAAATAACGCATTAAAATTATTTGGATGATAAATACTTCAATAATAGTTGGTAATAAATAAAACAGAATATGCCAAAAAATGGCAGTTACGCTGTAATCGATTCGATCAATACTGGTGGTAATGGCTCCGGTTTTTCTGTCTAAATGGTAGCGTAGTGACAGGTTGTGAAGGTGGCTAAAAAGTTTTAGACTTAGTTTTCTAATAATTCTTCTAACAACTTTGAAAGCAATAATTCCACGAATCTGTACCAGGGTTTGGCTTAATGTCCATACTAACCCATAGCTTATTAGGAGGGCTGCAACGATTGCCACAGGATGTGATATTTTTAAAATATCAATCACACGTCCGTATACGATGGGTGTTAGTACATTCAAGATAATTGTTGCTACAACAAGTGACTCCGCAAAATAAAATCGCCAACGTATTGAACGTTCTTCCTTAGACGATAATAAGGACGCTAATAATTTAAAGACGGTGAGATAACGAACCATATTTTTCATAAAATTGGTATTCAGAGACATTTTTAAGCATCCTTAACTTATTTCTAGCGTATTAAATCTTAATTTAAAGTATAAAACAATCTTTAAAAATTTATTCTTGAAAATAGCAGTGAAGCGTTTTTATACTTCAGAAAACGCGGAATGATTTGTTTTTAATTGAACTCATTGATGAGGGTCTGTTGATGATTCGTTTCACGGCTATAAATGGCGCTTTTAATGTGCATGCAAAATATAGTTACCATGGCTAACCCAACCACATAAAACATTGGGCTTACCAATAAATGGGTGCCTTGAATTAATCCCGAAGCAATAAGCGGAGCTAAACCTCCAGCCACACCATTTGTAATATTAAGTGTCAATGCCACCCCAGTATAACGTATATCTTTAGGGAACATTTCAGCAATCTCTGCTGGTATATTCGCTTCGAACATCGCGTTTAATAAACTGAGTAATAGCATGATCGTCCATGCTTGATGAATCAACAACCCAAATAGAGGAATGCAAAAAAGTAAGATCAACCAAGCGGATAAAAACATCATAAGTTTACGGCCAAACTTATCCGAAATTAATCCTATAATAGGAATAAGCAGAACGGAAAAAGCGATATTTAAAGTATTAAATAATAGAATTTCATGAAGCGAATATTGACTATAAAAACGTAGGTAATTGCTGATATATACAAATACGATATAACTGAAACCAGCCGGTAATATTGAAACACCGATTGCAAGAAGAAATTCCTTCAAATGATGCGTAACTAGATTAGTCAATGGTGCGACAGTAAAATAACGCCTTGTTTCCTGAGGCTGCATATCACTACGAATGATGAATCCAATGATCGCAATCAAGCCCCCCAAAGCAAATCCAATACGCCAGCCCCACGTGCCTAACTGCAAATCTGATAAAAAATAACTCAATAGAGTGCCGACAAGTGAGCTTAATAAAAAACCACTATATGCGCTCGTTAGTGCCAAGCTGCCAAAGAAAGTTCGTTTGTTATCTTCTGCGGATTCTATTAAAAGTACAGCAGAACCGGAATACTCACCACCCACAGCCATGCCTTGTACTAATCGTATTACTGTTAAACATACGCTGGCAGTCATTCCCCAGTCTGCATAGATAGGTAACATACTTATGAGAAAACTACACATTCCCATCAGGACTATTGAAAGTTTAAGGCTATAATTTCGGCTTATCCGATCGCCAAGATAACCAAAGAAGATTGCCCCTATGGGGCGCATTAAATAACTTGCTGCTACTAGGCCATAGGCTTGAAGCAAAGATAAAAATAGACTTTGTGCTGGAAAATATAACTTCCCCAATATGAGGGAAAAATAACCAAAGAATGCAAAATCATACCACTCTAACATGTTGCCGATAATAGCTGGGAAAATAATTGATTTTATTTTTGATTGCTTACACATAGCCCATCTTAAATTCCTAATGTTCGTCTTGTTTATATTCGCTAACAAATTGCTGGCGCGCTTCCTTCAATTCAAATTTAATAGCTTGCAGTCGTTTCATACACGAAATATAATTTGGACTATGAAAAAAATCAACAACACTGCTATTAATATTCTAAATATAATCTTCTCGAAAGTATGTGAGGCTTTTGAAGCCACACTAATAGAAATGGATGGGGAAAAAGACCGCGTACACTTGCTTATCGCATATCCGCCTAAACTTGCTGTTTCCACCCTCATGAACAGCTTGAAAGGCGTGTCGAAGGAAAAGTCATAAAATGTTATCGAGAGCAAGAAAAGTTAGCAAACACGTTGACCCTCTTTTATGGGATATGAAATCAGTTGCTGGTTGGCAGATGTTATTATTAACGCTATTAAATATAACGGATGCTGGGATTAAGGTAGCTTCGCCGTGGGTTCTATTTAAAGCTATTACCCTCCTTATCACATATCGTGGAGAACGGGGGAATACGGAACCTGAATTTGAAAGTGAAATATTACCCATTATGATTTTGATGACCTATATTGTTTGTTGGAGTTTTAGCCAACTAGCGCCCGTCGCAAGAAAAAAATTAACTGCGGAAGTTAAGTCATCACTTGCCAATAACTTGGTTTGCAATATTATCGAGGTATCGGCAGAAAAATCATTAGAACATTACCAACTTACGCCCATGGGTGAAATTGCGCAGACCGTATTTAGCACTTTCAGTGTAGGTACAAATTATGTAACCGCCATTTATCAAGACATTATCCCGTCTTCATTAGGAGTATTAGGCTCTGCTGCAGTCATTGGTGGATTAGTTGACTGGAGATTATCGTTGGGCGTGCTCTTTGCATCAGGCGCATTTTGTGGCATTTCCTATTTAACAAATAGACCTATATCTGCTTTGGAAAAATCTAGGATTGACTCACAAAATATCATATCGGGTAAGCTACTTGAAGTACTGGCTAATTATGAGTCTATACATTTTTTTAATAACAAAAAATATGAAATGACTAAAATAATAAATGCTCTTAGCGAACATAAAAAAATGGCGGATGCAAGTGATAAAGCGATCAATCGAGCTGAACTTCTTCGGAATCTCTGGCTATGTCTTTCATACTTAGGAATTATCCCGTTTGCGGCTCACCAGTTTGTCATGAAAAACCTTGAATATAATGAGATAGTCATGCTTGTTTTCTATCTTATCCAACTGGCGACATCATTAAATTCAATATCGGGAACATCCAATGAATTAAGCGGCGCATTAGCTCAATTAGAGAAAGCTATCGATCTAATCAATGAAGGCAGTGATTTGCAAGACCCGCCGGGGGCGATGTCATTAATGATAAACGAAAATGTTCCTCCTTCTATCGATTTTGAGAATGTTAGTTTGATCAGCAGAGACGGCAAAAGAATACTTGATGATGTTAGCTTTCAAATCAAAGGTGGGAAAACCGTCGCTTTCGTTGGCATTAGCGGAAGCGGAAAATCGACCATCGGGAAGCTGTTATTTCGTTTTGTTGCGCCCAGCGCAGGCAGCATCTCCATTAATAAGCATGACATTACCGCTTGTACGCTTGACTCTGTCAGACGAGCGATAGGCATTGTCCCTCAGCATCCTGTCTTGTTTAACGATACGCTGGAAAATAATGTGCGGTATGGAAACACAGCAGTGCAAGATCGTGAAAGCATTATAGCGGCTTTGAAGGACGCAGAGTTATGGAGTGACATTGAAAATGACAGGTTAGGTCTCGATGCATATGTTGGGGAAGGCGGCTCCCAACTGTCGGGTGGCCAATTGCAACGTGTTGCGATTGCTAGGTTATTATTGAAAAACCCACCGATTAGATTTTTAGATGAAGTAACCTCCGCGCTTGATGTCGTGACGCGAATAGCTGTTACCAAGACATTAACGAATGTAACATATGGCTACACCACCATTATTGTTACTCATGAATTAAATTTAGTGGTTAATGCGGATTGGATTTTTGTCTTCGATCAAGGAAAAATCGTTGAACAAGGAACATTTGATAGTTTGCTGGAAAAAGGGAATAATTTGGTAGAGAAAGAAAAAAAAGCAAGCCTTGATGAAAAGCGTGAAACAAGGTCAATAACAAAACCCGGTTATTTCTTTCAGATGTTCAACGCCTATTGCCAGCAGCTAGGCCAACCAGTTGAAGATGTGGTGCGCTATATCCCGAGAGAGAAGCCTAAAAATAAATTAAGTAGAAAAACATCTACATTCTTCACTACAAATCAACAGGAGGAGGTCGTCGCACTCAACGCTGGGTGGGCTATTAATAGAGCAGACGATGATGAACAAACATTACTCATCCCAAAAGATCGCCCACAAAAAAAGGCCGGATCATTTTTTTAAGACGAGCCACTGAATGGTTATGCTTGCTAAACACTGGCTAATTTTTATCTATGTAGCAACCAAACGACAATCCTTGCATGAGCGCAAGAATACAATTATTACAAGACGTGCATTCAGCTTTACCGAACTTTTTTTCTTTCCACAGCTTAATAAGATTGGGCTGTTTGATGAGAGGACGGCATAATGATACTAGATCAGCAGCATTATTTTTAATAATTTCTTCTATGTGCATGTAAGATCTCAACCCACCGTTCATAATAATGGGCATGGTTTTTGTGTCATTTTTAATTGTCTGTGTCCAGGTATGAAAATAACCCTCCTCTTGCTGGGTAGGGGCATTCATTTTTAAAACAGTTTCATCCCAATGATGCCCCTGTAAGCCTTGACTAATTTCCAGTCCGTCCAATTCAACATGCTGCCCAAGCAGAATAGCAACCTCTCTTCCTTCATCAAACATCAATCCATCGCTGAAGCCATCTTGCACACCTAATTTGAGCGTGATAGGGAATTCATTCCCTACCTCATTTTTAATTGCCTTAATGACATCGAAATGAATTTTGCAGCGACCTTGTACGGTGCCCCCCCATTGATCATCACGTTTATTAGTATGTGGGGATAAAAATTGACTTAATAGGCTATCACGTGCGGCATCAATTTGAATCATATCAAATCCAACTTGTTGGGCTCTTTTCGCCGCTTGCGCAAAGGTCATGATCACGTGTTCAATTTCAAAACCTGACATTGCATGATATTTTCCGGTTGGGAAATAGGGTCGCGAATGATAATAATTATTTTCTTTTAGCAAGGAAGGTGCTAGCGCATCTTTTCCAAGATTATTTTGTAACCCCGCAGCCCATACACCCAAATGCGTTAGTTGCGCGGCTATCTTGCCTCCCTGTTGATGCACAGCTTTAACCATTTTTTGTAACCCTGACAAGGCATAATCATTATGTAGAGACAATAAATCGGGGTGAGTTCGTCCCGTAGCGTCTACAGTTAAAGCCCCCAAAATTATTAAAGCAATCTCATTCCTTGCAAGCGTAATCATTCGATCAATTTGCTTTTGTGATACATGACCATCCTTCTCGGCAAGATTATCATTTGTCCCTGACATGATAAAACGATTTTTTAAAATTAAATTTTTTAGTTTCACTGTCTCGAAAAGCTGTTTCTCCATAGCGGGGTTCCTTTAGGTATTCAACATGTAAGCTTTTCGATTAATTGAATAGCATCTTCACATGATGAAAGATTACTCAAATCGCATTTAGCGTGTTTAATGTGCTGTTTAAAAGACTCTTCCGATAATAACCGGTTAACAGCATGTTTGATGCTTTTTTTGGTAATTTTATTGGGATTAATAAGTTTTGCGCCAAAGCTATTGGGTTCCAATGCTTCATCTATCGTCAACGCAAATTGGTTGTTAATTGAATGTTGAGTAAGATGGGGATGATCTCCGGTCAACGGCAATAATAAAATAGGGACTTCGTGAAAAATTGCGGACATTAAGGTATTAAAACCCGCATGACAAATCATCGCATCGCAATGTGGTAATAATTGTTTGTAAGAAACAAAGGAAGTAATACGTATATTCTCATAGCGCTCGAAACGCTTATAAACACTGATATCAGTTCCATGCCCTGTGGCGAAAATAAGATTAATTGGCATATTACAAAATGATTCAATAATTTTTTTATTAAAAAGTATATCTTTGTTATAGACAGTCCCAAATCCTGCATGAACAATGGGGTATTTTGGTAGGTGATCTAATAGGGAGGTGATGGGAGCATCATCAGATCCATCAAACCCTTGCGGGGTAAAAAAATAATCTGTCTGCATAATATCACTTACATTCTGAAACCAGCGGGGAGAAATAAAATTAAAACAGGCATATTGATAAATAGATTTCATATCAGGATCAGGAGGTAAATTAAAGGCATTTCTAAGTTTTGCGATGGCCTCTGCAAATACTCGCTTGAGATTGTTTACTGAAAAGCGCACACCAAATCCAACAATGACGCAAGGGATGCCTCGTACTTCCGCCGCGATTCGCCCCCCAAATTCTGTATAATCAGAGATGATCATGTTGGCCTGCCACGATTCAGCGATGTGTAAGACATCTTTAGCCATGGGTAATGCTGTCTTTTCTAGAAAAATATGAGCCATCAGCAGTCCGTGCTCAGAGATAGGAACAAATTGTAATTCTGGAAAAATCTCTGGTGCGCGCGACATTTCCCAATCAATACCAGCGGGGAAACACTGAAAGTTTTGCTTCAAAATATGTTGACTAAAGACGCTGGAAGTAACAAAAGCTACCGCATAGCCCTTTATTTCTAACAATCTTGCTAGATTAATAAGCGGATTAAAATGGGCCCATCCAGGTTGCAGCGTAAATAATACACGCATAAAATTCCCTTACTTGCTTTCTGCCCGTGGCAGATAATCTAATTTCCAAAGATACATTAAATCCGTCGCAAGCAATTTTGGATAATCACTAGGATAACTAATGTCTAAATGGGTTAGTATGGCTTGCGTATCATTTAGGTTAGATAAAATTGATATAGCTTGAGAACTTTCAACTTTAAGAGAATCTTCCATGTATAAAAACTTAAATGGAAAAATTGCATTTGTCTCATCTATAGTATGCAGATGTTGTTTTTTCCAGGTTTTGGAGTCTACTAATTGGATGCGATAACCAAACTGATTAAGGTGAGTAATATATTCATAAAACTTTATTCCAGTTGGATTGGCAAGATTGTATGTAGTGTAATAATGGGTATCTTTTCCTTGATAAAGAGACAAGGAGGTGATGGCTTCACTTACTACATCAACCGGCGTCATTTCTACTGTTTTATCCCAGAACGGGGCATGGCCCATTTGAATACAACCTTTGATAAACAAGAGAAAGTGATTTTTTTCAGGGCGCATGATGCCATGCTGAGAATGCCCAGTAATATTACCTGGGCGATAAATAGTTGTACGCAAACCTCCCTGAGCTGCGGTTTGCAATAATTTTTCGGATACCCATTTAGTTTGTACATAGCCATTAGTTCTACTGATATCGACTGACTCTGTCGCCAATGTTGATATATAGTGAATGGATTTATTCAATCCACAGTTTGCTAATTTTATTAACCAAAGTGTACTCATGACGTTTTCTTTTTTCAGTGTTGCGTAGTTATAAAGATGGTGAACGTGGGCACCATTATGATAAATAGTATCAATCTGTTCAGAGAGAAAATACCATTGCTCTTCTTTGAGTCCTAGATAAGGTTTTCCCAAATCGCCTACTAATAAACGTACGCGCTCCTGTTTTAGTAAATGAGATAACTCAAGTCCCTCCAGTGACATATATAATTTCTGCCTTGCCGCTGTCATATCCTTTTCACGTATTAAGCAATAAATAGTCGCTTTAGTTTTGTTGATTAAATCATTTAATAAATGAGCTCCCAAAAATCCATTTGCACCGGTTAACAAAATAGCAGACATGTCTTTTGCCTGCAAAGGACGCCTATCTGAATTGAATTCAATCTCCATTTGACTGTCTAACAAAACGGTATTAATTTGATTTAACTCCGCTTCACGGGTGTTATCCGCATTTATTCCAAGAGAAGCTATTCTTGCGGATAATTCAGCAATGGTAGGATAGAGAAAAATATCCTTAATTGTTATAACGGTATCAATTTTTTCATTTATTTTATTTACTAGCTTAATGGCTAATAACGATTGGCCACCTATATCAAAGAAATTCTCACTTATATTAATCTGCTGTCGATGTAGTATTTTGCGCCAGATTTGATGAAGTTTTTCTTGTACAGGATTATTTATGGCAGCGGGCGTCTGGGAAATTTTATCGCGCCTATAAGACGATAGCGCGGCAAAATCAATTTTGCCATTTATGGTGAAGGGCCAGTTATCAATGCAGACAAAATCAGATGGAACCATATAAAGGGGTAGATGCTCTTGCATATATTGTTTTAAAATCAATTGAGATTTTTCATTTGTAGGGGGGGCGGGTAGATAATAAGCTACCAACATGCCATGATCGATTGCTACGGCGCAACGGCGAACCTTGGGATGCTGCGTGAGTATTAGTTCTATTTCTCTTAACTCAACTCTGTAACCATTGACCTTTACTTGGCTATCAATACGTCCTAGAAAAGTCAAATTACCATCCACTGTCAATTTAGCTAAATCCCCGGTCTTATACAATATCCCATTTGCTGTTTCAATAAAGGATTTGGCAGTCAATTCTGTCTGATTTAAATAACCTTGCGCAATGCCTATACCGCCAATATAGAGCTCACCAATTACATTGATAGGGACTGGAAGCCTAGAAGAATCTAATATATGTAACGAGACGCCATCAATTGGTTTACCAATCGATGGATAAAAAACCTTTCCACGCAATTCAAATAATGTTAGCGAATAGGAAGTGACTACGTGGGTTTCGGCTGGCCCATAATGGTTGTGCAAGGAAATACCAGGATTTAATTTAAGAAATTTTTGGATTGCATGGGTTATTTTTAATTTATCACCCGCGACAATTATTGCTTGAAGATCGGGTAATTTTGTTGGTGAACTCAATGCAGCATCTGCAATCACTTCCAGAAAAGGAGTTGGTAGATATAAACGTTCAATTGTTCGTGAATTTAAAAAAGCGAATAAATCTAGCAAAGATGATTTTAAATGCTGCGGAACAATATGCAGCGTATGACCATTTGCTAAGGAAAAAAATATTTCTTGCAACGAGACATCAAATGAATGATCAGCAAATTGAGCGACACGGATAGGCGAACTCGTTTGCTTAGCTTCCCATGAAATTAAGCGAATCAGTGTCGAATGTGGCAATACAATTCCCTTTGGAGTGCCTGTCGTCCCAGAGGTATAGATAATGTAAGCAGGGATATTCTCTGCCTTTTTCACCAGAGCGCTGATATTAACGGGACTAAATGATAGATCTTCCACATCGAATTTCATTATTTCAATATTTTTATTAGGTAATTTTTCCCAAATCGGCAAATCAATAGTTGAATTATCTATTAGTACAGCAGCACACTTTGAATCATTTAGCATATAATTTAAACGTTCTTCAGGTTGATTTGGACTGAGGGGCAGATAAGTGCATCCTGCTTTGAGTATTCCTAATAACCCGATTACTAAATTAATGCTGCGCTCGATGCATAGACCTATTACTGAATGCTCATGTGTAGCATCTAAAATAAAATTGGCCAATTGATTAGATTTGGCATCTAGTTCTTGGTAGGTTAACTGTGTATATTCATCAACAACAGCTATTGTATTGGGAATGACTAATGCGCGCTGCTCAAATAATTGAACAATATTGATGATCGCAGGGGGTCGATATTTATTGGTATTATCGAGCGCATTTGATAATTCACTATCGGAATAATAGTTAAGCTTACTAACTAATTGTTGCGGATGTTGAATGACGCGAGAGATAACATTTTTGTAGAAGTGCTCAAATTGCTTAATCGTGGTCTTTTCATATAAATCTGTGTCGTATTCAAATTCACATTGAATTCCATCGTCATCCTCATATAAATAAAGAGTCAAATCAAATTTAGATACATTGTATTCTGGTACGAGCATTTCCAATGCCATATTCTGCATTTTTAATGCTTGCAAATGCGCAGTCTTTTTTTGAAAAACAAACATGACTTGAAAGCCGGGTGATTGGCTGGTATCTCGGGTTATTTTTAATTTTTGGAGTAAATGCTCAAAAGGAATGTCTTGGTGGGTGTAGGCCGCTAGACAATTTGCTTTTACTCTTTTTAAAATATCGATGAAACTAAGATCTTGAGCTATTTCGGTTCGTAAAGGTAATATATTGACAAAAAAGCCCATTACATTTTCAATGGCTTGACGATGATGCCGATTGACAATTGGGATACCAATAACGATATCGGTTTGCTTACAATAGTTAGACAGAAATACTTTAAATAAGGCCAACAAAATCATAAATAAAGTAGTATGCGTCTGATCACAGAGGGTATGCAAATCTTGCTTTGTGCCTTGATCCAGGCGAAATAAATAACGCTGTCCTTTATACGATTTAATAGGAGGACGACTATAATCGGTTGGCATGTTCAAAGGAGCCAAATCGCATAATGTCGTTAACCAATAGTTTTCTTGTTGCTGAAATGCTGCTGTTTTTACTAATTTCTTTTGCCAAACGGCAAAATCTACATACTGAATAGTCAGTGTCGATAAATTCGGCGCTTTTCCATTAATTAAGGCATTATATATTAATGCCAGTTCATGAAGAAAAATGCCAATTGACCAATCATCACAAATGATATGATGTTGAACGATGATGAATATGTATTCTTGCAGATCGATTTGGATTAATTTAATTCGCCATGCGGGCGCCGTTGATAAATCGAAAAAAGTAGAAACAGCTGCTGCAATCATCCCCGATACATTTTCGGGCGCCGCCTGGATGAGTTGAAGGTTAAAGTGATACGTTGGCAAAATAACTTGCTTTGGTATGCCGGCTCTTGTTGTAAATTGCGTGCGCAAAATAGCATGACGTTCAATCAACTTATTCAGCGCTTTTTCAAGCATACTTGTATTCAACAAGCCTTTCATTTTCAGTACCAGTGGAACATTATAGACTGATGATTCTCTTTCCTGATATTGATTCATAAACCACATTCTTTCCTGGAAGAAAGATAAAGGGTAGTCTTTTGCTCGATTAACAGTTTTTATGGATGGATATTGCTGAAACGTATGTCGATTGGTATTGATAAATTCTGACAATAATTTCACGGTGGGATAATCAAAAACAATTTTTACCGGAAAATTGGCATTTAATGATTGGTTAATACGCGCAACGAGTTGAATAGCTGATAGAGAATGCCCGCCTAAATGAAAAAAATTGTCTTGGGTATCCATTTTATTAATTTTCAATATTTCAAAATAGGCATCCAGCAACAATTGCTCCATCTCATTTACCGGTAACGTTGCCAATGAAGTCTCTTGGTGCATATCATCTAATACGGGCAGTAACCGTTTGTCAATTTTACCACTGGCTGTTAATGGGATTGATGCCAATTCAATAAAATAGGTGGGAACCATGTATTCAGGTAGGAATGTTAATAAAAATGCTCGCAAATCGGCTACGGTCACTTGCTGGTCGTGAATTCTTTCTTTTAGTTTGTAATAAGCAACCAGATGTTGATCTGATTGGTTGGTAGAAATCGTGACACCGGCCTGGCTAACATAATCATGCTTATTTAATAACACTTCAATTTCATCTAATTCAACCCGAAAGCCACGTAATTTCACCTGATTGTCTTTTCTACCTATAAATTCTAAGTTGCCATCAGCTAACCATCGGACCAAATCACCAGTTTTATACATTCGTACCGGAGACTGTGAATGGACGATTTGCTGGTTAATAAACGTATTGTGAGTCATCTTTAGATCGATATAACCTCTGGCTAAACCTATCCCGGCAATATGTAATTCGCCTATCACTCCGATAGGGACAGGTTGTAAATATTTGTCTAAAACATAACATTGAATGTTAGCAATAGGCTTCCCAATAGGTGTGATCGTATATTGCAATTCGTCCTCAATCCTGCAAGTCCAGTGGGTGACATCAATGGAAGCTTCCGTTGGCCCATAAAGATTATATAAATGGCAATGAGGTACTTTTGTAAGGAAATCGGCCGCTAGTTTTGTAGCCAATGGTTCGCCACTGCAAAAAAGTGACTTCAAACACTGTATTTTTTCCATCCCTATATTTTCTAGAAATGCTCTTAGCATAGACGGAACAAAATGCAAAACGGTGATTTTCTTGTCTATTATCAGATTAAGAAGATAATCAGCATCACCTTGGCCTTTGGGCTTTGCAAGAACTAATTGTGCACCAGCAATCAATGGCCAAAAAAATTCCCAGACCGACACATCAAAGGTAAATATCGTTTTTTGTAATATCCGGTCGTGATGAGTTAAAGGATAGGTATGCTGCATCCACAGAATACGATTAGTAATACCTTGGTGCTCAATCATCACCCCTTTCGGCTTTCCGGTTGAGCCAGAGGTATACATGATATAAATTAGATCAGTATCAAGATTGATAAGGTCAATATTTTTGGTGGGAAAAGACTTTAATGAAACAGTTAAGTCATCAAATGCAATCGTTCTCGCAAATATTGGTGCGAATTGACCTACAAAATTATTTTGTGATAAAACGCATAACGGTTTAGCATCATCAAGCATAAAAAGCAGCCGTTCTTGAGGGTTGCTCGGATCTAAAGGTAAATAACATGCACCTGCCTTAATGATGCCAAGCAGGTAAATTACCATTTCCAAACTACGTTCTGCGCAAATACCGATGGCTTGATTGCGTAAGGTTGGATAATTCTTCCTTAGATACCACGCGACTTGATTTGATCTTTTGTTCAATTCCGTATACGTTAATTCGTCATGTTCAAATCGAATAGCTATTTGCAAAGGGTGGCTTTGCGCCTGCTGGTAGAAAAAATGCTGTAGTAATGTATTTTTCTCTGCGATTTTGGTTTCTGTATTATTGAAATTGATAAGGATTTTGTTTTTTTCAGCAGGCGATAAAATAGTAATATCTGGAAATTTGATCCCTGTGTTTTCAAGAATCTGTGATAAGATATTTTGCATGTGCGCCAACATGGCTGATATTTTATCTTGTGCAACTACACTTTCATCATACATCACATTTAAGGCAAATTCCTTGTTTGGAATAGCACGCATTAATAAGGGGTAATTCGTTTTCTCTCTATAGCGTAAATGACTAACAGTTAGTCCATCACCCATTTTTGTTGCGCTGTCGGTTATTATGAAAGCTGGATAGTTTTCAAACACAAAAAGCGCGTAAAAAAGAGGTAAATTCTCGGGAAATTCAATCCACTTTTTAATCTGACTTAAACTGGTAGGAGATTGTTGGTTTAATTCTTGTATATGTTGGTTAAATAGTTTTAATTGCCCCAACAAATCAGTTTCAGAATTAAATTTGACATAAACAGGAATGGTATTAATAAATAGACCGACTAGTCTATCCATATTTGCAAAAGAAGCTGTGCGACCCGACACAACCGTTCCATACATAATTTCATTTGTTGAATTGTACTTAGCCAGCAAAATTGACCACGCAAATTGGATCAATGCATTTAATGTGATTTGATGCTGTTTAACAAATTGCTGTAAAGCATTTGTTTGGTCTAGTGTAAAATGTAATGTTGTTTCTTGCAACTGCTCACTTGTTTTATAAATGTCTAGTTTTTTAGTATTTATTCCTAATTCAGTTGGTTCTATATGCTTTGGTAAGTTTAAGCACCAAAACTGACGTGAGTCAGACATCTCATTTTTTTCTAGCCAAGAAATATAATCGGCATAGTCAGGCGGTTTTATTATAAGGGATTCCTGATGATTTATTTTTTGCTGATATCGTTGGCTTAACTCAGATAGTATATTTTGTACACTCCAGCCGTCTAAAATAATATGATGATGTGACCAGATAAACTGATGGCGAGTGGGGCTTAATCGCAGCAGATGTAAGCGCATCAGGCAAGGCTCGCTTAATTTAAAGCCCTTCTGCCTGTCAGCCTCAATATATTGTTGCAAATTCTTTACTTGTTCTGATTTGGAATAATCCTGCCAGTCTTCTGTGATCCATGGTAATGCTACCTTACGCCAGATAACAATCTTCGGCGCATTCGATGTATCCCAGATGAAACTCGTCCTTAAAACAGCATGCTGGGCAACTAGTTCTGTCCATGCATTTTGTAATATATCAATATTCAAATGACCGTTATATTCAAACATTAATTGGTTACAATACATTACATTTTTCTCAGCAGACGTACTGTGAAATAACATGCCCTCTTGCGCTGGAACAAGTGGCAGAATAACTTCGATACCATCGTGGGATTCATCGGTAAATATTTGTTTGGCTTTTTGTGCAGAAATCATTTTGGCTAGATAATGGCACATCGCAAAGAGCAACTGAGAAATGGCTTGATGATCAAAATAATGCGAATGATAATTTGCTGTAATGCTTAGCTCATCATTTATGATCGCGCAATTAATATTAATTAAAATTGATAGCACTTCCTGCGGGGAGTTTAATAACAATAGCTCGTTTTTTTGAATATCAAAAGCTGCAGTTTGACGTCCATCTTGAAGCCCTATTTTACCAAAATAATTAAAGCTTAATTGAATCGCATCATATGCACAAAGTGTTGCCTGACGTGAATCTGTAGAGAGATAGCGTAGCAAGCCATAGCCTAAGCCACTATTTGGGATCTCTGCTAGCTGGCTAGAAATTGTTTGAATGATGTTAAAAATACTTACTAAATCGTTCGACTCTATAGCATCTCGTTCTAACTGTAACCTTACCGGGAACATGGTGGTAAGCCAGCCCATTGTTTTAGTCATATCAAGTGATTCAAAGTCATAGTCTCGACCGTGTTTTTCCAAAAACAAATATAATGAGCTAATTTTTTTCCAATCATAAATCGCAAGCATTAATCCCGAGATTAAGATATCCGTTATTTTGCTATTACAAAGTTCTGGAAGATATTTTGTTAAAAAAAGAGTATCGCTTTTATTTAATGCCACCGAGTGCGACAACATCGTCGATGTCTTTTCCATCGGCTCAGCAAAAGCAACTAAGGGTATTGCTATCGGATCGATATGTGATAGCCAAAAGTCCCATTCATCAGTAAATATTTTTTCCTGTGCGGCATGTTGTAGTGTTTCTACCCAATGTTTATAAGACGATGTTTTGGGCGCTGCTATCATTGCATGGCCACTAGCTAAGTGTTGATAAATTTTTTGTACATCTTCCAACAAGATTAGCCAAGAAACCCAGTCTATTGCAAGATGATGAACAATGATCAGTAAATGCGATGATTGATCTTGATCATTATAAAATACTGCTGCTTGGATGAGTGGTCCTGTTTCTATATTAATATTGTTTCGCAAAGTCTTTGCATATTGCAAAATGAGATCTCGAGTTCCTTCTTGTTGGTGCGGGGCGATATTTATTTCCTCAACAGCAAAGAATAAGTCCTGGTCAGAATTCCCATAACCTTGCATCCACTTATCACTTTCTTTATAAAATCTCAATCTTAAAGCATCATGTTGTTTAAGCATCTGACGAAATGCCGTATTGAGCCAAGATTTGTTTAACGACTTCCCACATCTTAATATCATTGCTTGGCAAAAAGTTTGCCGCGATATGATAGGTTGAGCAAAAAACCAGTGCTGAATCGGTGTCAGTCCAAACGGGCCAGGAGATAATCCTTGCTGGTGAGATGGATTTTGCGTATGTGAATGGGCTATTTTTGCCAATTCAGCAATAGTTGGGGTATTGAAGAGTTGCCGAGTTGTAATGTTCAATCCTTCTTCTCTTGCTCGCGCAACAACTTGTATAGTCATAATGGAGTCGCCACCCAGACTAAAGAAATTATCATCAATACCCACGTGTTGCACTTGTAACACCTCCTTCCAAATCTGCAGAAGGCTTTTTTCTTGTTTAGAATAGTCGCTAGACCGCGAACTATCGCTGATGCTGTTTTTTTGCGGAGGTGGTAAAGCTGCAAAATTAACTTTCCCATTTGCAGTAAGTGGTACGTAATCTATTTCGATAAAATAGGTTGGGCACATGTACTCAGGCAGACTGAGACACACATAATCGCGTAATTTGAGCTTCTTACCCTTGTTACGCATGACATAGTAGGCAATGAGCACTTTTTCTTGTTCGATCTTCTTAAATTGGATAATGGCTCGTAATATTTGCGGATGTCTCTCTACTACCTCTTGAATTTCTTGCAATTCTATTCGATGGCCATGCAATTTAATTTGTTGATCTGCTCTATTTATAAATTCGATTTCCCCATTAGAATGCCAGCGGGCTAAATCACCTGTCCTATAGATACATTTGTGGAGGATAGCCTCAGGCAGTATTTTTATAAAACGTTCGTCATCGTTTTTCTTATCAAGATAACCTCTTGCTAACCCAGCGCCCGCAATAAATATCTCACCCATTACATAAGGTGGTATGGGTTGAAAGTATTTATCTAAGATATATACACTTACATTTTGGATAGGCTTGCCTATCGTAATCACATTGGTTGTTGATTGATGATCACTCATTGTTGCACAAACGCACGTTTCTGTCGGCCCATAAGCATTAGCAAAGGTATAATTGTTGCTCCAACGCTCGATTATATCTTCATCACAATGATCCCCTCCCGCAATAACGTTTTTTAATTTTGGCAAATGCACTTGCAGTAGTTTCTTTAAAATAGAATTTGTGAATAAAACAGTAGTGATATCATTTGCTTTAATAAATTCAGTAAGCACCTCCCATTGACCAAATGATTTTCTATCAAAAATACATAAAGAGGCACCGCTCAGCAATGCCATAGTCCATTCAGCGATTGACACATCAAATTCTAGTGTTGCAAATTGCAAAACCTTGTCTGTGGGAGACAAAGCAAATTTCTTAATATGTGCATATGCCATATTAACTACACTGTGGTGCTCTATCAAAACGCCTTTTGGCCTTCCTGTTGAACCTGAGGTATATATAATATAAGCAAGGTCGGTTGGCTTATTTATAACTTTTAAATTCTCCGTCGGGTAGGATTTGTAAATGGCAGCATATGTTTCAACCGTCAATATATTTGACAATGTTAGCAATTTATTTTTATATAGATCATCCGTAATCACCAATGCTGGCTCTATATCATTCAATATAAATTGAATGCGCTCTAAAGGATTATGGGCATCTACCGGTACGTAGCTGAAACCGGCTTTTAATATGGCAATTATAGAAATAATTGCATCAATGCTATTGGGTAGGATGAGTGCCACTGCTTTATTCTTGTTTATTTTATAATTGGCGGTCTCTTTGCATCGCTCTCGAATATAATGAGCCAGTTGGTTTGAACAAGAATTTAATTCCTGATAGGTCAATCGTTCCCCAGAAAACGTTAGGGCTAATGCGTCTGGAGTTAATGCTGCCTGCTTAACAAATAATTCATCTAAACAGTGGTTGGGGACAGTTGCGGACTCCCCTTGGCTCCATTCCGCCAAGGTGTGCTTTAGTTCACTGGGAATGATATCTAATGCATAGATTAACGTGTTGGGCTTATTGAGTGCGTTTTCTAATAGGACAATATAACTATTAGCAAATTGTTGTATGAAGTTAGAGTTGAATAAATCCACATTATATTCAATTACACAAACGAACTCTTTTTGCGATTGGCTAATTTCTAACGTTAAGTGATATTTATTGATTGTTTTCTTTATAGGGACCAATTTAGTTTCAAGCTCATCAAATTGAATGACGTCCACATCTGCATCATCTTGAAAAACAAACATTGATTCGAATAGCGCGGTGGCATTTGCGTCTCTTGCACCCACGATTGCATGAACCACTTTTTCAAATGGCACATCCTTATGTTCAAAAACTGCCAATAAATTCTTCCTCATTTCCAGTACGTAGTTGTTAAAAGAAAGTTCGGGGCTAATTTTTGAGCGGATAGCGAGAATATTTACAAACAATCCAAACATTTTTTCGAGCGCCACATCATTTCTTTCAGATAATGGGGTGCCTATAATAATATCGTCTGCTCCGGTGTATCTGCTTAACGTTAAAAAAAATGTCGACAATAATGTAGTGAACAGCGTCACATTTAAGTGAGTAGAGTATTTTTTTAATTTTACTGTCAAGTCTGTACTTAAATTAAATGAATAACGATTTTCATTTTGAGCCGTCTCTTTTATACCAAAAGACAAGTCTACATTGTTATGTTCATTTAGGTAATTTTTCCAAAAATCGAGCCCTAGTGAAAAATCAGTATTTTTATGTTGATGCCGTTGCCATATGCAAAAATCACGATATTGAAAGCGGAGTAGATCGAGCTTTGCTAAATTGCCTGTTTTATAAGTATTATAAAGGATTGTTAATTCTTGCAACATAAGATGTGCGGACCTCGCATCCGCGATGAGATGATGTTGCACTATCAGCAATAAATGACGGTTTTCTGCGACCTGAAACAAAACAATACGGAGTAGAGGGGCACACGTCAAGTCAAACTCGGTTTGTATTGTTTCAGAAAGATAGGCATCAGCTTGTTCAAGCAGAATTTTCTTTGTAATTAATGTGCAATCTGCAGTTGCATCATGGACCGTATAAAATTTACTATTGTTATTGGTAAATGCTGTTTGATAGACATCATGTCTTTTAACTAGCGTCGTAATGCTTTTTTGCAAAGCACTACAAGAAAGCGAGCCTGTCAACGAAT
>JABDBV010000022.1:6140-21781 GCA_013288395.1 Gammaproteobacteria bacterium | reverse complement strand
GTTAAATAACGCACTTCAACCACTCGACTTATTTGTGTTTGCAACATGGCAGCATGCGTATCTTGAATTTCTTGTTTTTCAATCAGCTTACGCTGGCTATCGGAACAATTCGGTGGCACTTGAATGACTTTAGCTAACACTTTAGGATTTTCAATCGTTGCTGTTTTTAATAAGCCCACTAAAGGTGCAAAATAATATTCAGGGTATTCCGCAGGCACAATGCACAAAAACAGTTTTTTATCTTTTGGTTTGCTACTAAGAAATGCTTTTATTTGGATAAACGCCTGCTTACATCCTTCAATAATTGTTTGCAAGCCTTTTTCTTCAGACCACTTCAACGTTAAATGTTCTATATCTAGCTTATTTTTTATTTTTGTATCACTCGAGGTAAGCGCTGCTTCTTGCCATTCGTTTCTTGCATAAACTATCTGGGAATCGGTGGGTTTAACATTCACATTATCATCTAAATTTAACATCATTTGACGCGCGGATAGTTCTCTAAATTCAAGCAGTACGTTTCCTTGCTCGTCTAATAAAATGACATCCAACTTCTTTAGGTTGCTCTCTAAATTATTTTGAGAAAGCGCTTTAACGTGGCTATAGCGCACATCTTTTAGTGAGCCATAAACACGAAGTTCTTTTAAGGCAAACGGCACATAGGGAAGTGATTCAGCATTTGATTTGTCTGAATTTTCTAACACAAGTGCAGACTGAAGCGCGCTATCAAGCAGCGCAGGATTAAGTACAAAACCACCCTCGGTAGATTGGAGCCTAAGCTCTGCTAATACTTCATTATTGTTATAGTGTATATTTTGAATACCTTGAAAGCTCACACCATAATGAATACCTTGTTTAGCATAGCGCTCATATAATTCCTTTGCAGATAACGATTGTGAACAGTGCTGACGAATAACTGCAATATCAACTCGATTAGGTACATTCAGTGAACCCACAACAATTTTGCCTTGACTATGCACTTTATCGCGACTGGTTCTTATCTCATATTCCATGATATCCTGATTTTGTGGATAGAGACCCAGATGAACAGTATGCGGCTCATCATCCGCGACAATAGGACTAGACCATAGAACATGTTGAATACTCAATTGAATGGGAGAGACTCTATTATGCTCTTCATCATCTTGCATCGATTGCACAGCAGCTTCTCTTGCCATTTCAAGATAAGCAACACCGGGTAAAATCTTATGGCCTAGCACAACATGGTCTTTTAAGAAAAATTCATTACCTGTAAATGTTGAACTATATTTTATTTCCGAAATAGTCGATCTGTTTTCCTGCAATAAAGGGTGTAGTGCTGACTTCTGCTGTGCAGCTGAAGATGGCATCTCAGTTTTGGTTTCGACCCAATAACGCTCTTTAGCAAAGGGATAGGTTGGCGCACTGATGCGTTTTGGTTTTTGCTCTTGGATCACATCTTTGTACAGCACCTGCCAATCTACATCTAATCCCTGCGACCACACGTCAAGCAGCTTGTCATATTTCTTTTTTTCAATCCACGTTTCCATTGCTTTTGCCATGCCTTCATCCATGGCAAATTTCGTTAAAAATTCTTTACTACGTTTTCCATCATAGAGCTGCTCAATAGCTTGTTCGCCCGCTAAATATTTCTTTAATTTGCTCTCTAATTCTTCCAAACTTGTCACCACCATTCCTAAACGCTCATCCATTGGCCCACGTCCAACTTGGAGTGTGTAAGCCAAATCAGCAAGATGAATATGCGGATGATCTTTTACAAATTTAAGTAACAGTTGTGCGTAGTCTTTTAAACGATTAGTATTTTTCGCTGATAACACAATCGCAACAGGCCCTTCATATTTTATATCAGTGCGAGCCGGTTCAACATATTCTTCTAATATCACATGCGCATTCGTTCCCAGCGCTCCAAATGAACTCACACCTGCGCGTCGAGGGTAACCTGGTCGAGGTTGCCATGCGCTAAGCTCATGCTGTACATAAAACGGTGTTTGTTCAAAATCAATATAAGAATTTAATTTCTCAGAATGAAGAGAAGGTGCTAATTGTTGATGTTGCAGTTGCAATAGCACTTTCGTCACACCAACAACGCCTGCCGCACCTTCCAAATGGCCAACATTGGATTTAACCGAACCAAGCGCACAGAATTGCTTTATTCCCGCTTCCATCTTACCAAAGGCTTTGGTTAGACCAGTCACTTCAATCGGATCACCTAAAGCCGTGCCTGTTCCATGCGCTTCTATATAACTAATAGAGTCAGGATTAATTCTTCCTATTTCTAATGCCGCTTTAATTAATTCCGCATGCGCCTCAGGGTTTGGAACCGTAAAACCAGACGTTTTTCCGCCATGGTTCATGTTGGTGCTTTTTATCACCGCATAAATTCTATCTTGATCGCGTATCGCATCTGCTAAGGGTTTGAGTAAGACAGCACCGACGCCTTCACCTGGAACATAACCATCGCCACCTTCACCAAAACTTCGGCACCGACCATCTGTAGAAAGTAGACCTAGCAAACTCATATTGACGTATTTACTAGGATGCAATGATAAATTCACACCACCAGCAATCGCATAACGACATTTCCCATTTCGCAAACTTTCACAAGCCATGTGGATAGCGACTAATGAACTTGAGCAAGCGGTATCAATCACGAGACTGGGACCATGCGTATTGAGAACATAAGAAATACGATTCGCGAGGGACGCTGTATTCGAGCTACCAAACAAATGTGTTTGATTTTCATCGAACAATAATTGATATTCATTCCACATCACGCCGATAAACACACCTACTTGACCCTGCGCCATGGATTGCAACCGCTTAGGGTCATAGCCAGCATCTTCTATTGTTGCCCAGGCTGTCTCTAGCATCAAACGTTCTTGCGGATCTATTTCTATCGCTTCCCGCGGTGAAATATTAAAAAATAATGGATCAAATTTATCGGCATCTCGAATGAATCCACCCCACTTGCTATGTGTCTTTCCGGGGACACTGCGTTGCTCAACATAATAAGGATGATAATCCCAACGCTCTCCCGGAACTTCTTCAATACAATCTTTTCCTTGGGCTAAATTCCGCCACAATTCATCTACATTATCTGCCTGCGGATATCGACCACTCACGCCAATAATCGCAATTTCCATGAATGAATCAGCAACTTTTTCTGCTTCAATTTTTTTAGCAAACTTTACGTTTTTTTGGCTATTAAAACGACTATTAACCGACGGTGCTGATATCTCGGGTGCTTGTTTAGTCGAAGGGCTCCCCTCCGTTTGCTTTTGCCAACCGACTATTTTTTCTAAGGTAGAACGTTGTTCAGTGACAAAATAATTTGCTAATGCTTTAATAGTTCGATATTCAAATAATAGTGTTTTACGTAAACGCTCAAAATCTTTGCTTAATCGATTATTAATATTGATAATCATAATCGAATCGATACCAAATGTTTCTAAAGATGCTTCAGTGTCCACTGTAGCAACCGGTATCTTTGAGATTGCAAAAAATATTTCCTTTAAATAGTTCTCTGCTAACTTCAATAAAGAATCATCGCTAGATACGTTACTGGAAGCAGACTTTTCAGCTATCATCGGTTTTTTTGCTGTTGCCTTAATCAAACCCAATACGGCAGCAATTTTTTGCTGATCCCCTTGCGTAACGACTACACGGGAATAAGGTTGCATTAATAATTCATTTAACACCTTTATCCCTATTTCCGTGGTCAATGCTGTCATGCCAACATAATCAAAATAGACTTTGCTTTGCTCTTCTGGCAAATGCATTCCACCTTCCAACCAATAGGGCCAATCAATAGCTAAACTTTTACCAAATCGATCATTGTTTTTAACAAGCTCCGCTCTCTTTATCATGTAATCATCTAAAAAATGATTAGCTAACGCATAACTGCCTGACCCAAAATCACCGATTTCAGATGAAACAGAGGAGAAAACCACAAAAAAGTCTAAGGGAATATGTTTTGTTGCTTCATCTAGATGAATCGTACCCGTTACTTTCGGTGCAAGCACCGCTTGCAATTCTTCTAGTGTTGCCTCTTTAAAATCAACAGTAGAAATCAACCCTGCTGAATGGAATACGCCATGCAAAGAACCATATTCAGTTTGAACTTTATCTATCATTTGCACGACTTCTTCCATTCGACTGATATCTGCTGGGATATATAAAACGCGTGCTCCTGCTTCTTCCAATGCACGAACTTTAGCAGTCAGTGACTCATCTAGCTGACGTCGACCAACAATGACTAAGCGTGCTTGATGTTCGCTTGCCAACATACGCGCAACTTGATAACCGATGCCACCTAAACCACCCGTAATTAAATACACTCCTTGTGATTTAAAAGGTGAGGTCATTATTCCACTTGTCGTGATTGTTTGTAATTGATGGACATACCGTTTGCCTATTAAATATCGCGCCATCTCCCCTGTTACAAAGGGCGCTTGTTCCCACTCTGCGATAATTTTATTTAAAGGTGTATCCACATCTTTTTCGACTGACAACCAATGCCAATTCGGCTGGCTGCTTTTAAGTGATCGCAATAAACCAGTGATAGCTGAAAGAAATGAATCAAATGGATATACAAAAATCCCATGCACTTCTTGTTCCACTGGTAATGATCTAGCTAGTGCCTGGAAAAATGCACTGATGCTTAATAACTTCTTTGATAATAACTCGGCACTTTTTTGCTTTTCACTCTTTCTGTCGTCCTTAGGATTCGCTAAATACATCACTTGAGAAACAGAAATAGATTTTTTAGCCACTAATGAGAAAACTTTTTGATATTCGGAAACGATAGGATGACTGACGGTATAACCAAACTTGTGTGGCGCTGTCACTTTACCTGCTTGGATCCAAATCACTTGCTTCGCTTGCTGATCAAGAAGAGCTAATTCTGCTTCGGTAAATTCTTTACGTTCACCTACGATGAGACAAGCTTCAGCAAGTGAAATAGCATGTTCAGCAGTATCTGATACGGATTGATCCTGCCATACTGCTTCATAATAGTTCAACGCATCTTTAGCTTCTGAAAAAGCCGCATTTGCTTGAAGTGCACGAAATCCTTTAATGATAACAGCAATACTCCCTTGCTCATCGCAGATAGTGATATCAAGCGAGGAAAGCTCGTTTGGTTTATCTGTCTTTATCTGACTATAGGCATAACATTTTCCCTGAACAGGTTTGTAAATCGTCAACGCATCCATCATAAAAGGTACACTCAAGGACGCATCTACTTCACCCGTAATATGTTGAATCAGGCCATTTCGCAATGCACCATCCATCAAACAAGGGTGCAAGCCAAACTGTCCGCCAGTTGTTTCATAGCCAGATGGCAACGCTAATTCTTGCAGTACTTCGGTAGCATTACTATAAAAACGCACACTCGTTTGGAATGCTTCACGATAATCAAATCCATATTGAATCAAGCGGGCGTAAATACGCTCATGCTCGGTTACTTGTATGCAACGTGAGCGAATATCTGCCAAATCTAAAGAGGGAGGTTCATCGGTTATCGGCGCATAACTAACGTCTCCCTCACAGTAAATAGTTCGTTCCTCGGATTTTGTTTGACTAAATATTTTAACGTGTGCGTTATTGTCTGCGCTGGGAATCAAGCTGACGCCGATTTCAAGAGAGGCATGTTCTTTCAAATCGATTGGTTTTAACCATGTCACTTCTTTGATTTGCGTGACTGTTCGATTGGCGGCAAATTCTGCAGCAGCACGAACTATCTCCAAATAACCTGTGCCCGGTAACCAAATATGGCCGTTGACTATATGATCGCGTATATAAAATGCATCAGCTGATAAAACTTTCTTAAATAACTGTTCATCGAAGGTAGATTCATTGCTATCAATCATTGGGTGCAGTGTTTGAGTGTTGACACCTTTGTTCTTCAATTCATAGTTATTCGTTACTGTCTCTATCCAATAACATTCTTTAGCAAAGGGATAAGTCGGCAATGTTATCGTTCTATTGAATTCACCATGATGTAGTAATTCCCAATCTGGGTTATAGCCCTTAACATATAAACTGGCTAATGCTTCAATCTTCTTATTATAGTCACTCGTAGAAAGAGTTTCAGGGGATCGCAACTCTTTTAAAATACCTATTAAAACTTGCTCATAAATCACTGCATCATCAGGCACTTTATCCATATTCCCCATGAAGCAACCCGCGGGTATTTTTCCTTGGCTCATCGCGATCAATTTTTCTTTTAATTCTTCTTTAGTCTTAGCGACGAATGCACAACGCTGGTTAAAATGAGCACGTCTTGTATTCAAGGTATAACTTAGAGTGCCAAGCGTTAAATTATTTTCTTCTTGTTTAAGCCAAGCAACTAAATCTTCTAATCGTTGTCGTAAAGTCTTATCTGTTTTAGCGGATACGCTAAACAAATAAGTAGATTTGACATCTACTGGCATTGGCTCAGTCACGGGTCCTTCTTCTAACACTACATGCGCATTCGCTCCACCAAAGCCAAAGGAACTCACCCCTGCGCGGCGTGGTAACACTTTACCCGACGTATCTTTTAACTGCTCCCAGTCTTGTGTCTTTTTCACCAAATAGAAAGGCGTATTGTCAATTTCAATATACGGATTTAATTCATGGAAATTTACCAATCCTGGTAACTGGCGATGTTTAAACGCCAACAAAACTTTAATGATCCCAGCAATGCCAGCCGCTGCTTCTAAATGACCAATATTGGTTTTAACTGTCCCTAAGCCGCAATAGGCCGTTGGCAAGTTTGACAAACCTTGCTTCTCCTGTAATTGGGCAAACGCTTTTTTTAATCCATTGACTTCAATTGGATCGCCTAATGATGTTCCCGTACCATGGGCTTCGATATAACTAATGGTTTCCACACCGATACGTGCGCGCTCACACGCCGTGACAATTAATGCAGCTTGCGCATTCGGGTTAGGCACTGTTAATGAACTTACACGTCCGCCGTGATTCACAGCCGTCCCTTTAATCACGGCATAAACCGTATCACCATCCGCGAGCGCTTTATCTAATGGTTTTAATAATATCGCACCCGCGCCTTCGCCGCGCACATAACCATTCGCTGATTTATCAAACGTCTTGCAATGACCATCATCACTCAGCATCCCTGCTTGCGAAAATTCAATAAATAACGTCGGCGTTAATAAGGCATTCACGCCACCCACGATGGCCAATTCACAATCACCATTTTGAATCGCCTTCACCGCTTGATGCAAGGCCACCAGTGAACTCGAGCAGGCCGTATCGATTGCAACACTTGGCCCGCTTAGATTCAGTAAGTACGATATACGATTGGCAACAATACTATGAGCATTACCAGTGGATGCGAAAGCTTGCGGTTCATTGGTTTTTTGCAACAGTTCTTCGTAATCATCTGTTGAAACACCAACAAATAATCCAGTTTTAGCTTCTGCTAATTGTTTTGCCGTCACATTGGCATCTTCCATCGCTTTCCACACCACTTGTAAAAACAGGCGTTGTTGTGGATCCATCAATTCTGCTTCACGCGGCGAGATAGAGAAGAATGGTGCATCGAATTGATCAATACCTTCAATAAATCCACCCCATTTCACTTTCATTTGATATTCGCCATCGCCATAATATTTTTTCCAATCCCAGCGATTCGCGGGTATCTCACTGATTAAATCTTTTTGATTAACTAAATTATTCCAAAATGATGTTAAATCCGGTGATCCGGGAAACACACCGCTCACCCCTATAATCGCTATCTCTTCGCTGACAGGTGCCGGCTGTTTTTTTTCATCAGACATTGACGACAAACGTGCCCGCACGTTGGGAGCCATCACAGCTGGCGTAGTGACAGTTTCTTTAGGAATTACTTTATTACTGACACTACCATGACGTAACACCATGGCATCCGCATAAGTTGTGACAAAATAATTCGCCAAACTCGTTATCGTTTGATGCTCAAATAAGGCGGCAGGCGTCAATGCTAATTGATAATATTCATTCAGCCGATTGGTAAAATTGATAAAACCAAGCGAATCCACACCGTATTCACTTAAATTTTCATCTGCCACAAGATGCTCGGGTTGAATCTTTAATAATTCCGATATCATTTGCAAAAGCTGTTGCTTGACCATTTCAACCACATCATCACCAATCTCAACAGCCACACCTGGTGTCATTGCAATTTTCTCTTCCTTCGTCAGGGATTTTTGTAATTTTGTCTGGTTACCAGACCACACCATGGCTTGACCATTGGCAGCCGTTAGCAAAGTAGTAAATGCTGCAAGACCTGCTTCCGTCGCCAAGGGGGTTGCTCCCATCACGCTAGACATCCACTGCTTTGCGGCCTCATCCACCTGCATACCGCCTTCAGCCCATAACGGCCAATTCAGCGAAATGATCTTGCTAGAAGAATTCATGTTTGTCCGATAATACGCGTATTCATCCATAAACCCATTGGCATAGGCGTAATCGCACTGACCGACATTTCCCAACACAGCCGCAATGGATGAGAACAGCACAAAGAAATCCAACCCTTCATTTCGTGTCGCCTCATCTAAATAAAGGGTGCCATAGATTTTCGGGCCAATGACTGCTTCACAGTCAGCCATTGTTTTCTTGACGATAAAGGCATCGCGCAACACACCAGCTGCATGCAGTACTCCATTTAAATGACCAAAACGGTCTTTAATAGACTTTACCAACTCCTTTATACTTTCTTTATCACTGACATCAGATGGAAGATAAATCGCCTCACCACCTAATTGGTTTAATTCATCTAACACCGTTTGTTGTTTTTCAGATAACGCTGAACGTCCGGTTAATACTAATTTAGCCTGATAGTTTGATGCTAAATATCTCGCAAAGATTAATCCTAAACCACCCATGCCGCCCGTAATGAGGTATATCCCATGTAATTTTATGAGAGGTGATACGGTCGGTGCTGCCTCTAGTGCATGATAACCACGTGCATAACGTTTATGCTGTTCATCATAACGAACGTCAAAATCAGTGCCATTTAACTCTGTAATAACATCATTAATCGAAGATGCACTCACCAAGCGCGCACGTATCAAACTTTGCTCTAAATGAATCGTGTGTAATAACCCACCCCAGGATGAAGCAAATAAATTGCTGATGGCGTTGCCGCCTACATTAATGCACAGAAGCGATAAAGGCGCGGTGATCTTTGTTTCAATTAACGCTTTAGACAAGTTAAACAAGCTATAATAATGCGCTGTTAATTGCGCTTTAATATGTTGAGTGGATAAATCAGATATTGACACATTTGGAGCAAACATAATGTGTTTCGGAAATTGATTGTGCTCCGCAAGCTCTTTTAATAACGTGCGATAATCACTTTCAACTGTCGTGTTAATTTGATAGACCTGCTCATTCGCAACATATTCTTCACCTGCTTTGACTTGAATGACTTGCTCTCTGGGATAACGTGAGCGTAACGCTTCTGTCAAATCCCCTTGTGTATCCCATACCAATAAGGGACCTGTCACTGTTTCGCCTGGAACGAATGCTTTCTCTTCCCATACCCGCTCATAGTAAGCAACACTTTCTTCTTCTTTGGTAAAAGCACGAATCGTAAAGCCGTTGATTGCTACCATTACCTGACCTTCTTCATCCAACACTTTAATATCAAACTGTGGAGACGTCTCGGTTGAACTTGAAGCACGCGTGACATAGGCATAACAATGATCGGGGATCGCGCTATATATAATTATTTCAGCTATTAAAAAGGGCAGATACAACCGATCGTCTTGTTGGTTTAGGCTGCCAGCTGCTTGTAATGTTCCATCAAGCAAACTTGGATGCAGAATAAAATCATCGCGTCGCTCCCTTGCGTCACTTGGCAATTGCAATTCAGCTAATACCTCTTGATCATGACGCTGCAGGGTTTTAATCACCTGGAAGCGCTCCCCATACTGTAGACCAACATGGTTAAAGCGCGCATAAACATCCGCTTGAGAGATCGTTTGTGTGCAGCGCTCACGAACGGCTGATACATTCACTGCAGGCAACGGTGTTGGTGCAAGCTCTGATACGATCAGATTCCCTTGGGCATTGACTATCGGTTCATTAACACCAGGTGTTGTCACTTTAAATTGAATATCAGAAGCTTCTGGGTACAGCGTGATCGTTGCCAATACAGCTTCATCTCTCACTCTAATCGGACTCGCCCACACTATATTCTTCAAGCCCACGATTTTTGTGTATGGTAAAGCAAGCAATCCTGCTTCACGCGCCATCTCAAGATAAGCAACGCCTGGTAAAACGGGTTCCTGATTCACACGATGATCATGAAGATAAAAAGCTTCCTGCGTGAGTAATTTCGTAAAGGATTGCGATGCTAACGTAGACGTGTTGGCATCGATTAAGGGATGTAAACTTGCTACACCAGCTTCAACATGAGCAGTGATGAATAATCGCTTATTCGTGGTCTCAATCCAGTAACGTTCTTTAGCAAAAGGGTATGTTGGCAGAGCAAGCTTATTATTCGCTTCACCTTGATGCAACCGCTTCCAATCCAGATCATAACCTTCCGCATAGAAATTGGCTAAGGCCAGTAAATTATCGCGGTATTCATTTGAAGATAATGCATCCACTTGTTCCATTTCTTGCATTATCTGCTTAAATAATTTTTGGAAAATTGCTTCATTTTGCGGTTCATTCTTACCAGAGCTAATGAATGCATTTTTCACCTTTCGCTTTTCGTTGATTTGTTTCAAGGTGTTTTGTAATTCATCCAATGAACTTGCTACCAGCGCACATCGCTTATCAAAATGACCCCTGCCAGTATTTAATGTATAGCTGATATTTTCCAAGGATGTGTCTGGTGATGGTTTTTCTAGCCATGCTGCTAAATCCGTGATGCGTTGTTTCAATGCGTTCTCTGTCTTGGCGGACAATGCAATCAGATAACATGGTTTGACAGCATCCTGTTTTGGTCTGTCAATGACAGGCGCCTCTTCAATGACCACATGCGCATTCGTGCCGCCAAAACCAAAGGAACTTACTCCTGCGCGGCGAGGTATTAATCTGCCTGCTGCATCTTTTAAAGGTTCCCAATCCCTTGTCGTTTCCACTAAATAGAAAGGCGTATTATCAATTTCAATATAGGGATTTAATTCATGGAAATTTACCAGCCCAGGTAACTGGCGATGTTTAAACGCTAATAAGACTTTAATGATCCCAGCAATCCCAGCTGCTGTTTCCAAATGACCAATATTGGTTTTTACCGTGCCTAAACCGCAATAGGCTGTTGGCAAGTTTGACAATCCTTGTTTTTCTTGTAATTGTGCAAACGCTTTCTTTAATCCATTGACTTCGATTGGATCGCCTAATGATGTACCCGTGCCATGCGCTTCGATGTAACTAATGGTCTCTACGCCCACATGCGCGCGTTCCCACGCCGTCACAATTAACTCTGCCTGGGCACTCGGGTTAGGCACTGTTAATGAACTCACATGGCCGCCATGATTGACCGCTGTTCCTTTAATCACGCCATAAACGGTATCACCATCCGCGAGGGCTTTATCTAATGATTTTAATAATATCGCACCCGCGCCTTCGCCGCGCACATATCCATTCGCTGATTTATCAAACGTCTTGCAATGTCCGTCTGCACTCAACATACCGGCTTGCGAAAATTCAATAAATAACGTCGGCGTGATTAATGCATTCACGCCACCCACAAAGGCCAACTCACAATCCCCATTTTGAATCGCCTTCACTGCTTGATGTAAGGCCACCAGTGAACTCGAGCAGGCCGTATCGATTGCAACACTTGGCCCACTTAGATTCAGTAAATACGATATGCGATTAGCAACAATACTATGAACATTACCTGTGTATACGTAGGCTTGTGTTTCATTATTTTTTTGCAGTAACTCTTCATAATCACTCGTTGAAACACCCACAAAGAATCCAGTTTTAGTTTCTGCTAATTTTTTCGTTGTGACATTGGCATCTTCCATCGCTTTCCACACGACTTCTAAAAGCAAACGTTGTTGTGGATCCATCAATTCTGCTTCACGCGGCGAGATAGAGAAGAATAATGGATCAAAGCTATCAATCCCTTCGATAAATCCGCCCCATTTCACTTTCGTTTGATGTTCACCATCACCATAATATGTTTTCCAATCCCAACGATTGGCGGGTATCTCACTGATTAAATCTTTTTGATTAACTAAATTATTCCAAAAAGATGTTAAATCCGGTGATCCTGGGAATATACCGCTCATCCCTATAATCGCTATGTCTGCACTGACAGGTGCTGATTGTTTTTTTTCATCAGGCATTGACGCATAACGAGAGCGAACTTTGGGAGCCATCACAGCAGAGGTTTCGACTTTTTCTTTAGGGAGTACTTTATTACTGACACTACCATGACGTAATACGATGGCATCCGCATAGGTAGCGACAAGATAGTTCGCCAAACTCATTATTGTCTGATGCTCAAATAAGGCGGCAGGGGTCAATGCTAACTGGTAATACTCATTCAACCGATTGGCAAAATTGATAAAACCAATGGAATCCACGCCGTATTCACTTAAATTTTCATCTGCACTAAGATGCTCGGACTTAATCTTTAGTAATTCCGATATCATCTGTAAGAGCTGTTGCTTGACTATGTCAACTACACCTTCACCAATCTCAACAGCCGCAGCCGGTGCGCCTTCAACTTTCTCTTCCTTCGTCAGGTTTTTTTGTAATTTAACCCGGTTGCCAGACCAGACCATGGCTTGACCATTGGCTGCCGTTAACAAGGTAGTAAATGCTGCAAGACCTGCTTCCGTCGCCAAGGGGGTTGCTCCCATCACTTTCGACATCCACTGTTTCGAGGCCTCATCTACCTGCATACCGCCCTCTGCCCACAACGGCCAATTGATACTGAGCGTTTTACCTGATCGGTCTTGAGTAACGCGATATTCTGCATAGGCATCCATCCAGCCATTCGCATACGCATAATCACATTGACCAACATTTCCCAACACAGCCGCGATGGATGAGAACATCACAAAGAAATCTAATTTCTCATCTCGTGTCGCTTCATCTAAGCAAATTGTTCCATACACTTTAGGTGCAATCACCGCTTCGCAATCAGACATCGTTTTCTTAATAATAAACGCATCGCGCAACACACCGGCGGCATGAATGATCCCATTTAATTGTCCAAAACGATTTTTAATTTCTTCCACCAATCCTTTCACACTCTTTTTATTACTCACGTCCGCTGACAGATAAATAACTTCACCACCTAATTGATTGAACGCTTGTAATACTGCCTCTTGCTTATCAGATAAAGTCGAACGGCCTGTTAACACTAACTTAGCCTGATAATTAGACGCTAAATATCTCGCAAAGATTAACCCTAATCCGCCCATTCCACCTGTAATTAAATAAACACCCTGGGATTTAATTAATAATGGTTCTTCAGAAGTCTCTTCTATTACCCGATAATCAGGCACATAACGCTTGTGTTGATGATCATAACGAACTTCTTTTTCTGGTCTGCTGAGTTCAGTTAACACATCAATCATATCCTCAGCGCTTATCAGGCGAGTGCGAATCAACGGTTGCTCTAAATGAATCGTGTTCAATAACCCCGACCACGCCGAGGCAAATAAATTAGCAATGCCATCTCCTTTCAGATTGACGCAAGTAAGCGTGAGGGCAGAGGTAAGTTTTATTTCTAACAACGCTTTAACTAAATTAAATAAGGCATAATAATTCGTATCTAGTTGTTTTTTGATCCCTTCATTCGATAAATCAGTGCTAACTGCCGTCGAAAAAATAATGTGTTTTGGTAATTGTTTTTGTTCAATGAGATTTTTGAGTATCAATTGATAATCATTCTCATTGGGATTCATTTTAATAACTTGCACGTCAGGATAACGTGCGCACACAGCTGTTGTTAATTTACCTTGCGCATCCCACATTAATAATGGGCCTGTAATTGTTTCCCCTGGAATAAACGTTTTTTCTTCCCATACTCGTTTATAGTAAGTAACGCTATCCTCTTCCTTGGTTAAAGCACGAACAGTAAAGCCGTTGATTGATACCACTACCTGACCAGACTCATCTAACACTTTAATATCAAACTGCGGAGATATCTCGGTTGAACTGGAGGCACGCGTAACATAGGCATAACAATGATCGGGGATCGCGCTATATATAATTATTTCACTCATTAAAAATGGCAGATACAACTGATCGTCCTGTTGGTTTAAACTACTAGTTGCTTGTAATGCCCCATCAAGCAAACTTGGATGCAGAATAAAATCATTGCGTCGCTCCTTTGCATCGTTTGATAATTGTAGTTCAGCTAATACTTCCTGATCATGTCGCTGCAAGGTTTGAATAACTTGGAAACGTTTTCCATAATGTAAACCCGTACGATTAAAACGCGCATAAACATCCGCTTGAGAGATCGTTTGTGTGCACCGTTCACGAACGGCTGACATATTCACTGCAGGCAGCGGCGTTGGTGCAAGCTCTGATACGATCAGCTTCCCTTGGGCATTGACTATCGGTTCGTCGCTACCTGGTGTTGTCACTTCAAATTCAACATCAGAAGCTTCCGGGTACAGCGTGATAGTTGCCAATACGGCTTCATTACTCACTCGAATCGGACTTGCCCACACTATATTCTTCAATCCCACAATTTTTGTGTATGGTAAAGCAAGCAATCCTGCTTCACGTGCCATCTCGAGATAAGCAACGCCTGGTAAAACAGGTTCCTGATTCACACGGTGATCATGAAGATAAAACGCTTCCTGCGTGAGTAATTTCATAAAAGATTGCGATGCTAACGTAGATGTGTTGGTATCGATTAAGGGATGTAAACTAGCAACGCCAGTCTCAGCATAAGCAATGGGCAATCTTCCTGATGTGGTATCAATCCAATAACGTTCTTTAGCAAATGGATAGGTCGGTAGTGAAAGTTTATAATTCGCTTCACCTTGATGTAACAAGACCCAATCGATGTCATAACCCTTGACGTATAAATTAGCCAACGTATTTAGCTTTTTCGTATATTGATCAGCGCTTAATGTTTTTCCAGACTGTAATTCATCAACAACACTATTCAACACTTCGTCATAAATCGCTGTATCGTCTGGTTTTTTGTTCGCATCACCGCTAAAACATCCATCAGGTGTTTTACCTTGGCTTAACACATTTAATTTATCAGTTAATTCTTCATTATTTCTAACAACCATCGCTATGCGTTTATCAAAATGCACGCGTCCCTGGTTCAAGGTATAACTCATTGCTTCTAAAGAGACGGGTTTTGATTGCGCTCTCACCCAATCGCCTAGATTTTGTGTCATTTGTTTTAATGACTTGTCATTCTTCGCTGATAAAGTAAGTAAATAGGCTGGTTTATTCGCTTCTGGTTTTAATGCAACGACTGGCGACTCTTCTAATACCACATGCGCATTCGCTCCACCAAAACCAAAGGAGCTCACACCAGCACGACGCGGTATTACTCTATCTGCTACATCTTTTAATGATTCCCAATCACGTGTCGTTTCCACTAAATAGAAAGGCGTATTATCAATTTCAATATAGGGATTTAATTCATGGAAATTTACCAGCCCAGGTAACTGGCGATGTTTAAACGCTAATAAGACTTTAATGAT
>JABDBV010000022.1:0-6040 GCA_013288395.1 Gammaproteobacteria bacterium | reverse complement strand
GGCGTATTATCAATTTCAATATAGGGATTTAATTCATGGAAATTTACCAGCCCAGGTAACTGGCGATGTTTAAACGCTAATAAGACTTTAATGATACCAGCAATTCCAGCTGCCGTTTCCAAATGACCAATATTAGTTTTCACCGTGCCTAAACCGCAATAAGCTGAAGGTAATTTTTCCAGTCCTTGTTGTTTCTGTAGCTGTGCAAATGCTTTCTTTAAGCCATTCACTTCAATTGGATCACCCAATGATGTTCCCGTGCCATGGGCTTCGATATAACTAATGGTCTCTACGCCTACACGCGCACGTTCCCACGCCGTGACGATTAACTCTGCCTGCGCATTGGGGTTCGGCACTGTCAACGAACTCACATGGCCACCGTGATTCACAGCTGTCCCTTTTATCACACCATAAATCGTATCACCATCTGCTAAGGCATTTTCTAAGGGCTTTAATAATATGGCACCAGCGCCTTCACTGCGCACATAACCACTCGCTGATTTATCAAAAGTCTTACAATGACCATCATCACTTAACATGCCTGCATGACTTAATTCAATAAATAAGGAAGGCGTCAATAACGCATTCACCCCACCTGCAATGGCAAGCTCACAATCACCATTTTGAATCGCTTTCACCGCTTGATGAATGGCAATTAAGGAACTTGAACAAGCAGTATTTACTGCAATACTGGGCCCTTTGAAATTTAATAGATAGGAAACTCGATTGACCAACACGCTGTGCATAACACCGGTAGGAATTTGTGGTGCATTTTCTCCCATTTTTTGTAATATTTCTGCATAATCATTCGCTTGAACCCCAACAAACAAACCTGTGTTTTTTAAAGATACATCATCAGCTTTATAGCCCGCCATCTCGATTGTTTTCCATACCACCTCTAAAAATAATCGTTGTTGCGGATCCATCAATTCCGCCTCTCGTGGCGAAATACCAAAAAATAGAGGATCAAATTGATCCATCTCTTCAATAAATCCACCCCATTTTACTTTTGTCTGGTTATCTCCATCACCATAAATCGATCGCCAATCCCATCGATCCGCTGGGATTTCAGTAATTAAATCTTTTTGATTCACTAAATTGTCCCAGAATGTCTCCAGATCCGGTGAACCTGGAAAGACCCCATGCATGCCGATAATGGCAATATCTTTACCATAGTAATACACATCCGCTTCATCTTTCGTTAAAGCTGGCAAAGCAAAATTTTTATCGGCTTTAGGTGCTGCTTTGGTAACGCTGCCATGATGTAAGCTCATTGCCTCTGGATAAGTAGTAATTAAATAATCTGATAAACTAGCTATCGTTTGATGTTCAAATAATATCGCCGGTGTCAACTCTAACTGGTAATACTTATTCAACGAGCTCGCAAAATTAGTTAAAATAATTGAATTTACACCATATTTACTTAAACTTTTACTTGCAGTAAGACGCTCAGGCTTAATCTCTAATAATTCGGATATCATTTGCAACAGTTGTTGCTCAACTTTTTCAAGCAAAATGCCCTCATCAACACGTGAATATCTCTCTATTGTTTTAAATGTTGTTTGAGCAACTTTAGCAGTTGCTTTCTCTTTATTTTCTGGAAACCAATAACGCTCTTGTAAAAAAGGATAAGTGGGTAACGCAATTTTTTTCCTTAATTCAGCTTGATAATAGTTACGCCAATCTAGTGTTTCACCTTGCAGCCAACGCTCTCCCACTTCTTCTAATAATTTATATTTAGCTTGAGGTTCATTGGCTTTTATGGCAACTTTATAAAATATTTTTTTATCTTCTTCACTATGCGTTATTTTAATTGGTTTTATTAATGCTACCAATGCCTCATTAATATCATGGCAAACAATATAACTACGATAAGCAAAATGTTGACGGCCTAATTGAAGTGTATAAGCAACATCAGCAAGATTGATATGCGGATGATTTTGTAAATACGTATGTAACCGTGCGAATTGTAGTTGCAATGCTTTTTCATTTTGAGCAGACATCAATAATAAATAGGGACCGGGTGTTTCATCACTAGATTTCACCGGCGGCGCTTCTTGTAAAATAGCATGAGAATTCGTACCACTAAATCCAAATGAACTAACAGCGGCGAAACGTGGCTTTTGATCAGAGTGCCAAGGAATAGCGTGCGTTGCTATTTGAACGGAGCAAGTTGTCAAATCTATATAGGGGTTGAGCTTCTTAAAGTGTAAATGCGGCGGGATTTCACCATATTGCAGCGCCAAAACACACTTCATTAAACCGGCAACCCCTGCAGCGGCTTCTGCGTGACCAATATTCGTTTTAGCGGATCCAATGGTTAATGGATTGTCAGCCAATCTGCCTTCACCATAAACCGCACATAACGCTTTGACCTCAATCGGATCACCGAGTGATGTCCCCGTCCCATGCGCTTCAACATAACTCACATCACTAGCCGTCACTGCTGCATTTTTTAATGCAGCATGAATAACTTTTTCCTGCGCTTCACCATTGGGAACGGTCAACCCTGTACTAGCACCATCTTGGTTAATGGCTGCTCCACGAATGATGGCTAAAATGTTATCCCCATCGCGCTCAGCATCACGCAAGCGTTTTAAAACGACTATCCCACACCCTTCACTGCGTGTATAACCATTAGCACTTGCATCAAATGTTTTGCAGCGACCATCCACCGCCAACATCCCTGATTTGCAAAAATTAATCGTAGATTCCGGCGCTAAAATTAAATTGACACCGCCAGCTAAAGCCAAATCACACACACCTAAGCGCAAATGTTTGCATGCATTATCAATGCTGACTAACGAGGAAGAGCAAGCAGTATCAATGACTAAAGCAGGACCCTCTAAACCCAGCACATAAGATATGCGGCCTGCTATCACACTGTAATGATTGCCGGTACTAAAATAATTATCGACCGCAGCAATATTATTGGATTGTGTAATCAAATTACCGTAATCATTAAAACAAACCCCCATGAACACGCCTGTTTGAGTGCCTTTTAATTGCTCCGGTGGAATACCTGCATTTTCTAACGCTTCCCATGCCACTTCTAATGCAATGCGTTGTTGTGGATCCATATCTTTTACTTCTTTGGGCGAAATTCTAAAAAATTCCGGATCAAATTGATCGATATGACGAATAAAACCACCAAAGCGCGTATACATTTTTCCAGGTGCGTTTTTATCCGGATCGTAATAAGCATCCACATCCCATCGATCACCTGGAATTTCCGTAATAGCATCCACGCCATTGTGCAGCAGTTCCCAGTAACTCTCAGGATCATTCACATCTCCCGGGAAGCGACAACCCATGCCAATAATTGCAATCGGCTCATGTAACTCGGTTTCTTCTGCGCTACGAACTAGCGTCTTTTTCTCTAACAACCCAGTGATTTTCTCTCCTATCTCACCCGCTAATTCACTAAATAAAGGATTTTTACCTTGGAAACTATTTAATAGTGTTAACCACTTAATCGACATGGCTATTATTTGCGGCTTATTGATATAAAAAATATCTTCCAACACTTCAAATGCATTATCAATTCGAACGATGTCTGAATTGAATAACTGAGTATTAATTAAATGATTCATTTCAGTGTGTCGTCGTGCCCATGGCCCCCAATTAATTGTTAAAGCTGAAAGTCCATTCATTAATCGATAATGAGATAAAGCATCTAAAAAACTGTTACCCAATGCCTGGTTTGCTTTTCCGAATGGTTCAATATCATTTAAGCCTGATGAAAATAAAATGAAATGATCTAGTGCCAGTGTTTTAGTAAATTCATGCAAGAACCAACTGCCTGCTACTTTTAAGCGAAAAATGGATTGAAAACGTTGCCATGTGGTATGCATAAAAAGCTCATCATCCACTAAGCCAGCAGCATGAATGAGTCCTTTTAGGGGTAGAAAATCTTTTTTTATCTGCCTGAATAGGTTTTCAAATGCAGATTCATCATCAAAACGGATTATCTGTGTTGCAATATGAATACCTGACTTTTTTAATTCACGAATGGTCTCTTCTACTTCCTCAGAAATTTTTTCTTCGCTGATTAAAACAATATGTTTTGCGCCGTGCGCAACATACCACTTCATCAAGAATATAGATAAAAAACTAAGGCTACCAGCAGCAGCAATAAGATAGCTCGCATCAGCGGATAATTGCGGTAATTGAATACGCGCAATTGGGCTGCGCACCAATCGTGCCGCTAAGCGTTGACCTTTATGCCAAGCAATTTGCGGCTCAAATGATTGAGCAACTATTTCGCTATAAAGTGAATCACATTTTTCATCCACGCAAGCTTTTGGATCTAAGGCTAAATAATGGCATTGAAACGGAGGATGTTCCTCATAAATGACTTTGCATAAAGCGTTTAGTGGCCATTCCGTTAAGCTAGTTATATTCCCATCCGTAATGAGACTTTGCGTTACCACCCATAGCTTCGGTAGTTGAGGTAACGTGAGAAAAGTTAAGGTATTAATTAATGTGGCTATACTACCAAAATGTTTTTTATAAAATTCTTCAAACATCGTTAGGGTTGGCGCTGGTTGATTTTTTTTCGGTGATTCTAAAAGATAAATAATTCCCGCGAGTTGAGTTAAGTGGGGCATATTTTTAAATAATTGATTGAAATTTTCTGCTATTAAAGGATTAATGACAAACGTTCCTTCACCTAATTGCTGATAAGCTTCTCCCAATTGAACTGTTACACAATATTGCCGGTGTTTGTGTAATTTTTTTCTTAATTGATCAGTAAATTCATTCTCTTCATTGATAAAAATAATCCACAAACGATCAAATGCTACATCTTGTTTTTCCATCAACGGGCACGCTTTCCATTGAACTTCATAGAACCAATCTTTAAACGCATGTAACTTAATCTTTATGAGATACTGGATGACTTCATCAGCCGTTCCGTATTGAAAGAAAAAAGTGGGAAATAACTCAAGAGAAAACGCCTCACTTAATAAAGCGCGCAACTCTACTAATTGCAGAGACTCAAGTCCCATATCCATCAAAGGCATCTTACGCGAGTAATCTGCTTGTTTATCTTTGCCTAGTAACTCTATAATGGCCGCATCCACAGCTGCCCCTATCGTCTCCGCTGTCATGTCTATTTGTACGGATGGTGTTATTTTTTTCACTAACATTTTGTTAGCAGGGATTCTATCTTTAAGGGTATAAACCACTAATACCCCGTTACCATCATTTGCTTTATCCTTCGGCCTATACTTCGCAATCACCCCTTTTATTTCCGCACCATGCTGCTCATGCATGCGCGGCACAGGATCGACCACTTGAGCTTTTGCATTCCGTTCTTTTAAATAAGCCTCCAGCCCAATTTTTTCCTTACCCGGATAATTGATGCAACGTGTCACACCGACCACATGTGTCACATTCGGTATCACGGACGCTTTTTGCAGCATAAATTCTAGTAACTGGTTACCAAAATGATGTTGCTGTTTTTCAGGTAAAATGTTTAATGCTAACAATTGCACAATAGGGCCATTGGCATCATGTAAGGTATGCACGGTAGTTGCTTGCATGTGATATAAAGATTCAATATCTTTGATACGCTGCGAGTAAACGACACCTACTACGCCTTGTTTTGTTTCTAAGACCAGCTGACCTTCGGGATAATCATTGATACGTTTTGCTAATTGCTTTTTTGAAACCCATAAAGGCTTAGGCCAGCAGACTTGCTCTAACTGGACGAGTATGGGTAAATCATTGAGCGAAGCCTCGCGAATAACAGCGTGATGATATTCTAAGTAATTCAGGGACATTTCGGCAACTGCAAGCGAGTTTGGATAGTGATAACTTAAGCCTTTCTTGGGAAACCAACCTACTCCTGCTGCCTCTAACAAAAATTCTTCTGCCGTTTGCCGTTCTTTACTTAACTGCAGTATAAGTAACCCATATGCGCTATTCAACGCAACGTAATTCTTAAAGTCACTTTGGTTTATTTCTTCCCGAGCGTCTAAATAAAAAGCGGATGCAGTGTCTTGAATACCTAGATGATGTAATGCAGCCAGTATAG
>JABDBV010000021.1 GCA_013288395.1 Gammaproteobacteria bacterium | reverse complement strand
ATGTGAAACTCATTGCTTCTAATGGAACATCATCTGTTTGTTGCTTTAGCCATGACGCCAAATCGGATGCTTTTTGTTTTAATGATTCTTCTGTTTTAGCGGATAACGTAATTAAATATGCAGGTTTATTTGCAATTAGTTTATATTCAATAATAGGTGCTTCATCAATCACAATATGGGCATTTGCACCGCCAAAACCAAAAGAACTAACGCCTGCTCGTCGTGAAATTTCTTTTCCTTCATGATCTTTTAATCGTAGCCACTCACATGTGTTCTCCACAATATAAAATGGGCTGTCTTTTATCTCAATATATGGATTTAGTTCTTTAAAGTTTCCTAGGCCTGGCATTTTTCCGTTTCGCATAGCTAATAATACTTTAATAATACCGGCAATCCCTGCTGCTGCTTCTAAATGGCCAATATTTGATTTTACGCTACCTAATCCACAATAGGCGGTTGGCAACGGTGGCAACCCTTGCTTTTCCTGTAATTGCGCAAAGGCTTTCTTTAATCCATTCACTTCGATTGGATCACCTAAGGCCGTGCCGGTGCCATGTGCTTCTATATAACTGATGGTATCCACCCCTATTCGAGCTCGTTCCCAAGCCGTGACAATTAATTCTGCCTGGGCATTCGGATTAGGTACCGTCAGTGAGCTCACATGCCCTCCATGATTCACACTACTTCCCTTAATGACACCATAAATCGTATCGCCGTCTTCAAGTGCTCTACCTAAGGGTTTCAAGAGAATAGCGCCTACACCCTCCGCTCTCACATAACCATTGGCTGACTTATCAAATGTTTTGCATCGTCCGTCTTCAGAAAGCATGCCTCCCTTGTTAAATGCAAAAAATAACGTTGGTGTTAGCAATGCATTCACACCACCTGCAATCGCTATTTCGCAATCACCATCTTGAATCGCTTTTACAGCATGATGAATGGCTACCAGTGAACTTGAACAAGCAGTATCAATCGGTTCACTAGGGCCATGAAGATTCAATAAATATGAAATACGATTTGCTAGAATACTATGTGCGTTACCAGTAGGAAGATATATTGATGTTTCATTCGCTTTTTGCAAAAGCTCGGTATAATCACTACTTGACACCCCAACATATAATCCTGTCTTAACCGCTGATAAATCTTTTGGAGAATAACCCGCATCTTCGATTGCACACCAAACTGTCTCTAAGAATAGTCGTTGTTGCGGATCCATTAACTCTGCTTCTCTGGGAGAAATATGGAAAAATTCCGCATCAAATCGATCGATATCATCAATGAATCCTCCCCATTTAATTTTAGTTTGATGCTCTCCTTCACCGTAATAAGTTTGCCAATCCCAACGTGTTTTAGGAATTTCCGTTATTAAATCTTTTTGCTTTTCTAAATTTCCCCAAAATGAGCTGAGATTGGGTGAGCCTGGAAATACACCACTCATACCAATGATTGCAATATCTAGTCTTGACTCAGTCTTAGGTAATTCTTGTTCTTGTAGGAGCTCTTTGCTTAATAATCGTGTTTCTGACGGGATAACTTTTTCCAAAGTTGTAGCTACTGTTACAGCAGCAACTCGCTGTTCGCCATGCTTAGCTATCATTGCTGACTGATGATCTTTAACTAGATAGTTGGCGAGACTCTTGAGAGTAGTATGTTCAAACAAGATGGCGGGTGTCAGCTCTAATTCATATTCACTGTTTAGGGTATTAGCAAATTTTGTAAAAATAATTGAATCCATGCCGTATTCACTTAATTCTTCATCCACTGATAAGTTATTTTTATCTATCTTTATCAATGATGAAATCAATGAAACAATATGAGTCTGAACTTTTTCTGATAATTTAGTTTGATCTAATGGCAACACCTCTTTTTTCTCTAGTGAACTCTTAGGCGATATCCCCAGTAGTTTCTCCAGCTTCTCTTTCTTGCCACTCATTACAATTAGGTGTGTAAGATCTTGAGTTAATATTGTTTCAAACGCTTTGATGCCATCTTCTGTTCTTAGTGGTACTGCGCCAAATGATTTTTTCATCAATTCTTTTTTTGCATCATCAATCTGCATGCCACCTTCTGCCCATAACGGCCAGTTGATAGCAATCGTTTTTCCATGGCGGTTATTATCTTTACTTAACGCTTCGCGGTAATCAGCAAATGCATCTAACCAGGCATTTGCGTAGGCATAATCACTTTGACCAAAATCTCCTAATACAGATGCAATGGATGAAAACATGACGAAGAAATCCAGTGGCTCGGATTGCGTTGCAGCATCCAGATAAAGCGCGCCATACACTTTAGGGGGAAGCACTTCTGCTATCTCTTCTGCCGTCTTTTTCGTAATAAAGGCACCACGTTCCACACCTGCACAATGAATAATGCCGTTAAGCACACCAAAATGCGATTTTATCTCTGACACAACATGTTTCACATCTGCTTCTTTTGCGATATCTGCTTGGATATACATTACTTCTGCGCCAAATTTCTTTAATGACTCTATTGCAGATTGCTGTTTATCTTTTAAGACTGATCGACCAACTAGAATTAACTTCGCTTGGTAACGCTCCGCTAAATATCCTGCAAAAATTAATCCTAATCCACCTGCACCACCGGTAATGAGATAGACGCCACCTTGTTTTAGCGTTATTTGCTTCAGCTCAGGAGTGGGTATCATTTCTTGATAGCGCTTAAACCACCCTATTTCATTCTCATCGTAACGAATCTCTACCTGATCATCGCTCAATGCGGGTAGCGCTTTTTCTATGTTTGCGATGGGTTTTTTTGTTGTAATCACCCGCCCAACAAATTTTGCATTTTCCAAATGTAGGGTCTTTAAAAAGCCAGATAAAGCTTCCACAAATAAAGATCCAACGCCCGCTTTCGATTCATTGATACACAATAACTGAACTGTGGTTTTTGGTTTTGTCTTAAGCAGCGCTTGGCTTAAATGAAATATGGGGTAAATAGTTTGCTGAAATTGCTTTTCAATCTTATCCGTAGACAAGTCTTCGCGTGGGGATAAATTGATTCGGTAAATAATCGTTTGTGGTGATATTTTTCCTTCAATCAACTCCTTTATTTTTTGAACATGATTTTCTGGATCTAACTCTAATATGGGTTCTACGAAAGTTTGTTTTATTGCATTGACGGGCAGTTGCGCCCACACTGGCTGATAATGATATACGCTCGTATTTTCTTTTTCTGTCGTTTGCACAGCTCGTGCAGTAAAATCTTTTATCTCAACTAAAACCGCACCTGATTCATCCGTTATTTGTAGTTGATATTTAGATAGCCCCTCTTTTTGGGGAATGCCTGTCGCATGGACATAACAGGTTGGCGTTAAGGGATGATAAATGGTGAGTTCTGCCATGCTAAAGGGTAATAACCAGCCTGTTTCCATTGCTGATCCCGGCGTTTCAATTGCTAATGCCGCAATCGATTGTAAAGCCCCATCCAAGAGACTGGGATGCAGTATAAATTGCGGTAATTCTTGTAGTAAGTTAGCAGGAAGTTGTAGCTTCGCAATTACTTCATTTTCACCACACCACAACGATTCAAGAACTTGTAAACTCGGCCCATATTGCATGCCTTTTTGTTTATAAGTGTCGTAAAGTCTTCCAGGTGTGGATTCACGGCTACAACGGACTTTAATCGCAGGAATATCTAATAAGGGGGGCGTTTCCTCTACACTTAAATTTTTATAAAATATTTTTCCTTGTGCATAAATAATGCGTTCTTTCCCCTCTTGAGTTCCTGTCACTTCAAATTTAACACTCAATGTTTCCGGATAGAGATTCACTGTCACCACTTGCGCTTGTTCTTTCACTTGAATCGGTTGCATCCAAACAATATTTTTTAATCCTGTCACTGGTTGATCTGGAGAAGCCAACATACCTGCTGCACGTACCATTTCTATATATACTACACCTGGCAAGGTAGGGATATTATTCACGCGATGATCATTTAAATAGGATTCTTTTCCTGTGAATAATTTTGTAAAAGATTGAGATTTCAATGTTGATGTATTTGCATCGATTAAAGGATGTAAATTCGATGTAATGAACGCTTTAGCTGTTGAAGTACCACCTGCAAGCCTATAATGCTCCCTCGCAAACGGATAAGTAGGCAATGAAATTTTATAATGCGCTTCACCTTGATGCAGTAGATCCCAATCAAGTTCATAGCCTTTTACATATAAATTTGCCAACGCTTCTAATTTTTTCTTATAGTCACTTGCTTTGATATTTTTATTTGATTTTAACTCTTCGATAATGCTCTCCAATACTTGTGAGTAAATGGCAGCGTCATCAAGCACTTTGCTATCTCCATAAAAACAGCCAGACACGGTTTTATTTAACTGAATTTTTTCCAATTTGTCGCAAAGCTCTTCTAATGTGGCTGCAACAATGGCAATACGTTTATCAAAATGCGATCGGCCTTTGTTTAAGGTATAACTTATTTCTTCTATTGATAGGGTTTCAGTCTGTTTTTTTATCCATGCTAATAGATCTATCGTCTTTTGCTTTAACGAAGATTCTTTTTTAGCCGATAATGTAATGAGATAAGCTGGTTTACTTGCTATTGGAATAGATTTTCTTGCTTGCGCTTCTTCGATCACAATGTGGGCACTTGTTCCGGCTAGGCCATAAGCATGAATCGCTGCACGACGCGGCTGGTTCGCGGTAATGCGGAAAGGCTGGTTTTCTTTCACAACATATAATGAGCTTTCTTCTAAATGAGCAGCGGGATCAGCTTGTTTAAATGAGCGGGTTGAAGGAATTTCACCATGCTGCAAACATAATAGTACTTTAATAAGCTGCGCTATTCCTCCTGAAGCTTCGCCAAACCCTAAGCTTCCTTTTACGGACCCTACTCCGCAGAAATGTTTTTCTAGAGGAGTGGTGGATAACTTTTTAAAAGCGTTTTCGAAAGCGATGAGTTCAACCATATCGGCATCTTTGTTTCCCGATCCGTGTCCCTCTATATAGCCTATCGTTGCAGGATCAATGCCATAAGTTGTATAAGTATCAACAATAATATCGCTCTGCGAACTGACACTAGGCATCGTGATGGATCCTGAAGAATGCCCATGATGAGCTACCCCTGATGCTTTAATTATTCCTAAAATTGTGTCCCCATCACGTTCAGCCTGCTTCCTGGATTTTAAAATGACAGCCCCGGCCCCTTCGCCTAAAATCTCACCCGGTGAATCTTTATCAAACGGAGCGCAATAGCCGGCAGTAGACATGATTCCAATATTAGACAATGCCTGCAGCCGCTGAGAGGTTAGTAATAGGCTCACTCCACCCACCACCGCCATGGATGATTCACCGCTTTTAATTGATTGCACCCCATGGTGAAGCGCGACTAGCGCACTGGAACAAGCGGTAGAGATAACTTCGCTGGGACCACGCAAATCAAATACATACGAGATACGGTTGCTAACGACAGCTTGAGCAGATCCTGTAGCAAGAAAAGGATTAAAAGAATCCTGCGCTTCATTCAGGCAAACAACATAATCTGAATTATACATAGCAATAAAAACACCCACTTTGCTGCCACTCAGCTGGCTGAGTGCATAACCTGCACTTTCAAATGCTTCCCACACGACTTGCAATATTACTCTCTGATGAGGATCCATGACTTCCGCTTCCAGCGGCGATATTTTAAATAAACCAGCATCAAATTCATCAATTCCAGATAAAATGGCTGCCTCTGCAATCGATTTAAAGCGGTCAGCAGGAATAGGCTTAAAGAGATTTTTACTTGATTTTAGGTTTTCCCATAATAGTTGCGGCGTGGGTGATTCTGGGAAACGGCATGCCATTCCAATAATGGCAATTTCATCTGCTTCGCTAGTCAACGAGGCATTTCCTTTGTTAGGAAGAGACTCAGCTACCTGTGATTTTTCTTCTTTTTCAAGAAATAGCATGAGAGCACTTTTAATTTCATCAATAGTAAGCTTTGGCATGACTGGCCTCCAGCTTGGTGCTCGTCGGTAAAAATCTGCAATAACGGCGTCCCGTTTTTAAACGGTGATTATTCATATGACCTCCTTAATTCTCTGCAAAAGTTGGTTTATAGAAGGGTATTCAATAAACCATTTTGGTTGGACTTCCATATGAAGACGTCGTGATAACTCAACAGAAAATCGCATCGCAGCAATAGAGTCTAATCCATAGTCTTGAAATGATTTGTTATCATCAATCAATGTCTTGTTAATTTTTAAAATATCAGACAAGGCACTTTTAAGTTCATCCACATTAAAAGCGCCATTTCCATTAGCATGTGACGATTCATAATGTTTATTAATGGCTACATTTATTTCTTCTGTCTTTACGGAACTGGGTTCAGTTAAAAAATTACTTAACTCAAACATAAGCTGTACTTCGTTATTTTCTAAATTCTTTACTTTTAAGTGCATATTTAAAAGCGTAGCGATGACTTGCTTACGGGAAATAGTTTTATTTTTGTATCCATTTAATAGTTCCTCAAACTTAAGCAAGACATCCGATTTTTTAATTGATAAATGTAAATTTTTTAAAAACTGATTACCTTCCTCTCTGTCTTTAGAAACCGCTAACAATCCAAACACAGTATCTCCCGGATCGATAGCAGTCATTCCCTCTATTGCATCGGGGATCGTTAAAAGACCGCCGCCCATTTCTTTAATTAACTCATCCCTAGCCCTATTACTGTATCTATCTACTTCCCATTGGCCCCACATAATCGCATGCGTACGGCCTTGTCGTTGGTTTTTCTGAACCTGCCGTTTACGCCATGATGAAAATGAATTAATAAAGGCGTTAGCATAAGCGTAATCAGCTCCTCCTTTCAGGCCGTAAGCAGCAACGGATGAAAACGAAATGAAAAAATCTAAGGGATCATTTTTAGTGACCGCATCCATATTCACCAACCCAGTCACCTTTGAAGCAATTACATCCATGAATTCATTTGGCGTTTTTAATTGCATTAAGTTATCTTGAACTTTTCTTGCCATATGAATCACGCCATTAATTTGACCTGTCTTTTCTCGTATTTTAGTAACAGTTGCATTTAAAGCCACTAGGTTAGTGATATCCACGGACTCATAGATAATTTTTCCACCTAAATCTTCTAATTCCCGTATTTTTTTAGTTAGATGTTCATTAAGTGGTGTTCTTGCTAAAATGATCAATGTACTTTGATAAGTCTTACTCAAGTACTGGCAAAATAAATTGCCCACTTCGCCCAAACCACCGGTAATCAGATAAGCCTTATTTTTTTTCAAAACTCAACCCTTTTGGTTTTGTGATCACCTCATGTTGAATTAAATATCTCACATATCTTCCATCATTCTGATAACGTACCGGGTTTATAGATGTAGTCTCAGTTATTCCCGTGATCCATTCGTTCATCATGATTTGAATAAAATTTTCTTGCGAAATATTTGTTTTTTCAATTTGTACCACTCTCAAAAGGTGCAGTCCTTCACTTTCTTGCAGAAGTACGCCAGAAAATGCTGAAAAAGCTTCTAAATGGCTGATACCATCGCTGCTGCCATTAAAAATGTAAGTAATACGGAGCGGTATATTGGTGTACATCAGTACAAGTTGTCGCAACATGGTATACGTATATTGAATGACATCTAAATACCCGCTGGACACACTTCCTAAATTTCCAGCAGCAACGATGGTGGGCCCAATAAGGAGAATGTCTTGAGGAATAAAACCATCGCCGGCAAGGCTAGAAAATTTTTCATCTTGCGTGTAATTAATGCCCCGGTACGTAATTTGATTGTTAGATCCATTGAGTGCTTTCATCCACTCTTGGTATAACGTTTCATTTTCATAAAGTACGAGTACACGTCTAGCAATATTTTTTTTATTGATTACTTCCGGAGATTTTTCCCATTTTTCAGTTACCGAAACGATTTCTTTTTGGTAAGCAACAGCATCTGAATGCGAGGGAGACATGGAAGTTGGGACTGGCAAATGTTCTGATATCCAATATCGCTCTTTTGCGAAAGGATAAGTCGGTGCACTAATACGTTTTGGTTTTTGCTCAGCTGATAAATTTTCATAGAGCATCTGCCAATTAAAGTTCAATCCTTTTACCCATAACTCTAGAAGCTTGCTGTATTTACGATGTATTATCCATTTATTGATAGCCTCTTGTAGTTCTACATCCACAGTTAAAGCATCTTTATTTTTCTTTATTTGACCTGTATAAAGTTCCTTAATGAATGCTTCATCTTGTCTATTAAGGTACACTTGCAATTTGTCTTTCAACTCATCCAACGTGCGCACCAGTAACCCTAAGCGCTCATCCATTGGCTCACGTCCCACTTGCAAAGTGTAAGCTAAATCAGCCAAATTAAGCTGAGGTTTATTTTCTATGAATTCATATAACTTCTGAGCATATTTTTTTAATCTTTCTTCATTTTTCGCAGACAATACTATCATTGCAGGCCCTGCTAGCTTCGTCTCGACCCGAGCAGGTTCAACATATTCTTCAATCACTGCGTGCGCATAAGCACCACCAAAACCAAAACTATTTATACCCGCTCTTCGGGGAATTTCTAGACCATGCTCATCTACGTTGCTCTCCCAAGCTTGAGGCTGCGTATTAATATAAAAAGGTGTTCCTTCTAACTTTATATAAGGATTAATTTGTTCAAACTTCGGCATTGCTGGTAATGTACGATAACGCATGGAAAGTAATACTTTAATGACACCTACAATTCCTGCAGCACCTTCTGTATGCCCAATATGTGCTTTTGCTGATCCTAATGCACAATGAAGAGGAACATTAATATATGATCTTTTTGTGCGTGCATCACTATTATTCCACGCTTTTTTAATTGCATTAATTTCAATTGGATCACCTAGTTTAGTTCCTGTGCCATGCGCTTCTATGTAACTTATCGTCCAAGGATCAATGTCTGCGTCTTGCCATGCGTCCATCAGAACTTTTACTTCGCCATCCACACTGGGTGCTGTAATGGATGGCGTATAGCCACCGTGCGAGACTGCGGATCCTTTAACAATCCCATGAATGTGATCTCCATCAGCAATGGCTTTATTAAGCGGTTTGAGTAGCACAGCGCCAATTCCATCGCCTGGGATATAACCATCAGCACGCGCATCAAATGTGTGACAACGACCACTCGTTGATAACGCGCTTATAGCGCAGAAATATCGATAATGCCATGAGCTCAATAACAAATTCACACCTGCAACATATGCCATGTCACATTCACCTTGTTGTAATGCTTTACACGCTAGATGAAGGGCGGTCAGTGATGAAGAGCACGCTGTATCCACCGCCAAACTGGGCCCGCTAAAATTGAAATAAAATGACGGTCGATTAGCAAGCATTGTTGCTGCATTGCCTGTTCCTGAGTAGGGATCAATTAATCTACCTGATCGAGTCATTTCGTCCATATAATCATGAAAGCATACTCCGACATAAACACCTGTATGTGTACCTCGAATCTGTGAACCTAAGCCCGCATCTTCTGCAGTATGAACCATAGCTTGTAGCAGATAGCGCAATTGTGGATCCATTGCTTCAGCTTCACGCGGAGAAATATTAAAATAGCTGGCATCAAATTTATCTACATCATTAATAAAACTCCCCCACTTACAATACAATTTATCTTCCTGCGGTTCTTTGCTATACCAGGGTTTATAATTAAAATGATCGAGTGGAATTTCTTGTATGAGATCTGTCTTATTATATAAATGTTGCCAAAATATTTCGAGATCAGGTGATTTTGCAAACACGCCAGACATTCCAATAATTGCAATGGGTTCTTGAGATAATTTATTTTCTTTCGGCAAAACAGCGGATGTTAAACGTGGAGCGGTTGATCGTCGGGATACGTTTTGATGTTTAGGTTCGTTAACTATATGGTGTTTTGTAAAATACGCTTGCCAAGTAGCGCCATTCTCTTTAGCAAAATATTGCGCCAATGATCGAATATTAGAATGTTCAAATAACAATGTTGGGTAAAGCTCTATACTTAATTCTTTTTCAAGCTCCTCACTAAGTTGAATTAATTGAATAGAGTCAACCCCAAGAGTCATGAAATTTTCGTCATTTGGAATATCAGTTTCTGAGTTTGGCAACTTTAACAGTAATTTAATTCGTTTTTGGAGCTCACGCTCGATGTTAGCTGTTAATTCGTCATTACTATCTTTGATAGCTTCTGCAGGAATATTTTCTGGCGAAGTCACCGTTTTCTCTAATGTCTCTGACTGTTTTGTTTCAATCATTAAAGACAAAGGTTCTACATCAACTACCGCCTCACCTAGCCAAAAATGTTTGTGGTGAAATACAGTGAGTGGCAACGGTTTTCGTTTCGGTTGATAATTTTCTGGTGCTTCTTCTACGACCATGTGGCAATTCGTGCCACCAAATCCAAATGAGCTTACGCTTGCTCGTCGTATACCACTTTCAGGTTGCCAATCTTTCAATCGCGTATTCGGATAAAATGGAGATCGATCAAAGTCAAAACGAGGATGCGGCTTTTCGCAATGTAACGTGGCTGGGATTTGTTTATGCTGCATCGCAAGCATCACTTTGATTAAGCTCACGACACCTGCAGCGGTCATGGTATGACCCAAGTTAGATTTCACTGAGCCTACTGCACAATAACCCACTTTATCTGTGTATTGACGATAAACTTCTGTCGCAGCCTTTATTTCAATAGGATCACCTAGCAAAGTTCCCGTGCCATGCGCTTCTAAATAACTAATAGTAAGCGGATCCACTTGACTTAAACTTAACGCGCGTTGAATGACTTCTTTTTGTCCTTGCTGGCTAGGCACGGTTAATCCCATTGTCTTGCCGTCATTATTTACCGCCGAACTCAGTATTACGCCTAAAATTTGATCCCCATCTTCTACGGCCTGGTCATAAGCTTTTAACAACACTAATCCCGCTCCTTCGCCGAGCACAAATCCTTGCGCCCTTTCGTCAAACACATAACTCTTGCCATCGCCTGATAGCACTTTTGCACGGCTAAAACCAATATGACAATATTGATCCACCATGATAAAAATACCGCCCGCAATCGCCATGCTGGCATCACCAGTGATAATTTCCTTACAAGCATCGTGTATGGCAACTAAAGAACTCGAACAGGCCGTATCTATCGTTTTCGCAGCGCCTTTTAAATTATAAGTGTCACTAATGCGTGCGGCCATCATGTTGCTAATGGCATTAATCACCGTATGCTGCAATGCAGCGGGTGGTATATCACTATCCCTATTACGACCATAATTATTTTCTTTTGCACCGAGATAAACACAGGTACGACTACCAGATACTTCATCGCGTTTGTAACCAGCTCGATCTAATAATTCTTGGGTTAACTCCAACATCATGCGATGTTGCGGATCCATCGCGATCGCGTCTTCATCTTTTATTCCAAAGTAATGAGCATCGAACCCAGCGACATCATCAAGATAACCACCATGTGTGGTGTATGTACTATCCGGCTGCACATCCCAACGACCACCATTGCTTTCTCGAATTAGATCATCGCCTGCTTTTAAATGCTCCCAGAATGTTTCCAGGCTATCCGATTGTGGTAATCGGCAAGCTGCGCTAATGATAGCAATTTTTCGACTCGTGCTAGTTTGTTGAGAAGCTGCCATATAACGTGGACGACGTTTGTCTATGTGGTTGAGTGATTTTATCTCTGCAACGTTCGCTTGCGCGTTAACATTGGGTGGCGTTTCTTTTTGCGCTAGTGCAATACCTTCTTGAATAAGATAATCAGCTAATTTTTGAATAGTACGTTGCTCAGCAATGGCTGCTGGTGGTATGGATTGTTGATATTCCTTTTCTAATAAATTCAGTAAACTCAACATCAGGATAGAATCAACGCCATACTCAATCAAATCCGTGTCGATGTCTAACTCATTCGCTTGCACCTTCAATAATTTTGCGCATATTTGTGTTAATTTGGCTTCAGTTTGTGACACTAAATTAACGTTCTGATCTGCCTTCTGTACAACATCCTTAGCGATTAATAACTCAACAGATGGTTTCGCTGCCGCAGCAAATAATGTTTGGCAAATTTTGTCTCGATTACCTTGGCAAATCAATAAACTATTCTCGTGGCTTGCTAATATATCAATGAATGCTTCTAAGCCTTTCTGAGTTTGTAATGACTTCATTCCCATTGCTTTATATAAACGCTCTTCTGCACCTGCATCCACATGCATCCCACCTTCCTGCCAAAGAGGCCATGCAATTGACTTATAACCATAAACATCAGCAAATCGATCTAAAAAGGCGTTTGCACCTGCATAATCTGCTTGCCCTACATTTCCCACTGCCCCAGCCATTGAAGAAAAGAAAACAACCCAGTCAACTGGTTGTTGTTGTATGGCCTCATGGATATTCCACGCGCCTTGAATTTTGGGTGATAATACGGCTTCTGTTTCTTCTATCGTTTTATTCAATATAAAGTTATCCTTAATCACACCAGCACCATGAATTATGCCATTAATAGAGCCATATTTTTTACGAATGAATTCAAGTGCAGCTTTAACATCGTTATACTCACTCACATCACCTTGAATATAACTAATAGCAGGTGATCCAGGTAATGCAAGCTTGGATTGTGCTGAACGTCCCATCAGTATAACTTTCACATCTGGCACCTGAATCAAGTATTCAGCAAAGCGTCGTCCCAAGCCACCAGCGCCTCCTGTAATTAAATAAACACCATTCGGTTTAATGATTTGATCACGCGATGCTTTCTTTACGGGTGTTTCAATCAAACGTCGAATTTGTCGTTGCGACCCTGTTAAATAACGCACCTCCACCACTCGACTCATTTGAGATTGCAACATGGATGCACAAATATCTAGAATTTCTGCTTCTTCAATCATCTTACGTTGACTATCTGAACAATTGGGTGGCAGTTGAATAACCCTGCCTAATACTTTAGGATTTTCTATCGACGCTGTTTTTAATAAGCCCGCTATAGGTGCAAAATAATATTCAGGATATTCCGCAGGCACCACACACAAAAACAGTTTTTTATTTTTTGGTTTACTACTAAGAAATGTTTTTATTTGAGTGAACGCTTGCTTAAATCCTTCAATGATTGCATGTAAATTATTTTCATTTGACCACTTTTGCGTTAAGCCTTCTTGTTCTATTGTTAGTTTATCTTTTGATTTGTTACTAAGAAATGTTTTTATTTGTACAAATGCTTGTTTAACACTCTCAATCGTTGCATGCGAACTATTTTCTTCAGGCCACTTCAACGTTAAATGTTCTATTGCTAGCTCATCTTTTATTTTTGTATCGCTTGATGCAAGCGCTGCCTCTTGCCATGCGTTTCTTGCATAAACTATCTGAGAATCTGTAGGTATTACATTATCATTATCATCCAATTTCAACATCATTTGACGAACGGATAGCTCTTTAAATTCAAGCTGTACGTTACCTTGCTCATCTAACAATAAGACATCCAATTTCTTTAGATTATTTCTTAATTTATCTTGAGAATGGACTTTAACGTGGCTATAGCGCACATCATCCAGTAACCCATAAACACGTAGTTCTTTTAGAGCAAAGGGCACAAAGGGAAGTGATTCAGCATTTGATTCCTCAGTATTTTCTAATAGCTGTGCAGCTTGAAGTGCGCTATCAAGCAACGCAGGATTGAGTACAAAACCATCGTCGGTAGATGGTGGCTTAAGCTCTGCCAGTACTTCATTATTGTTATAGCTTATGTTTTGAACACCTTGAAAGCGCTCGCCATAATGAATACCTTCTTTAGCATAGCGTTCGTATAATTCCTTCCCAGATAAAGATTGTGAACAGCGCTGACGAATAGTTGCAATATCAACTCTATTAGATGCGCTCAGTGAACCCACAACAATTTTTCCTTGGCTATGTACTTTATCACGACTACTTCTTATCTCATATTCCATGACATTTTTATTTTGTGGATATAGCCCTAAATGAACTGTGTGCGGCTTATCATCAACTACAATTGGACTTGACCATAAAACATGTTGAATGCTCAATTGAATAGTAGACGCTTTACTTTGCTCTTCATCATCTTGCATTGATTGCATAGCTGCTTCTCTTGCCATTTCAAGATAAGCAACACCGGGTAAAATTTTACGCCCTAGTACTACATGATCTTTTAAGAAAAATTCATTGCCGGTAAAGGTTGAGCTGAATTTTATTTCAGAAATATTCGATTTGTTTTCCTGTAACAAAGGATGCAGCGCTGTCTTAGACTGCGAAACGGTTGATGGCATATCAGTGTTGATTTCGACCCAATAACGTTGATTAGCAAAGGGGTAAGTCGGCAGTGAAAGTTTATGATTCGCCTCTCCCTGATGTAACAATGCCCAATCGATGTCATAACCTTTCACATATAAATTCGCTATGGCTTCTAAATTTTTTCGGTAACTTTTAGCATCTTGGTAATTACCTACCTTTAATTCTTGTGTGGTGGAATCTAACACTTTGGCATAAATCGCTGCATCATCTGGTTTCTTACTAGCATCGCCGCTAAAACACGCATCAGTTATTTTACCCTGAATTAACACATTTAATTTATCTATTAACTCTTCACTATTTTTAACTACCATTGCAATGCGTTTATCAAAATGCATACGACATTGATTCAAGGTATAACTCATTACCTCTAAAGAAACCGGTTCTGATTGTGTTTTGATCCAATCTTTTAAATTCACAGTCATTTGTTTTAATGACTTATCATTCTTCGCTGATAATGTAATTAAATAGGCTGGTTTATTCGCTTCAGGTTTTTGTGCAATGACAGGTGGCTCTTCTAACACCACATGTGCATTCGCTCCACCAAAACCAAAAGAGCTTACGCCTGCGCGTCGAGGTAACACTTTATTAGATGCATCTTTTAACGACTTCCAGTCTTGCGTTGTTTTCACTAAATAGAATGGTGTATTATCAATTTCAATATATGGATTTAATTCATGGAAGTTTACCAACCCGGGTAATTGCCGATGTTTAAATGCTAACAATACTTTGATGATGCCAGCAATCCCTGCCGCTGTTTCCAAATGACCGATATTGGTTTTTACGGTGCCTAAACCGCAATATGCTGATGGCAATCGCTCTAAGCCTTGCTTTTCCTGTAATTGGGTAAACGCTTTTTTTAATCCATTGACTTCAATTGGATCGCCTAATGATGTACCCGTACCATGTGCTTCGATATAACTAATGGTCTCTACACCCACTCGCGCACGTTCTAACGCTGTGACAATTAACTCTGCTTGCGCATTCGGATTTGGCACTGTTAATGAACTCACGTGGCCACCGTGATTGACTGCAGTTCCCTTAATCACACCATAAACGTTATCACCATCCTCGAGAGCTTTATTTAATGGTTTTAATAAAATCGCACCTGCACCTTCACCACGCACATAACCATTCGCTGATTCATCAAAGGTTTTGCAATGCCCATCCGCACTCAGCATTCCAGCATGTGAAAATTCAATAAATAATGTCGGCGTTATTAACGCATTCACACCACCCACAATAGCCAATTCACAATCACCATCTTGAATCGCCTTCACCGCTTGATGTAATGCCACCAATGAACTTGAGCATGCCGTATCTATGGCTACACTTGGCCCACTTAGATTGAGTAAATACGATATGCGATTCGCAACAATACTATGCGTATTACCCGTGGATGCGAAGGCTTGCATTTCATTATTTTTTTGCAATAGCTCTTCGTAATCACTCGTTGAAACACCAACAAATAATCCGGTCTTAGTTTCAGCTAATTGTTTTGCCGTAACATTGGCATCTTCCATCGTTTTCCACACGACTTGTAAAAATAACCGTTGCTGTGGATCCATTAACTCTGCTTCACGCGGTGAAATATTGAAAAAACCTGGATCAAACTGATCTATACCCTCTATAAATCCACCCCATTTAATCTTGGTTTTTCCTTCTTCTGCTCCATAATAATCTTCCCAATGCCATCGCTCTTTGGGTATCTCGGTAATCAAATCTTTTTGCGCAACTAAGTTTTGCCAAAACACATTTAAATCCGGTGAACCAGGAAAGATGCCGTTCATCCCAATAATCGCTATATCTTCTTCTTGTTCCACTCGTCCAACTTTTACCGGCTTCACTCTCTGGGCGGGCAAATATCGCTGAACTTTTTCGACTAAAGGCTTAGGGCTTGTATTCGTCAATGCTTCCGCATGTCGAGATAATAGGGCTGCTTGATGACTGACTACCAAGTAATTTGCAAGGCTCTCGAGTGTAGTATGTTCGAATAATATGGCTGGTGTCAGTTCTAAACTGTAATCACTATTAAGCGCATTAGCAAACTTCGTTAAGCCAATCGAATCAACCCCATATTCGCTGAAATTGTCTGTAATGCTGATATGTTTGATATCAAGCTTGAGTAACTCAGAAATAATTTTAATTAAATGCGATTGAATTTTTTCGAGTAACATGACTTCATCAACCTGTGACGGTTTCTCCTCCGCTACACTCACTTGCAATACGCGCGTAGGTAATACATTGGATACATTCGTTGTCATTCCATCTGGGACCCAATATCGCTCTTTAGCAAAAGGATAGGTCGGCAATGACATCTTTCGCTTTGATTCGCCTTGATGTATTCGTTCCCAATCAAGATTAAAACCTTTTATGTATAAGCCAGCTAATGCGAGTAATTTATCGCGATATTCTGCGTCAGTGAATGGCTGAGCATCATTTATTTCTCGCATTAGGTGTTTAAATGTTTCATTAAATATCGCTTGGTCTTCTGGCTTGACTTGGTTCTTTAGTTGTATGAAGGCATGGGATAGTGAATCATGCTTGATAAGTTGTCCCAAGCTCTTGTGTAATTCTGTTAGCGAACTCACTACGATTGCACAACGATTATCGAAATGGCTACGGCCTTCATTTAATGTGTAACTGAGATCTTCTATTGAAACGGTATCCAGCGATCCTTCTTGTTCACGTTTTGTAAGCCAGGTTTCTAAATCGACAATTCTCTGCTGCAACGAGCTTTCGGTTTTTGCTGATAACGTCACCAGATAACAAGGTTTGATAGCGAGATTTTGTGGCATCTCAATCGCTGGTGCTTCTTCCATCAGAATATGCGCATTTGCACCACCATACCCAAATGAACTGACGCCTGCTCGGCGAGGTATTTCCTTACCCTCTTTATCCTTCAATCGTATCCAGTTTTGTGTTTTTTCTGCAATATAGAATGGACTTTTCTTAATCTCAATATAGGGATTCAATTCTGTAAAATTTACATTGCCAGGTATTTTTCCATATTTCATCGCTAACAATACTTTGATGACACCTGCAATCCCTGCTGCCATTTCTAAATGACCAATATTGGTTTTAACCGTGCCTAAACCACAATAATTCATTAAGTCATGTGTTTTACCTTGTTGCACTTGTAATCCACTAAAGGCCTTCTTTAAACCATTGACCTCAATCGGGTCACCTAATGAAGTGCCTGTTCCATGCGCTTCAATATAACTAATCGTATCTGCCGGTACATGGGCTCGCTCTATCGCTTGGGTAATCACTTCTGCTTGTGCATTGGGATTCGGTACCGTTAATGAATTGACACGCCCACCGTGATTTGTCGCAGTCCCCTTGATCACACCATAAATCGTATCGCCATCTGCCATTGCATTACTAAGCGGCTTTAATAAAATGGCGCCTACACCTTCGCCACGTACATACCCATTGGCCGTTTTATCAAATGTCTTGCACCGTCCATCGTCACTCAGCATCCCAGCTTTGTTATATTCAATAAAAAGCGTCGGCGTCAACAGTACATTGACACCGCCTGCAATTGCCATATCACAATCACCATTGTGAATCGCTTTGACAGCATGATGAATCGCAACCAATGAACTTGAACAAGCGGTATCAATCGGTTCACTCGGGCCATGTAAATCCAGTAAATACGAAACACGATTCGCTAACACACTATGTGCTTGGCCGGTTGAAACATAGGCAGATGTTTCATTAATCCTTTGCAAAAGCTCTGAATAATCGTTGGCTGCAACGCCTACAAATAAACCTGTCTTGACTGACGATAATTGCTCCTTCGTATAACCACTATCTTCCATCATTCGCCATACAGCTTCTATGAATATTCGTTGCTGCGGATCCATTAACTCCGCTTCGAGCGGTGAAATATTGAAAAACCCTGGATCAAACTGGTCTATGCCATCGATAAACCCACCCCATTTCACTTTTGTTTGCCCTTCGCCTTCTCCGTAATAATCTTCCCAATGCCATCGTTCTTTGGGGATTTCGGTAATCAAATTTTTTTGCGCAACTAAGTTTTGCCAAAACACATCCAAATCCGGTGAACCAGGAAATATGCCGCTCATCCCAATAACCGCGATGTCTTCTTCTCGTTCCGCTGTGATTGGCTTCACTCGATGAGTAGGTAAATAACGCTGAGCTTTTTCGACTAAAGGCTTTGGGGTTGTACTCGTCATTGCATCCGTATGGCGTGACAACATGGCTTCTTGATGACTGGTTGCTAAGTAATGTGCAAGACTCTCGAGCGTGGTGTGTTCGAATAACGTGGCAGGTGTCAGTTCTAAACGGTAAGCATCATTAAGAGAATTAGCGAATTTCGTTAAGCTGATAGAATCCATTCCGTATTCGCTTAAATTCTCAGTCATGCTGATATGTTTGATATCAAGCGATAGCACTTCGGAGAAAATCGTAGCCAGATGCGATTTGACTTTTTCTAGTAAAATGATTTCATCAACCTGTAAGGCGCTCTCTACTTTTTGAACTACTGCTTGGCTAACATTAGCAGTTACTTTCTCAGATTTACCATTCAATGCGCGTTCAAGTTTTTCTTTTTCGCCTGGCAGAACAATCTGCTGTGCATACGTTTGGGTAAGTGCATCCTTGAATGCTGCAATCCCATCTGCAGTAGAAAGTGGTTGGACACCGAACGTTCTTTCCAGCCATTGCAGCGAGTCTTTATTTATTTGCATCCCCCCTTCAGCCCATAGCGGCCAGTTAATAGCAATCGTTTTACCTGATCGTTGCTGTTCGGTTCGTAAAATTTCACGCTGCTCGGCAAAGGCATCCATAAAACTATTTGCATAAGCATAATCGCATTGACCAATATTACCGAAAATAGAAACAATCGATGAAAACATCACGAAGAAATCGAGCGGCTCAGATTGGGTGACTTCATCCAGACACATAGTACCCATTATTTTTGGTGCCAATACTTCTGCTATTTTTTCAGGTGTTTTCTTTAAAATAAATGCATCACGTAAAACACCTGCACCGTGAAGAATGCCATTTAAAGCACCAAAGCGGTTTTTGATGGTGTCAATTAAATGACGAAGATCTGCAAGCTGCGTGACATCGGCGTGAGCATACAACACTTCCGCACCCAATTTCTCTAATTCAATAATACTTGCTTTCTGCTTATCATTAAGCTCTGAACGCCCAGTCAAAATGAGTTTTGCTTGATACGCTTCTGCAAGATATCGTGCAAATATCAAGCCTAATCCACCGGCACCACCGGTAATGAGATAAACACCTTCTTTTTTCAGTACAAGCGGATGCGCTTCTTTTGAAGGTACGCTTTCTTTAAAACGTTTAATATATCGCGCATGGTCTTTCGTATAACGCACTTCGGTGTCAAGCGCTGCGAGTTCTTGGAAAAGAATTTGTATCCCATCTGTTTTTACGTTTGGAATATCAATGATGCGATAAATGAGTTTGGGATGCTCTAAATTGACTGCTTTAGCAAATCCAGAAAGCGCGGCTGTGAATAACGAAGTTGTTTCATTAACACAAATAACTCGGATGCTTTCCTTCAGTTTTTGTTGTATGAGCGCTTGAGCAAGATAAAACAATGGGTAATAAATTTGCTGCAATTGCTCCAGGATATCCTTACTTTGATGAGGGCCGGTTCGATAAATAATATATTTTGGTAAATTATCTTGTTGCTTAAGTTGGTTTAAAAGTTTTACATAATCGTCAGCATGTTGTTTGTTGATCTGATATATGTTTTTATCGATTGCTTGATAATTATCACCTGAGGTTGCGTGAATGATCAATTGATTAGGAAATCTTTCACGAAATAACTGAACGAGATCAGCTTCACTATCAAATACTAAAACAGGTCCAACCAAAGAAGTGTCACTAGCATTGTTCAATAAAGCTTGCTGTTCCCATTCGGGATGATAATAAAATAGATTTTTCTTTTTTTCAACGGGTTGAACTGCTAAAAGGCGTACAGTGAAATCTTTTATCTGCGCCATCACATTGCCGATTTCATCCGTTATTTGAATTTGGAACGTTGATAATTTTGCATCGGCTGCAGACGTTTTAATGACATAGGCATAACTTTTTTGTGCTATTGGCCCTACGATATCGACTTCACCCACACTAAAGGGTAAATAAGTTTGGTGATCAGCATGAAGCAATCTATAAATTGTTTGCAAGGCACCATCCATTAAACTGGGATGCAATACAAATTGATTAGCCTCCTTCTTTAAATGGTCAGGCAATTGTAATTCGGCAATGGTTTCTGTCTCATTGCTCCATTGTTCTTGAATCACTTGAAAACTTCGACCATATTGCAGACCAACCTTTCTAAAATGCGCGTAAATATTCGCAGCAGTCCATTTATTAGTACAACGGTTTTTTATCGCAGATATATCTAAAGCAATTGGCTTGATAGCAAAGGTTGAATCACCATAAAGAATTTTGCCCTGAGCATGAAGCACCGGTTCAGCTTGTTCACCGGAAGCAGTCGTCATCTCAAACGTCATTCCTGATTCAGCAGGATGAAGATTAATTTTCATCTCTTGCGCTTGATCCGTGACGCGAATAGGGCTCACCCAAACAACCTTGCGTAATCCCCTGACGGATTGCCCCGGCATCACCAGTACACCTGCAGCACGCGCCATTTCTAAATACGCAACCCCAGGCAGTACAGAGTAACCATTCACGCGATGATCAGTTAAATAAAATTCTGTGCCAGTAAGTAATTTTGTAAAACATTCTGCTTGTGAAGTAGAAACATTAGCATCTAATAGCGGATGTAAATTTGCAACCACTGGAGACAATGGTATTGCCGTATTGGATTTATTTTCTCGGAACCAAAAACGCTCTTGCAAAAATGGATAGGTTGGTAACGCAATTTTTCTCCTTAATTCATCTTGATAATAGCTACTCCAATCCAGTATTTCTCCCTGTAGCCACTGCTCACCCACTTCTTCCAATAATTTATAGTTAGTTTGTAGATCATCCGATTTTTTCTGGACCTTATAAATTGTCTTTTTATTTTCTTTACAAGAAATTATTTTAATTGGCTTTGTTAGTCTATCCAATACCTCATTAATATCCTGGCAAATAATAAAACTTCGATAAGCAAAATGTTGACGGCCTAATTGAAGCGTATAGGCAACGTCGGCTAAATTAATTTGAGGATGATTTTGTATATAGAGATGCAATTGTGCTAATTGTGCATGCAAGGCTTTTTCATTTTGGCCAGATATCAATAATAAATAAGGGCCTGGCGTTGCATCACTAGCCTTAACCAATGGCGCTTCTTGCAAAATAGCGTGAGAATTCGTACCACTAAATCCAAATGAACTAACAGCAGCGAAACGTGGTTTTTGATCAGAGCGCCAAGGAATAGCTAGCGTTGCTATTTGCACGGGACAAGTTGTCAAATCTATATAGGGATTGAGCTTCTTAAAGTGTAAATGCGGCGGAATTTCTGCATATTGCAGTGCCAAAACGCACTTCATCAAACCGGCAACACCAGCAGCGGCTTCTGCGTGGCCAATATTCGTTTTAGCCGATCCAATAGTCAATGGATTGTCAGCCAATCTACCTTCACCATAAACCGCGCATAAAGCTTTAACCTCAATCGGATCACCTAGTGATGTCCCCGTCCCATGCGCTTCCACATAACCCACATCACTAGCCGTCACTCCCGCATTTACTAATGCGGCCTGGAT
>JABDBV010000020.1 GCA_013288395.1 Gammaproteobacteria bacterium | reverse complement strand
GGCTGAATAGTTACCATTTCATTATCCTTGCTGTGTTCACCCATCAAAGAACGAATCTCTTTATTTGTCAGTACCACCAAGATAACCAAAGAATAATCCTTCCGGATCATATTTCGCTCGAATTTTTTCTAGTTTTTTCCATTTTTCCGGCGTATATGAACCCTGAACTCGGGTGTTATCTTCTACGATATCCGTTTCACCAATATAGTGAGTACTGGTGAATGATTTAATAATAAAGGCCACTTCATTTTGCCATTTTATATTCGCGGCATCCTCTTCCGCTTTCTCCCAAATTGCCCAGGATCCACCATATGATTGCGCATCCATTGAAAGCGCAATATCATCATAAGGCTCTAATAAATTGTGCTGGCCCGTGCTTTGGCAAAACACCATCACTGATTTTTCTGAGGGTGCGTCGATAATTTTGTTGCGCAATGCCATCAATATATCGCTTGGTTTAGCTTTAGAACACTGGTTTTCACACAAATTACGATGGCCTTCTGGCCACGCACTTCCTGCAACATCCGATAATTTTTCAAAGCTGCTCGGTTCATTCAACATTTTTGCTAAACATTTTTTCACGGCGGTCCCACTCTCTAACATTGCAAGTGTCGCCTCTGCTTCTTCTTTAGTGTAAGCAAATGCCACCGCTGACACCATGCACACTTTTCCATTCGACTTTTTACATTGAGCAGAAAGCTCAGGTGGCGCCTTCATTAAGAATATGGATAACTCGATGATGCTCGGCATTTTCCAACCAAGCGCTGTTACTTCATCAACCACCTCACGTAAATCATCAAGTGAGTAAAAATAAGTGCTAGTCATGATTGTTTTAGGCAACGGGAAACACTTTAGATGAAATCGCGTCGCAACAGCAAACATACCCGGCCCACAACCTCGAGCAGCCCAAAATAGCTCAGGATGCTCCGTGGCGCTGGCCTTTAGCTTTTTGCCGTCCGCCGTTACAAACTCGATGGCTTCAACGCTGAGGCACGCAGGCCCCCATTCACTTAAATTCCAAGACATGCCGCCATTAAGAAGATACCCACTTGCTTTAACCGTCGGACAGTGGCCAATTGGAAACGCCAAATCATGCTCGCTTAAACGACGTGCTAACTCTCGGTTGCTGATAACTGGTTGAATCACTGCCGTGCGATTTGTTTTATCAATCGTTGATTCATTAAGATTAGCTAAGTCGATGATCATACCACCATTGCGGACTGCAAGCCCACACCACGTATGTCCACCACCATGCACAACGATCTTAAGTCCATTTTCACGCGCAAAATTGACTGCAACTATCACATCATCGTCATCTTTAACGGTAACAATGACTTCAGGCGATCGATCAGGCTTGATCTCATTCCAAACCATCGCAGCTTTCACTGATTCAAATTCGTGATCTACTTTTGTTACCACTCTTCCTTTAATACTTCTTCGTAGTTGATCCAAGTTCATATACATTTAGCTCCTAGAATAATACGATCGCGCGCAACGTTCCCGCCCAAGCATTGTTACGCGTGCCATTTGAAGCAGGTGTTGGAATGTAGGAAATAACCGGCTCTAAATAGACACCATTGATCACGTTAGCCTGGTAATAAGCTTGTAATATTAATTCATTTTGATGATTAAATTTATTTTTATTCATCCATGCAAACGTTGCGCCCACTCCAAATGAATCATCAAACCGGTGAGGCACAAGTCCAAATGCGGTTAAACCAGTCCCAATAGACTTATTCATTAACATTGCTCTTGATTTGTTATATCCATATTGATAATAGCCAGAAACACCACTGTTATCACTGCCCGGATTTTTGTACCATAACCGCTGACTGCCAAAAAAGTAAAAACCTGCTGTATTATTTTCTGAAACAGTGGGCGGCGATTGAAGCTTCCCATGCTGATTCCAAATACCAACGGCAAATGTACCAGGCTTTTTTAGCGTCCCTTGCAGCCAAGTAGCGCCCGTTTCTGCAATTTGAAAATGTGCACCATTAAATGTAGGCGTCCCATGCAATCCTGTCTGCTCGCCACGTGCTAAATTTCCATCGTATAACCCATAAGAAAGATACCATTCTTTAATCGGAGCAAAATTCAGCGTAATACCATATGCTGAGTTATAATAACCAGGCATGGTACCAAGCATGGTTGGGTTAATAAAAAGCGGAGTAAAAATTAATCCGGATACCGCAGGAATAGTAGGATTACCTTTTTCGAGAGCGACAGGTTTAATGACATTGCCAAAATCATAAGTGGGCACGGTTTTGCCGATACGAAAAATAAATTTACCATCAAAAAATGCTTGCCGATACCAAAGCTGATAAAGCTCCGATCTGTTTAAAGGTGGAGGGCCAGGTATACTGTTATACCCTTGAACGGTTCCCGCTTGGAAATTTGTATTTTGGGCATTGAGTTGAAGGAATTGCACACCAAATAATCCTCCTTTCCAGCCGTTAAGTTTTTCCGTATCAAGCCTAAGATCTAATAATAGTAAGCTGTTAGTGGTAGTCTTATCTGGATGAGGAATACCACCAGAAAATAATTGATTGATGTCACCAACCCAAGCCCCACCAAAAATGATGCCATGATTATTTTTAATACCAAATACTTTATCGATATATTTTTGTGCTGCGCCGTTACCGGTTGCGATATTAACTGCTGCGGGATTTGAACTGATATCCACCGAGGTTGCCGTACTTGATAATGGTGATGGTTCATTAGCCTTTCCATCGCTGGAATATAAGCCCATCGATACCATTACAATAACGGCAACATATTTGCATTGATTCATTTCAAAGCCATTTTATCAATACGCACTAACCAGCAATTTCTGCTACTTTGCTGCTTGTACACGCGAGTTTCCCATATATATAGGTTGCTTTAATATTATCTTCAGAGCCCAACGTCATCAGGATAAACAATAACTCAAAAATATCACTCACTTTCTCACGGCGATATTTCAAATATGATGTCGCATCCGCATCGATAATAATAAAGTCAGCTTCCTTTCCGGGTGTGAAATTACCAATTTTATCGCTTAAATGTAACGCTTTTGCTGCGCCAAAGGTCGTCATAAACCAACGCGCCATACTGGGTAACTTGACGCTGTTTAGCATAGAAACTTTATAAGCATCATCCATGACTGCAAACATAGAAAGACAGTTTCCTGCGCCCCAATCCGTGCCTAAAGTAATTTTGTCTGTATATTTTGATGCTCTAGCAAAATTAAACAAACCACTGCCTAAAAAATTATTACTTAATGGACACCAAGACATAATGGCATTTGTTTTTTGAAATAATTTAAGCTCCTCGTCCGTTGTATGAATACAGTGGCCAAATACCGATCTGTCTGTCACCAGGCCAAACTGATCATACACATCCAAGTAACTCTTACTGGATGGATACAGTTTCTTCACAGCAGCAATTTCATTTAAATTTTCATCTAAATGCGTTTGAATATAACAATCAGGATGTTCCTTTTTAAGAGCACCGCATAATTCAAGCATTTTCTGAGAGCAGGCTAAGGCAAAGCGCGGTGAAATACAGAACGACAAACGATCCTTGTTATGCCATTTGGCAATTAATTTCTGGCTATTATCATAGTTTTCTTGCGCAGTCAGCTTAAGTGAATCTGGCGCATTTTCATCCATAATAATATTGCCTGTAATAAAGCGCATATTTCTTTTTTTCAACTCTTCAAAAAAATATGTCCGTCGCGTTATAAAACAAAGGGCCATACGAAACGGCTGTCGTTGTGCCATTTCTGACAAGTTGATCCAAAAAGAAATTTAACTCTTTTTTTGCAGTGGCATTATCACTATAATTACTTTCGGAAGGAAAAACATAATTATCCAGCCATTCCAGCAGCTTATCTCCATATGCCGCAACAATCGCGCTTTGCGTTGCATGTTGATGGGTATCGATAAAGCCAGGCGTAATCAACTTGCCTTTGTAATCGACCACCTTGACACCCGCTAATTTATTCTTCAAATCAGCATAGCTTCCCGCTTCCACCACTTTTCCCGATTCAATAATGAGTACACCATCTTCAATATAAACATACTGACAATCTTTATCTGATTGTTTGTCTTTATTAATCGGCAAACTTGCTAATGTGGCTGTCTCTTTAAAATAAAATATTGAACCTCTATAAGCTGTTTTATCACTCATATTAAACCCTCCTCTGGTATTAAGCCGAATAGGTGTCTTTTATGAAATAAAGCAATAACAAAGAAAATATAACAAAAAATGGGAGTATCCAAAGATAAGTAAAAAAATCTTTAGAGATAGAAGTGACAAATAAATAAGGAATAAATAACAATAGTGTATTAAACAAAAACACGGCGGTATTTAATACGCTAATCGCCACACCGCGCGTGTTGTTAGTCGAAAATTCACTCACCATCGTATAAAAAAGCATTGAGCCGGACAGGAAAAATCCAATCAAGAATGAGACGACTTTAATAATGATTAACGTACTAATATTAAAATGCGGAAGATAAATACCAAGCAATAACGCCATCGCTCCTACACAAAGCGTCACATGGATGACCATTACTCTCGATTTAAGTACATTGGACGCCCAGCCCAACAAAGGCGTACCGATTCCTATACCAAAAAAAATCATGCCGCTAATAATAACAGCCTGAAGGTTGTCGATGGAATAATAGAGTTGAATACGCATATACCAAAAACCGGCATAAGCTAACAACACACCAAACGATGTTGCAGCAGCAAGTGAACAAAGCCAAATTTGTTTATTATTTAAAACTATAGACAATGATTTTTTCAGCGATACGCTCGCTTCCCGTTTATATCCGCCCGGTGATTTCACAATGATTAAGGTGAGAACCAATAACACAAATCCGAATAGCGCTAAGACTTGGTAAATCTGGTTCCACGTATGCGTTAGTAACATAACAGTAAAGTAATAGTGAATTACGCCTGCTAAAACACATGAAAGTGTTTGTGTAAGACCAAATAAGATAGGAAATATCTTTCCTGAAAACCATTGTGATATTAAAATTGCTGCTGCAATAAATGCAAATGAAGCGCCTATACCTTGTAACAAGTTAGATAACGTATAGACAATCAAGTTATCAGAAAGCGAAATGACTATATTGCCCACAGCAAGCAGAAACACACCCGCGCTAACCACAAAGCGCGCGTTATATTTATCCAGTAGATAACCCGCAGGAATTTGCATACAGGCAAAACCTAAAATAAAGGCGCCTGTTGCAATAGAAACACCAAGATTACTAGCATGTAGACTCGTTTTGATTGCTTCAGAAAAAACAGCAGAAGCGGTGTTTAAGCAAAAAGAGTAAACAACAAAGAGCGTTGCGATAAACCAAACAATTGCCCCATAGACTTTATGCATAAAATCCCCTATTTACATTAATCTTGATTCCATTTCGACTAACTAATACGGTTCTTTAATAAAGAACTTTACACATCCTACTATCATAACACAAAAAGCGTGCCCGCACTTGCTTGTTGATTTACCTTGACTCTTTTGACCCTGCTAAAATCGATTAGACCCAATGCCTATAAAGACATTGAAGCCAGCACTGATTGGCCGAAAAAAGCAGCGCTGCTTGGGACATGGCAGCCGCCAGCTGTAAAATAAAGAGGTAACATTATGTTGTTAACAGAAGTAAGAGTCGCCGCTCCTTCTGATGCGGCGGCAATAGCAAAGGTACATGTAGAATCTTGGCAATTTGTATTAAAAATTACTATAATTATCTAGGTGGTAAGGTACTGAACGTGCGACATTGAAAATGGTAAATGTAAAACTAATTGCCCAGAAGCTGCCATTGCTCCTAAATCTGCGCCGATGTTTATCATGTTAGCAATTAGAAGCAATAGCACTGCTACAGATAAAACTGGACGATTATAATGTTTACGTACTACTCCAGCCAATCCTTTGCCTGTCACCAGGCCAATTCTGCCACACATCTCTTGCACAATCGTCATAAATGGAAATGAAAAAGGTGCAGTCCAAAGCTGATTGTAGCCAAATTGTGCGCCTGTTTGTGAATAGGTTGCGATACCTGAAGGATCGTCATCACAGGCACTGATATTTATATGTGTAATCAGTCTTTACTCAAGATCATTAAGTAAAAACGAGCAGCGCACTATCTTGCCATTTGATTCCCGATGATGCCGCCACCGACTGCACCAGCAACGGTACCAGCTGTACTGCCACCAGTTAATGCATTGCCAGCAACGCCACCAACCGCCGCACCACCTACCGTTCCCATTTCTCTGTTTGTGCATGATGTAAGAAGACCAACTAATAAGAAAACTGCTACGCTTAATGTAAGTAACTTTTTCATAATAATTTCCTCCAAAGATTAAAGTACGAATCAATACCTCACTATTGCGCAACCCAATGTCCTCGATTCCATTTCCGGAGTGTACATTTTCCTTGCCTATCTCTATAGCTGATAAATTCAATTTTGGTTAAGGGAGCTTTGATTTTTCTAATAAGTGCATCACTAGTGATGCAACAAATAATACAATGAAAATTAGAAAAGTAATTTTCGCGATTTCTGCAGCCGCAATCGCAATACCGGTAAAACCTAATACAGCAGCAATTATAGAAATGCCCAGGAATATTAAAACCCACGTTAAAATTGTGAGCACCGTCCCAGATAAATATAAAATGAACGACGCAACAAACATGATTAAGAAAATAATAAAAATTACTTTAGCAATTTCAGCAGCTGCAATCGCAACGCCTGTGAATCCTAATATACCTGCAATTATTGCAATCAGAAAAAAAGTTAGAACCCATCCTAACATAGCTGCTCTCCTCATTTTGACAATCAAAATAAAAAATATTAATTATTGGTCATTTCATAATTATCAGTATGATCGCGCATGACTTTAATTCGATATTTTACTTGTTTGACACCAGAAATAGATTGGGCCAATTTAACAGCATTTTCTACTTGAGACTTGCTTTCAGATGTACCTGTTAAATAGACTACAGCATTGTTAGTTTCAACTTTTATAGTCCACGCAGAAATGTTTATATCACCAAATAATTTTTCTTTAAGAAATTCGCCTTTCACTTTTGCTGTAATATATGTATCTGATAAAGGTTGATTGCTTCCTTTAACTGTAAGGTTGGAAGTGTTTACATCTTTTACGTCCACAGTTGATTGTGCAAGCGTTATTAATGTACTTGCCTCACTTTCTGAATTTACAACACCAGAAAAGTTAACAACTTGATGATCAGTAGTCACATTGACATTAATATTGGAATGCCGAAGCATTGGATCTTCCGTAATTTTTGTTTTAATTTCGTTGGTAATAGCACTGTCTGACAGAGGAGTATCCGCAAAGATTTGTGCAGAAAATATGATAAATACAGAAAATATGCCTATTTTTAACAATGAAAAACCTTTCATCAGACAACCTCCCTTTAGTTAAATTTATCGTATTCCTATATTCTAAAAAGCAATAAACCAGATTTAATATTATCACTTTTTCAATGAAAATGCACATCAACTAGGCTTAAAAATTGAAATGATACTACAGGCTTGGCTGACGATAGTTTAAAGAAAAGCTATAGTCAGAAACACCCAGATGGATAGTAATAAAGAGAGAAAGAATATTGTTTAGATATATCATTGTCTCCTACCTTTAGCCTCATTAGAAACTTTTTTCCGCTCAGCAATTAAAGTATCAACGACGCTAGGATCTGCTAATGTAGATGTGTCTCCTAAGTCATCAAATTCACTCGATGCAATTTTTCGCAAAATGCGACGCATGATTTTGCCTGATCGTGTTTTAGGAAGGGCTTTAACAAATTGCACGTATTCTAAATTTGCTATGGGTCCGATTACCCGATGAACTTGAGCATTCAACCTCTTCTTTAATGCATCTGATTTAGCACCTGATTTAGTTACAACATAGGCAAAAATAGCTTGTCCCTTTACTTCATGTGGAATAGCAACTACAGCCGCTTCGGATACTTGTTGTACAGTAAGTAAAGCGCTTTCTATTTCTCCTGTACCTATTCGATGCCCTGATACTTTAATCACATCATCCTCGCGCCCTGTAATCCAAATATAACCATCTTTATCACGATAAGCACCATCACCAGTTAAATATCTTCCGGGAACTTCTTTAAAATATGTATCAACAAAACGTTTCCTGTCACCATAAATAGTTTTCATGAAACCTGGCCAAGATTGCTTAATGACTAACCTCCCTGGATTGTTATTTTTAATTACTTTACCTTTATCATTCACAATTTCAGGAACAATACCGAAAAAAGGCCAAGCAGCTGAACCAGGTTTTAATGGAGTTGCACCCGGTAGTGGTGAAATCAATATTCCCCCCGTTTCTGTTTGCCACCACGTATCCACAATAGGGCATTTCGCATTACCCACTACATTGTAATACCACTCCCAAACATCCGGGTTAATAGGCTCACCTACGGTTCCTAATAGTTTAAGGCTTTTTCGACTTGTCTTATTAACCCACTTATCTCCCTCATGACGTAAAGCACGAATAGCTGTCGGTGCTGTATAAAAAATATTAACTTTGTATTTATCAATTATTTCCCAATAACGAGAAAAATTTGGGTAGTTAGGCACACCTTCAAACAAAAGAGTTGTACCACCGTTTGCTAATGGCCCATAGAGAAGATAAGAATGACCAGTAATCCAACCCAGATCGGCTGTGCACCAATAGATATCCCCATCATGAAAATCGAAAATATATTTGAAACTCATTGTTACATATACCATATAGCCAGCGATGGTGTGCAGCACACCTTTTGGATTTCCTGTTGAACCCGATGTGTAAAGAATAAAAAGCGGATCATTTGCATCCATTTTTTTTGGCGGACATTTAGCATCCACTCCCATCATTGCCTCGTGATACCAAATATCACGTTTTCTATGCATTGTTATTGGGTTACCAGTGCGTTTCACTACAATCACTTTATGTACTTTCGGACATTTTTTAATTGCAATATCAACATTTTTTTTCAATGGAATATATTTACCACCGCGGATGCTTTCATCTGCTGTGATGACGAGCCGACACTCTGCATCAAGGATACGCGTTTTAAGTGATTCCGGAGAAAAGCCACCAAACACCACTGAATGTATAGCGCCTATACGAGCACAGGCAAGCATAGAAATAATTATTTCAGGAATCATTGGTAAATAAATACAAACTCTATCGCCTTTTTTGATTCCATGATCTTTCAATACATTCGCAAATCGGCAAATTTTGTCATAAAGTTCGCCATATGTAATTGTTTTTGAATCGTTTGGGTTGTCGCCTTGCCAAATAATGGCTATTTGATTTGTACGAGTTTCCAGGTGACGATCAACACAGTTATAACACGCATTTAATTTACCTCCTACAAACCAACGCATATTAAGTTTCTTTAGGCTACCAGTCGATATTTTTTTCCAGGGAGAAAACCAACTAATAAACTTTTTGGCTTGTGTAGCCCAGAAGTGACCTGGTTTTTTGATTGATTGTCGATATAATGTTTTATACTGTTTAAGGTTAATATTAGAGTGTTTTAAAAAATCGGGAGGAATTTTGTAAGATTTAATCTTGATATTTTTATTCATAAAATAATCCTGTCTAAAGTGTAAGGCCTGCTAAAATTGTAAGACTAATAGATTTGTCATCAGATGCTAATCGGTATAAAGCGTTTAATAAGTCTATTGGTTTACCAAGACCCAATGGAACACCAATTATTATTGTCTTTTCCACGCGGGCTAAAATATTTTTAGCATTAACTAATTTTGCATATGACAAGATGCCTACCATTGGGGATTATGTTTACCAGCATGGCGGGCTCTAATACTTGCTGCGGCCTTCAGTCTACTCTTGGAGTGTGCAATGACCATCCACCTTCCTTTTTCATTTTTTAAGATAGGCCAACCTTTTGTTTTGGTTTTTCGTCCAATCTTATATGGCATGCACCCTCCTATTGAGTATCGTTAAAAAACTATTAAACAATTGTTTAATAGTTTAAATTATATAGGTTTTTTAGGAACTTTAGCGCCTTTCTCTCTAGCCTTTGACAAGCCAATCGCTATTGCTTGTTCACGGCTTTTGACTTTTTTAAGCGTTGGACCACTATGCGCAGTTCCTTGTTTAAAACGATGCACTTCTTTTTTTACTTCTTTTTGCGAAACCTTGCCATATTTACTTGCCATCGCGATCTCCCTTTATTAGTAATCAACAAAACACGCATGTGACTAGACTATATGTTAGCCAAGTGCTTTCATATCATATTAGTGTATTATGAAAGCACTGGAGCGAAAATATAATTACTTACTCCAACCATTTTCCTTTAACGATATCTTGATTAACTTGCATGAGTATTCTCCTGAAGTTAATGCTATTAATCAGTCGTGATCATGATGGCCTTGATTTTTCCACTCTTGCCATTCTTTATGATGATGTTTGTGCCAATGTTTCCACTCCTCATCATGGTGCACACGCCAATCATTACTTTGCCACTGTTCTGGAGTGATTTGTACAATGACTTGAGAAAATGATTGCATTACCCACAATATGGCAACAACAAATCCTGAAATTAACATTGATTTTTTTAGCATACATCCTCCTTATTAAAATTGGGTTAATCATCCATACGAACATTACAAACAATATTTCTATTGTGCTTTGCCAGGTGCAACACCGCCTACAATACCACCAGCTGCCACTCCACTATCATTTTTTTTGAAAATAGAACATGCGGTAAGCACCGTAAACATAAGAAGCATAGAACAGATTATGACAATAATTTTCATAGTATACTCCCATTTGTAATTGTTGTTTCTTGCTATCCACCAAGTTTTTGCAATAACTTCCTTATAGACTGTAAATTTTCCGGGCTTAGAAGCTCCTTTACTGAATAACTAATTTGATGAAAATTCTCATTTAGTTGATGAAATCCGTCACTTATTTGAGTTAATGTTGTATCTAACCGAACAATAATGGACGGCGTTGTAGGAATGACAGGATAAGGTTCATTATCTTTTTTAGTCAATTGACGTTTATCAGTGCCTTTATCTTCAAGTAAGATAAATGCCTCTCCCGATAACGCTCCTCTTAAAGCTAACTTTGCTTTTGTACCAACCGTGATTGGTGTGCTATTTTTAACTTTTAACCGTAATTCGACAAGTTGTGGATTATCTTTATTTATCATAAGGTCATCTATTGTACCAACCTCAACCCCATTAAATTCAACGGGACCATCTTTGTTTAATCCAGTAACTGATTCTTTCATGAGAACAGTGTAATAATTGTATTTTTCAGTTGTAAAGCCTGCTGATAACCAAATGACACTGAAAATGATAAGCGCTAACATGAATAATACAAATGTTCCTGCAAGCGTGTAACGGACATTAGTTTCCATAATATTCACTCACTATGTTTGTTTTTAACTGCGCGTCCCCGCGGCCCATTAAAAAATTTTTGAATTGATGCGTCTGAATGATGGATAAGATTCTCGATTTTATCGACACAAAGTACCTTTTCTTTGTCTAGGAATGCAACGCGGTCGGTGACTCGCCATAAAGTATCTAAATCATGTGTAATAATGATAATAGTTAATCCCATCAAAGACTGTAAACTTAATATAAGCTCATCTAGTTCAGCTGCACTATCAGGATCTAGTCCAGTGGTAGGCTCATCAAGAAAAAGTATTTCCGGGTCTAAAACAATTGCTCGTGCTAATGCTGCACGTTTTTCCATCCCACCACTTAACTCGGAAGGAAATTTGTTTGCTGAATCAATTTCTAAACCAACAGCTAGCATTCTTTGTATAGCTAGCTCTCTAATCATTTCTTCATCGAGATTGCTTCTCTCACGCAATGGAAATGATATATTTTCTAAAACTGTCAATGAACTAAACAAAGCATTTTCCTGGAATAAAACACCCCACCGTTTTTGAACTTCTAGTAACTTCTCAGGAGTGGCATTCATTAATTCTTTTCCAAATACATGAATGGAACCTGAGTTAGGTCGTTGTAACATTAATATTTCTCGCATCAATGTCGTTTTCCCAGTACCGCTCGCACCGACAATACCAATAATCTCGCCCTTTTTGATAGAAAGATTTAAATGATTATGGATCAATTTATCACCTAAACTAATTTTTAAGTTTTTGATTTCTATAATTGTGTTGTGTGTATTCATAATTTATAATTACTCAAAAGGATGGAAAAAATACCATCGACAATAATAATAAAGAAAATTGCTAAAACAACACTTCGCGTTGTATGCATAGCAACACTTTCAGAGCTTCCGTGTACTTTAACACCTTGAAAACAACCAATACTTGCAATAATCAATGCAAACACGGGGGCTTTGCCTAAGCCAATAAATAGTGCGCGTAATGGTATTTCATGTCCAAAACGTATGATAAACTCGTGCGGTGTAATGCCAAGCACATTTTTGGCCATTAACATACCGCCTAGCACGCCAAAAACATCAGCCCATATAGTGAGTAGAGGCAAGACAATAAAAACACCAATCAATCTTGGTAATAATAATAATTCTTCAGAGGTAATTCCCATGGTATTAATTGCATCAAGTTCACGATTAATTTTCATCAAACCGAGTTGCGCAGTTATTGCGGAGCCAGTTCTTCCAGCAATTATAATTGCAGTAAGTAATGGTCCAAATTCACGTAAAATGGAAAAGCCAATCAAGTTAACTATAAAAACATTTGCGCCATATTGGCGCAATTCATTACCCATCTGGTAGGAGATAACGACACCAATCATAAATGATAATAAAGTAATAATAGGTAAAGCAGATGTGCCAGCCGTATTGATTACGCTGGCAACAGTATTCCATCGCCATGAGGTTGGATTATGTAAAATCCGCAGACTTTCAAAAAATAATCTTCCAATAAAATTAATATATTCATAAAATTCTTGCAATTGCAGAAGAAAGACTTTTCCTAATCCTTGCAGCCATGGGAGTTCTTTATTTTCAGGAATATCATCATGTGATTTTTGTTTTTCTGAAAACGCTAAAAGTTTTTTATTTATTTCTGAAAAACTTTCAAAATGAATTTTTAATTTTTTATCAGGCAGTTTTGTTACCCAATTTGTGAGAAAGAAAGCTCCAGCGCTATCCATTTTAGTGATAGCCTTTCCATCGATAGAAATATTTCCTATCTTCGGCCAGGTTATGCTATCAAAGACTTTCTTAATTTCAGCAAGGTTTGAGATATTCCATTCACCATGGCAAGTTAATTCGCGTGTTTCTGAATCAAATGTAATAAAGTTATGTTTGGTCATGGCCATCGCAACTTTGAGATTTTCATTGAAAACATCTGATAAGCTATTAGTTTACCTCATTATGAATATGAATTCTGTCAGGTGGAATTACTATACATATTAAGGGTAAATACGCGATCCTGAGTGATGTGCTGCTGCTAATTGACTTGCATACCAGGTAATTTTTCTGGTAATGCGATTATATTGGCCGAAAAAAGCAGCGCTGCTTGGAACATGGCAGCCACCAGCTGTAATTAATTATTAATCACCCGTCAATATCTTCTGTTTTCAATAATGAGCTTGTCATACCATGGCTCAATCGAGCAATTTTTCTCATTTAATACACTTCCAGTTAGGTTGAGTGAAAGATTATCATTGTTACTATAGAAAAATAATACGCTAGTTAATCTGCTGTTAGAAAAATTACCGTTATATGTATAAATTTAATGATTGATTATTCAATAAGTTGATTGGTAACAGACGCTGCTTATCCGATATCATAACTTGTCTTGATCATCTGGCTTAACATTCGATGCTCTGTTTAGAACAGCCAAATATTTCGCTCGACTTGCCTTTTTTCCGCGAGATCCTAAATAGTCAAATGTTTCCAATGCAGCAATTTTCTCAGCCAAGGCCAGCATGATTAATTGGTTAATAGAAATATGCTCCTTCTTTGCTAATACTTTTGCGACCTTGTGGAGTGAGTCTGGCAATCTTAAACTAAGTGCGCTCATGATATTTCTCCTATTAAAGTTATATTAAATTGACGTGCAGCTTTGAAATCAGCAATATTAAATGTAATGATATAGGCTGCATTAGCTGCTACAGCCAATTCAAGAAGCATGTCGTCACTCGGGTCTGATAATGTCGGTCGCCATAAAAAATATACTTTTGTATGCTCTGAGACCTTGCAGTAGAAATTTATTCGTTCCCAATAGAGTCATTAGTTTGTTAGACGCTCCGCTTTTAGAACGAAGGGCAGACAAGACTACATTTGTATCGATAATAACTCTAATAATTTTTTTCATATTGGTATTATATATGATACCATACTAAATGCAATTAAATTAGCAAGCTATACCCTGGGCATGCTTTTTGTGTCCAGGCTACACCATACATGCTGACATATGGGGGCGAATTGTTATGTTTAGGCTCCAACCGGGCTTTGTCAAAGACATATTTTTAATGCCCTGTACACTTTTTAGAGCTTTATATTCTCAGCGTTTTCGCCCGCATTTCTTCAATATCTAGTTCATCTGAAAGCCGATGGAAAACTTCATCACGTATTTCACCTGTCTTTCTTAGAGTTATCAGGGTTTTTCTTTCGCTTTCAATGGAGGCATACATCAATTTTGTTAATGCCGAATGTTCATCAGATAAAGTAGAGTAAGGGGCGCTTTCTAATTGTGTTTTTATTACTTTATGCCTGCGATCAATTTGTTTAAGAAAATCCTTCGTTACCGTTTCAGGAATTTTTTCTTTCACTGATAACTCTTTAATATACTCAACAGAATTTTCTAAGGAGTAAATCCTTGCAATGGCCTCTTGTTTCAATTCATCTTCTTCATCCAGTAATTTTAATAAATGCAAAATAATAGGGAGGGTTAATGTAGGAACGATTAGCGTAATCACAATGACACTATAGGTAATAAAAAGAATTAAATCCCGGTGCGGAAAAGCCATTCCTGTTGAAGTTAGATAAGGGATAGATAAAGCAGCTGCTAATGAAACGATACCGCGCACGCCAGACCAGCTTAATACAAAAAGCGTTTTCCAAGATGGCATGGGGTCTTTGCGCGCTATCGATGGAAAAAATAAGCGGGGTAGATAGGCCATCGGAAACACCCAGATGATGCGTGCTAATATAACCACTATGCTAATCAATAAGGCATAATAAATGAGCATGCTAGTTGAATGAAATTGTAAGTTTTTTAAAATCATCGGCAATTCAAGCCCAATGAGAGTAAAGACGAGACCATTAATGACGAAGAGAGTCGTATTCCAACTTGCATTGGCATTAATTCGCATTTGTGATGATGCAATCTCTGGAATTCGTCTGCCATAATAAAGACCACCTACCACCGTTGCAATAACGCCTGAGACTCCCAAGGATTCGCCTACAAGATAGCAGGCAAATGCAGTAATAAAAGTAAGAGTGGTTTCTGCTGTCACAAAATGAATCTTTGGTAATATATAAACTGAGATTGCACTTATCATTAGCCCTAATACAATGCCACCCGTTGTGATTAAAATAAAATGAAAGGCTACATGAGGAAATGAAAATGATCCGCCTAAAATAGCAGCCAGTGAAATACGAAACAGCATTAACGCTGTTGCGTCATTTAGCATGCTTTCCCCTTCTAATATGGAAATCAACCGACGAGGCGCACCAAGTTTTTTTATAATGCTGGTGGCAGAGGAGGCATCTGTAGGCGAAACAATTGCCCCGAGTAAAAAACTTTCCGCCCAAGTAAATTCTGGCAGCACTATTTTGGCAATGACAGCAACAAGGCTCATTGTGAAAATCACCAACCCAAATGCAAGCAAGCTAATAGGCCGAAAATTAAATTTAAAATCTCGCCAAGAAGTGAAATATGCGGCATAAAATAAAATGGGTGGTAAAAATAAATTGAAAACGATAAACGGGTTAAGCTGAAAAGTAGGCAACCATGGACTCAAACTTAGAATACAGCTACCTATAACCAAAAATATTTCAAAAGGCACATGAAAACGCGCTGATATCGGAACGGAGAGAATAGCGAACAATAAAATAAAAATGGCAGGTTCGATAAAGGTCAAAAAGCCGCTCCCTATATATGATCGAGCCCGTACGAAATGTTTTACATTTTATACGGGCTACATTTTTTACGAAATTTGACTAATTAACTTAATCGTTTGTTCTTCACTAAATGCGCGTAGTGTTTCAGCTTGCACGTTTCCTAGTGATCCTATTTGCAATGATATTTTTGCTATCGTTTCATCATCTGGCGCCTCGGCAATACAAACAGTGTCGTACTGACCAAGTACTGCATATAATGTTTTAACTTTTGCACCGTTTTGTTCAAATAACTTTTTTGTATCCGTGATTCTTTTGGGCGCATCTTTGATGTTTTGCAGGCCTTTAGAAGTATAACGAAATAGCATGAGATATTCAGGCATCGTAAAATCCTTTTTATTAGCGTAAATGGAAGTTCATTTTATCTAAGTTTGTTTCGATTGGCTACTATTTGTCCTGGACATGGAAAATGTCATTAATATTGCAGTAGAAACACATTGATAAGTTAGAAACCATCAAAAACGCCCAAATATGGTATAATTATGTAGAACAATAAATGTGTTAGAAAACTCACTCTACTTCATTATTAACAAGCTTTACTCAACCTTTAATAAAAACACAAAAATATGGGGGTTCTTATGAAAAGCAAATTCTTAACACTCACGTTATCTCTAGTCATTGCAATGGGCGCAACTCTCATTGCCGAATCTGCAGATGCCTATGTTTATTATAGATACAATCACTATCGAGATGGTTATGTTACTTATCACCACAATGGGTATTACGGTAATCGAGTATGCCGAACGATAAATGGACATTGGAGACATGGATACTGGGTCTCAGCACATCAAGAATGCTGGTACCGTTGATAAAAACATAGCTGTTTGGAGTTTGTCTGACAAAAAAACTGCAACGCCCGTTATATCGGGCGTTTGCATTTTTTATTAAATTATTAGCCGCGACCTATATGCATAATAAGCGATATAACAAATAATATTAAAAAAACAATGAAGAGTATTTTTGCAATACCTGCTGCTTGCGCTGCTATACCAGTAAAACCAAACACAGCCGCAATAATGGCAACGATGAGAAATAACAAAACCCAATTCAACATGACTTAATTCCTTTTAAATTCATCCTGCTTAACACTAACACAGGTATCCCATCATGACTAGTGGGGTGCTGATCGTTTTGATCTTTTTCTTTCAACAACGTTCGATTGTTGCTCATTGCCATTGGTTTCAAGCGGACGTTTGCGCTCGTTAAATAAACCTAATCTATTATTGATAAGCGCATCTGCGTAATCAAATAAAACCCTAGGGGCTAAAAGAAGATTAGTATCACTGGCTTTTGCTTTAATATATAAATCCGATAATTTTTGCGATTGTTCTGGTTCCAATCCCTTAGTTTCAAGAATTTGTGATAACTCATGCACTGGATAGTTATTTAATTTAAATATTAAAAAACGATTTAAAAATGCTTCGGATAAAGCTTTACGTCCTGGAAAAGCAGCGCCGTTTCTCGTCGCCCAAACCATGCAGCCAGGATTTTCCGCTTTCTTACCTTGTAAATCATAGCCGCTCATCCATTGATTTATTTCCTTTTCTAAATCAAGTGTGTCAATTTCCTCAATGACAATATCCGCGCCTGCATGTAATGCCTTATGACCAACAGAAATCATTTTTTCCTTAGAAGCGGGAGTAATCTTATAATAGTCCCTAATTCCTTCACCTGCTAAAAATGAAGTAATCATTTTGCTTTTACCAACTCCAGATGGGCCTTCTAACAATATCCCTTGTATGCCATGATAAAAATTCTTGTTAGATAAATAGCGACGTATCTGATAAAGCTGTTTCAAACCGCTGATAATAGGCTCCAAGGACGGTGTCATTATAATTGGATATCCTGCCACATCGGTTTTTTTAATGCTTGGTTCTAATATGCCGTAAAACTGGTAAAGTTTTTCAAATAATTCGTGTCTATTTGGCATAGTTGACACTTGATCGGCCACAGCCTGGTACAAGAATTGCGTATAAACAGGGCTATTTTCCCAGTTCAGCCATTCATACATTGGGTCATTAAGACGCCTATCGTCATAACACGTATCTACTATATTATTTTCAACTAGATATAAAAACCGCAAACATAATAACCGTAAGTCCCTTGCTGTAACGGTAAGACCATTAGAGTTTTTCTTAATTAGTTGGTATGCGTTCAAAATTTTTTCAGAAATATCATTAAGATAAGGAGATATATCCGTTCGTTCAATCATTTGCAAAACGGGAGAAATTATTCTTTCTTTTAAATATCGGTTGTTAAACTCACCAAAACGAACGATATTCCCATGCCGTTTAAAAAAATTATTCTCATTTCTTCCTTTATAATTTGAAAAATTGCCAGCGCATATTACATAATGATTTTGCAGTGCTGAAAATTCTGAATTTTTTAAGATACCCGCATCGCGATCAAACAACCCTTCTAAACTATCAAATAGATAATCTTCTTCCAGATTAGCTTCATCAATAAATAAAATATTGGCAACTGAATGCTTAGAGTGACGCCAATCATCCACTTTGTCAAAGCCTACAAAAATGGCAGCATTGGAAAATGCATTGAGGATGAAATTGCTTTTTCCCACTCCGGTTTCTCCCGCAACAAACACATAATGGGAGGTCGCTAAACGTTTCATTAATTTATTTTTACGTTTAATGTCAAATTGTTCCGGGCTCAGGGATTCATCAATTTTTGTAATATCATTCTCTCGCTGTAGTGAAAAAGATTTCAATACATTTTTTGAAACGTGATTAATAATATCAACATACATGGTCTTAAGCTGAATATAGCTAAATGAGTGGTTAGCAGTGAGTTCATCTAATTTGTTTAGTGCCTGAGTATTACTTGAAAGTGATGTAAGCTGCAGTAGCATTTGCTCTTTTGAAATAGTGCAATGATAAGTTGATCTCAATAGCGGAAAAGGATTTCGTTTATCCGAAACTATAATAATTCGGACATCGTTGGGTATGAAATAGACACCGCCATTGACCCACAAGTAAGGAGTGGGCAAGGACAAGGATTCAAGCTGTTTAAAAAACTTATCAGAAAATAACCCTTTGAGTATCACTTTCTTTTTGGTCTCTAAACCGTGCAATAAGGAGCCTCTGATGTACTCAAAATCAAACTTGTTATTTGGATCACGATTTCGCAATGTGTCTACACAATCGGATGATGATGCATCTCGTCCTATATGCAAAACATGATAGTTTCCAGCTGCATTGAGTCTATCCGTCACATAATCAATATCATTTGTTTGTATAAATGCTACTGGCTGCACAGTACTTTCTAACTGGCAAGGATCAGAAAGAACAGTTAGCATTGTTGTATGATCAGTAACGGAGATTTTTGTTTTCATTGCTACCGGCAACACAGCTTGCGGCCCATAAATAATCCCGAGGCTTACTCTATAAGTGTCAGCCAAATTTAAAATAGTCGCCCAATACTCAATACTTAATTCGTCATTGTAATAAACTTGAATTGAGGTTCCGCGTGATTGCTCGATAATGCCAGGACTGGTATTAGAATCCACACCATCATGATGGTATGTCGTTTCAAATAGATAATAAGTTTGTGTGTTTAATGCATAAACAAAGGATGAACCACTCAAATTTGCTGTATAAATCAAATCTTCATTGAGCTTAATGTCAGAATGGTGAGTAGTAATTTGAAAATTGGCAGGAAGTTTATATATTCTTCCTTGAAAAGTAAAACTGCCTTTTGCATTAATTTGTTGTTTACACAATTCAAATGACAGCGAATCGATGGGGGGATTGGCTACATTCAACCCAACACGCATCTCATTGCTGGCTTGTATAAGCGCCCCGGGCTTCTCAAAAAATCGTTTACGCTTCATCTCAAGCTTACCAAAGAGTTTTTCTTCCCATTCATCAGAATGATAACAATTAACAGTCGCTACATCTTCCACATCCATTGCATCTACACGATCATTATTTTCCGACATAACCACTAACTCAGAACGCCCAGTGACATCATATATTTCTTGATGCCTAGAGTTATAATCTTCCCTCACGCGTTTCCTGCGAGATTGATGTAATATATTAATAACAATAACACCATTTTTAATCGCAATATCGCCTAACATCCTATCATCACTAATAATCGAATTGAGTCCCACATGATTGGATTTATATTTACTCCAATCAAACACGATAACATCGCCTTTTTTCGCATTTTTAAGAAATAAATTTAATTCGCTATCTACAATTAAGTGTTGGCCGTCTTGTTCTATAAAAATATCATCTGCAGTCGCATCATCGAGATGTTTCACATAATGGAAATTAAAGTTCTCCGTCTTACTTAACTTTAAGAAAGCGTTATTCAACGCTAATTCAAACCGTGTTTGATCAAACAGAAGTAGGAAATTTGGTGTTTTATAGCGGGAAGATCGACCCATCATATGTTGAATCAATTCAACCATACTATTAACGTGGTCGACTTTGTTAATTTTTAAGAATGGATTATCTTGTTTATTTTCTTCAATCGTATTTTCTTTTGATAACTCCACTTTATTTTCAATCATTTGATTCAATACTTCATCATTAGTCTTTAATGAATCAAATGGCTTTATTTGCAGGTTCGACGGATATCCACCTAAATTGAATCCATACCATATTCCATTATGCTGAACTTCAATAAAAGCATGACATTGATTAAAATTGGCTCGCAAAGGGATATCAATTCTACCCTTCCAATACAATGCGCCATAAGTACGATGCCTACATGATCCCACGCGTTGGGAAACTATAGCCTTGAGAACCTCCTCAGGGCGTGATTGTTGATTTACACCCTTTAAACTACCCTCACCAAAGCCTAGAAAATAATTTAAAAAATTCAGGAAATTGGGATTTGTTTTTAACAATTCTTCTGCATCAAATGTTGCAATAAATAAAATATAATCAATTTGAATTTCTCTCGCTTTTTCACCGTCTTTTAGTGAGACATACCATAAATTATTTTCATTGCAATAAGTAAGCTGTATCGGGTCTTTCGATCCGTAATCAATTAATTCTTCGTTTGCACTTAAAGATGGAAGCGAGTAATACATTTTTGGTTTGACAAAACAAGGATATTTTCCTAAAAAGTGGTTGAGTGAGTTTTTATAATTATTATCGTACATCGATTTGATTTCAGCTGCTTCTTTATTTGGAACATCCTTAGGCACATCTTTTTCAGAAAAATTAGGTTGAATTAGTTTACATGCAATCTTGCCATTGACATTATATATCCCGCTCGAAACTCCACGTCTATACTTACTTGGATGCGGATAGTCAGTGTTTGGCTTTGTTTCAAAATAAGTGTTTACATTAACCGTTGGATTTTCGCTAACGGTGGCGCCATCAATTTCTATATCATTTACTTCTTGTTCTTTGTCATTATTAGACCAGCGCCAATTGTTGCCATCCCATTCTTGAGAATTTCTCATTTCTAACTTGATTATATTGCGATCGATGAGCTTTGTTAGTATCTCAAAAGATCCTCCTTCAATCATAGTTGAAAAAAGTGCAATTTTATATTTTCCACTCCACAGCGGCGATGATAAATCCAATAAACCATGTATATCACATCCAACAAGTTGCACTTCCTGAATATTTGGATTATTTATCACAAATTTTTCCAAAGAAGAAAAATCTGCTATAAAGTGCTTTAGAATCACTTTCTTTAGGAATGGAAATGCGCCCATGGACTTATATGATAAAATCTTACCGCATTTCATAACACTAAGTGTTTTTATGTTATGACATAGTGGCAAAATATCATTTACATTTTCTTCTGTCATGTTATGCATTTCAAAATTTTCTACATTTTTCCACGCATTTGATGTATATAATGGATGGTAATAAAGAGTTTCAACCGCATCCATTTTCAACACCGCTGGTGCCAATCCTAACAAATCACTTCTATTATCTAATACTCCTTTCAAAAATAATCTTTGAAGTTTTTTAGGCTTGATTTTTAAATCTATCGACCCCTTTAAATCAATCACCTCGAGCTTCGAAGAGTCTAATTTAAATTTCAGGAGGCCATTGCGACTAAATCGACGACCAGACATTACTAACCTTTCAAGCTGCTGTCCTGAATATTGTAAATCTATTGGTGGTTCAGATGCGTTAAAAACCCCTTCGGCTTGGATAATAATTAACTCTCTTAAACTCGGCGACGCTGACAACAATGCCTGAATTCCAGCAAGGGCATCTTCCCCGCATTCTACCCACTCCAGTCTCAGTTTGCTTAGCACATTAAACGTTGGCAGTGGATTCCCACTCCATATGCCAGATAATTTATTTATTTTCACACTTAGGTTCGTGAGATTCGGTGTTTTACTCAGAATTTTCTCGAGCGATTGACAAGATATTTCTTTTACTCGAAGTGTCAATTTTCTTAGGTTCCGCCACTCCTTCCCAATATCCAGATCGTTTATATTTAGATTACAACACGCTAGTTGCAGGCTAAGATTATTCAATTGCTTGCTTTCTGATATCAGGTTAAATAAATGTGAATGAAGCTCTAAAGAGCAATGAACGCCACCAATCAGAAATTTGAATTTTTCTAAGCTAGGCACCTTTCCAATCAGTGCTGATATAAGATTTTTTTCTGCGTTTTCATCACCTAAATTAATTTGAATACGCGTGATCTTCGTCGGAATAGTTAATTGGATACATTTTGAATCGGCGGCTTCTGCTGTGTTTACACCCCCAAATAATTTTACATTTTCTAAATTTGTGCAATTATTTAAAAATGACAATATCCCATCTAATTGAATGGTTGAATTGACGCTAAGTTCTTTTAATTTTTCAAATCTCAAGTTAGGTTCAAATGCTATGAATTGAGTATCTTTTCCTTGTATATACAAACATTCCAACTCTTCTAATTTTTTACTTACAAATTCTAAAGTGTCATCCATATCAACACGTCGAAGACTTAAACCGATACTTCTTAACCGTGATTTAGTTGGCTGTCGTGATAAAATCATCTCTAAATATTCTTTATACATTACTATGTCATTCAGCTGGCTCACATTCCCACATTCAGCAGTCGACAGCAAATACTCAGAGCTTGGCCCGAGCCCAGTAAGTTTTTTTTCAAAATTTTCATTATTTATTTTGAGATATTCTTCAATCACCTCTCTCGTCACATCAAGATCAAGATATTCAATCTGCTTGAAATACTGAGGAATCCATGATAAACCGCCTTCATGCTCCTCGCTGCCTACAATTCCAATTTTATAGTCATCAATCGTTTTTAAAATTTCATGTTT